>DASSHA010000059.1:0-2062 GCA_035693145.1 Candidatus Limnocylindrales bacterium
CGACGATGTCGAAGACGTAGCCGTGTGCCCAGTTCGGCTCGGTCAGCTCGAGATCGAACGTGCTGACCATCCGCAGACGCGCCTCGGGATCGCGCACCGACTGGAAGATCGGGTCGTGGTCGAACAGCGGGTCGTCGGGGAAGTACATCTGCGTGACGAGGCGGTCGGTGAACGCGCGGCCGAAGACCGAGAAATGGATGTGCGCGGGGCGCCACGCGTTGTCGTGGTTCTGCCACGGATACGAGCCGGGCTTGATCGTGACGAAGCGGTAGCGGCCGTCGTCGTCCGTGAGGCAGCGTCCGGCGCCGGTGAAGTTCGGGTCGAGCGGCGCGGGATGGCGGTCGACCTCGTGGACGTAGCGGCCCGCCGCGTTCGCCTGCCAGATCTCGACGAGCTGACTGCGGATCGGCCGCCCGTCGGCGTCGAGCAGCCGGCCGGCGACGACGATGCGCTGGCCGATCGGCTCTCCGTCGTGCTGGCGCGTGAGGTCGTGGTCGAGCTCGCCGACGGCGTCCTCGCCGAACGCCGGCCCGGTCAGCTCGGAGAGCGTGTGCGGCAGGAGGACGAGCGGCCGGGTGGGCGCGCGAAGCCGTGTCGCGACGTAGTCGGGATAGAGGTACGGCGGATCCTCGCTCTCGGAACGACGCTCCGCCGACGGCGTGCTCTCGCTGCGCGTCGCAGGCTCGGTCATGCCTGGCGGACGCTATCGCACCGGGAAACGAACGGTCCGTGCTGGCTCTCCGTCGGGGCGGCGGCCCTCGGCCGCCCCGACGGAGATCTCGTTGCGCGGTTCGCCTAGGGCTCCCCGACAGGGGCGCCGGTGGGCTTCGCCGGGGGCGCCTGCCTGCCCTCACCGGCATGCGGCGCCTCGACGGTGAGGTTCGGGAGGATCCGGTCGAGCCAGCCCGGGATGTACCACGTCTTCTCGCGCAGGAGCGTGAAGAACGACGGGACGAGCGTCATGCGCACGATCAGGGCGTCGGTCAGGATCGCGACCGCGAGCAGGATGCCGAACTCCTTCGAGATCCGGTCACCGCTCAGGATGAACGCGGAGAAGACCGTGCCCATGATGACCGCGGCCGCGACGACGACCCGGCCGATCGCCGCCATGCCGTGCTGGATGGCCTCCTGCGTCGGCAGCCCGTGGACGTGCTCCTCGCGGATGCGGCTCATGAGGAACACCATGTAGTCCATCGAGAGGCCGAACAGGATCGCGAACGCGATCGGTGGCACGAACGTCTCGATCGGCCCCGTTCGGTCGAGCCCGGTCAGGCCGAGCAGCCAGCCCTCCTGGACGATCAGCGTGAGGACGCCGAAGCCGACGAACGCCGACAGGATCGTCGTCACGGCCGCCGTCAGCGACACGACGATCGAGCGGAAGGCCATCGCCAGCACGAGGAACGTGACGCCGATGATGTACAGCAGGAACAGCGGCGTCCGCTCGGTGATCCGCTGGCCGATGTCCTTGAACGCGGCTGTCTGGCCGGAGACGTACGCGACGGCCTCGCTGTTCCCGACGGCTTCCGGCACGACCTGCGAGCGGAGCCGGTCGACGAGGTTGTCGGTGGCCTCGTCCTGCGGCGCAGTGGTGGGCGTGACGAAGACGATGCCGACGCTCTTCGAGTCGTTCAGCTGCGGCTTCCGGATGGACGCGACGCCCTGCATGCCCTGGACGTCGTCGTAGACCCGCTGCGGCGCCTGCGTGTCGCCGTTCGTCGCGACGACGATCGGGATCGGGCCGTTGAAGCCGCGGCCGAAGCCCTCGGCGAGCAGGTCGTACGCGCGTCGCGCCGTCTGCTCCTTCGGCTGCGTGCCCTGGTCGGATGCCCCGAGCCGCACGACCGAAGCGGTCGCAGCCAGCGCGAGCACGCCGATCAGCACGACTGGGAACACGATCCGCGCGTTGTTGGTCACGAACCGGCCCCAGCGGGCCACGAGCGTCTTCTCACGCGCGGCTTCCGAGTCGTCGAGCGGCCGGAGGAACGGCACCTTCCACCGGTCGACCTTGTGGCCGAGCAGCCGGAGCACTGAGATCAACAGCGAGTTCGCGAGCAGCACGGTC
>DASSHA010000060.1:0-28771 GCA_035693145.1 Candidatus Limnocylindrales bacterium
GAGTCCCTGTCTATGCATGCTTCAACTGGCGTCCACCACTGGCAGGATTCCTCCTTATTCCTTCACCGGTGACCATCCGGGCCGGGGTCACCGAGATCGTTCAGCGGCAGCAGTGAGGAGCGTGGAGATGCGTTCGCCGGACCGCGAACAAGGGCAAGTCCTCGTGATCTTCGTCGGAGCGCTATTCGTTCTGTTCGCAATCGCTGCGCTTGTGATCGATCTTGGGTTCGTGTTCATGATCAAGCGTCAGGAGCAGAATGCTGCAGATCCGGGCGCGATCGCAGCGGCCCGGTACATCCATCCCACTCCGAGCGATGCGGCGAACGTGACGGCAATGCGGCAGGCAGCGTGCTTCTATGCCCGGGAAAACGGCTTCTTCGCCAATGCCACGACGAACGACGGATGCATCCCCGCGAATGACGCGAATGCCTCGACGTTGACCGTCAACTACCCGCCCAGCAGGAATGCGGGCCGGTTCGCCGGTAGCCCCGGCGCCGTCGAAGTCGTCATCAACCGGGTCCACAACACGTTTTTTGGAGGGCTGTTGCCTCTGCCGCAAATCGGCGTGGCGAGCGCCGCGGTCGCGGCGTTCGACACAGGAGCTTCGAATTCGAGCTCGCTCATTTCACTGGACCCGCACGATTGCGGGTCCGGACATATCCACGGCACCGGAACCATCAACATTCATCCGTTGCCCGGAGTGACGACCGGTGGGTTCGTTCAGGTGAACTCCGACTGCTCCAACGGAAGCGGTGATGACGTCTGCGGTCCGAGTAGCGGAGGGCTGAAGGTCGATGCGAACGCCTCGAACTTCACCGCACCGATGACGTACGTCGTCGGTTCGTGCCAAGCAACCTCGGGCACGGTGAACGGCGGGCTTGACGAGGGCGCGGCATTTGTCGGCGATCCCCTCGCCGAGCTTCCTCCGCCGAAGCTGGCCGACTCGCCGGCTGGACGTTGCAGTCCTACTTCGCCGCTTCTGCGGCCTGGAGACGGAGGCTGCAAGTTCAATGGAGCTGGCACAGTCAATCTTGCACCCGGGATCTACTACGGCGGCTGGCAGATCCAGAACAACGTCACGCTTGTCCTCGCCCCCGGTCTGTACATCATGGCTGGCGGCGGCGTGAAGTTGAACGCTGGTGGTTCAATCACATCCGTTCAGGGCGGTTCTGGTGGCCCTGCCCCAGTCATGTTCTTCAACACCGATGATCCCAAGACCGGAAGTGGTCAGAGCGATATCGACTTCACGGCGACGTCAACGCTCAGCCTGCGGCCCATTGCGACGGGTCCCTACACGAACATCCTCATGTGGAACGATGGCAATGGCAGCAATCCCGCGGCGCGGATCACGCTTGGCGGTCAGACGGTCCTCGACATCGCCGGGACCATCTATAGCCCGAAGGGCCTCGTGACTCTCGAGGGCGGGTCAGGCGTCGGGGGAAGCCCCACGAACCGAGCCGCAATCCAGATCATTGCGTGGCAGTGGGATGTCGGAGGCAACGCGACGCTCGACATGCCGTACGATCCGAATCAGCTCTACCAGATACCGCAGAAGGGGCTTGTGCACTGATGGCGAGCGTCGAGGGTCCTTGCGTGGGTCAGGCCCACGACCTTTGATGCCCGATTTGGGCGGTCTTACGCCTCGCCCGGGACGCCCTCGACCGGAGCACCCGGTGCATCCTCAGGTTCGGTAGGGAGGCCCGGCTCGTCCTCGCGGTCGACCGGACCGAGCTGGCCTTCGACGCCCTCTTCGGTTGCCCGCTCGGCAGGGCCTGAATCGCGCTCCACGATGAGCTCCCCGAGCGAGGCGGCTTCGAGGTCGGCGAGGAAGGCGTCGGCGTCGCCGACGAGGACGACCTGGGCCTCGTCCGGTCGGACGTGGGTCCGCGCCGCGGCCTCGACGTCGTCGATCGTGACGGCCTCGATCGCGTCGCGGTAACGCGCGAGCTCGTCGTCGGGCAGATCGTGGACGACGATCCCCGACAGCGCACCGACGATGGCACCGGGGGTTTCGAAGCGCAGCGGGAAGACACCGACCAGGAAGTCGCGAGCGGCCGCGAGCTCGGCATCCCGGACAGTCCCGGACCGGATCGCGTCGAGCTCGGCGAGCGTATCGAGGACGGCGGGGACCGTGACCGGCGTCTGGACGGCGGCGCGCGCCGCGAACGGTCCGGGCCCCCGACGAAGATCGAAGCCGGCACCCGCACCGTACGTGTAGCCCTTCTCCTCGCGCAGCTTCATGTTCAACCGGGAGTTGAAGAGCCCACCCAGGATCGCGCTCATGACCGACACCGCGTGGAAGTCCGGCGTCCGGCGCCGCAGCCCGACGTGCCCGATCCGGATCTCCGTCTGGACGGCACCTGGGCGATGGATGACCCGGACTCGCCGCTTCCGGGTCGCCGGCTCCGCCTCGACGTCGGCCCGGGAGCGGCCGCTCGCCACGCCCGGCCAACGTCCGAACAGCCGATCGGACAGCTCGACGACGTCGGTCCCGCCGAGCTCGCCCGCGACGACGAGCGTCGCGTTCGCCGGGTCGGCGCCGCGCAGGTACGCCGCCCGAACCGATTCACGTTCGAGCCCACGGACCGTCTCCGGCGTTCCGCCCGACGGGCGGTGATACGCGGACGAGGCGGCGTAGATGGTGTCGGCGAAGACCTCCTCGGCTCGTCGGCGTGGGTCTGCGCGGGCCTGGAGCAGATCGTTCAACCGCTCGTCCCGCAGCCGCTCGACCTCGGCGGCGGGGAACGTCGGCATCGTGGCGACCTCGGCGACGAGCTCGAGGGCCGGACCTAGACGCTCGATCGGGACGTCGACGCCGATCGTCGTCGCGTCCCAGCCGGCGTCGGCGTGGAGCGACGCGCCGAGCCGTTCGGCCGCCTCGGTGAGGCCGACCGCGTCGTGCCGCTCGGTCCCTTCCGTCAGGGCGCGGGCGGCAAGGACCGTCGCGCCCGCGAATTCGGACGCCTCGTCGATGGCGCCGTTCGCCAGGACCAGGAGCGCGGAGACGAGCGGCCTGCCGGGCACGTCGACGACGAGGACGCTCATCCCGTTCGCCAGCCGGTCCCGGCGGAACGGCGGGAACTCGTACCCCCGCGGCGTTCCGGGATTCGGGCGCTCGGCGACGACGACGGACGAACGCCCGTCGCTCACGCCGCCGCCTCGGCGGTTTGCGCCGCGCCGGCCGGCAGATACGTCAGCACCACCCGGTTGTCCGGTCGGAACACCGCCGCCGCAACGTCGCGGATCGCGACCGCATCGACCGCGAGGTAGCGCGGCAGCAGCTCGTTGATGAGATTCGGGCGGTCGAACAGCGTCGCGAACATCGACAGCCGATCGGCGCGCTCCTCGACGCGCGACAGGGCACCGAGCTCGTCCGACTCGACGAGCGCCTTCGCCCGCGCGAGCTCGTCGTCCGTGACCGGCTCGTGGGCGAGCCGGTCCAGCTCCTCGTGGAAGGTCGCCTCGACGCGGTCGACGTCGACGCCCGGTCGAACCGTCGCCCATCCGGCGGTGATCGACGCGCCACCGACGAACCCCAGCGTGAACAGGGCGACGTCCTGGGCGATCCGCTCCTCGCGGACGAGTCGCCGGTGGAGCCGGCTGCCCTTGCCCCCGGCGAGGATCTGCGACGCGAGCTCGAGCGCGTCGAGCCGGGTGTCGCCGAAGACGGGCGCCCGAAAGCCGACGTAGACGCGCGGCAGCGGGACGCGATCCTCGACGACCTCGCGCCGCTCGTCGCCGAGCGTCGGGGGCAGGCTGAGGTCCGGCAGTGGCGGGATGTTCGGGTTCGGCCGGATCCCGCCGAAGTAGCGCTCGGCCCAGCCCCGGACCTGCGTGGCGTCGGCATCGCCGACGACCGACAGGACGGCGTTGTTCGGGACGTAGTAGGTCGCGAAGAAGGCCCGGATGTCGTCGAGGGAGGCCGCGTCGAGGTCGTCCATCGAGCCGATCGTCGGGTGATGGTACGGATGATCCGGCGGGAACAGGTGCGCCTGGAGCTTCTCGTTCCACGTGCCGTACGGCCGGTTGTCGTAGCTCCAGCGCTTCTCGTTCTTCACGACCTCGCGCTGGTTGTCGAGGTTCTCCTGGCTGAGCGCGTCGAGGAGCGTCCCCATGCGGTCCGCTTCGAGCCAGAGTGCGAGCTCGAGCTGGTGCGACGGGAGCGTCTCGAAGTAGTTCGTCCGGTCGAGCCAGGTCGTCCCGTTCATCGTGCCGCCGGCCGCCTGGACGAGGGCGATGTGCTCGGTCTTGGCGACGTGTGCGGACCCCTGGAACATGACGTGCTCGAAGAGGTGGGCGAAGCCCGTCTTGCCCGGGACCTCGTGCTTCGAGCCGACGTCGTACCAGAGGTTGACGGCGACGACGGGCGCCAGATGGTCCTCGGCGACGATGAGGCGCAACCCGTTGTCGAGCCGCTCGTCGGAAAATCGCACCGGGCTCGCCATCGCGCCGATTGTAGGTCGCGCGCGGTCTTTGACCGAGCCGCGCTGCACGCGACGGCGGTTCAGATCGGCGGCCTAGACTTCGTCCGATGATCCGTCACCTGCCGAAGTTCAGCCGCGTCGCACTCGTCGCGCTCGCCTGGCTCGCGCTCCCGGCCGTCGCCAGCGCCCATCAGCTCACCTCGCGCTACGAGTCGCCGATCCCGCTCGCCGGCTACGTGGCCGGTGCGGCGATCGCCGTCGCGCTGTCGTTCGCGCTCGTCATCGGTCGGAACGTCGGCGACGGCGCGGTCGTCGAGCGTCCGGGCGCCCGTTCGGTCGTCGTCCCGCGCTGGCTCCGGCTGCTGCTTCGAGCCGTCGGTCTCGTCGCCTGGCTGCTCATCGTCGTCCAGGTCCTGTCCGGCGCACCGAACGGCGACGCGGATGCCGGTTCGCTCTTCGTCTGGCTGTTCGGATGGGTCGCGGTCGCGCTCGTCTCGGCGCTCATCTTCCCGATCTGGCGCTGGCTCGACCCGTTCACGACGCTGTTCGACCTCGGCACGGCGGTCATGCGCAGGCTCGGGATCCGCGGCGCCAGTTCACTCCCCTATCCGACGGGTCTCGGCCTCTGGCCGGCTGTCGTCGGCCTCGTCCTCGTCGCCTGGTTCGAGCTCGTCGTCCCGCAGACGCGTGGCGGCCGCCCGCTCGGACTCGTCGTCATCGCCTACTCCGGGATCACGCTGCTGCTCATGAGCCAATTCGGGCGCGACGCGTGGCGCGACCGCGGGGAGACGTTCTCCGTCTGGTTCGGGACGCTCAACCGCCTGGCGGCGATCGCCCCCGATCCTGCGGCTCCCGACGAGCGCGTCCTGGTCCGCCGCTACGCGAGTGGCCTCGACGTCGCCGACTGGACGATCGACCGAACCGTCCTCGTCGCCGTCGCCACCGCGTCGGTCATCTACGACGGCCTGTCGCAGACCCAGGCCTTCGCCGGCTGGTTCGGCACGCCCGGGATCGGCGAGGCGACCGTCCTGCTGCTCCTGTTCGTCGGCCTGCTCGCGGCCGCCGCGTATGCGGTCGCGCGGCTCGTCGGTCCGCGCTCGCTTGGCGCGGGGCTCGTCCCGATCGCCACGGGCTACCTGATCGCGCACTACCTGACGTTCCTGCTGTTCACCTCGCCGCGGATCGTCAATGTCGCGAGCGACCCGCTGGCGGTCGGTGGCAACCTCCTGGGGATCCCGCCGTTCGAACCCTCGGCCGACTGGCTGCCGCCGGCGGTCGCCTGGGGGATCCAGCTCGCCGCCATCGTCGGCGGGCACATCGTCGGCGCGGTCGTGGGACACCGCGCGGCGCTCCACGAGGCCGCGGCACCGGTGAGCGGCGGTCGCCGTCGCGGGCGGCAGGGCCGGGAGGGTCGGGCGCCGGCCGTGGGCGTGGGCACGGGTGCGGCGATCCGGGACGCGCGCGTCCGCCAGGTCCCGCTCGCGGTGCTGATGGTCGGGTTGACGTCGCTGACGCTCTGGTCGCTCGGCCAGGTCATCGTCCAGCCGCCACCGGAGACGACCGGAGCGGCCGGTGCAATCACCGCGTCGGTCGGCGGTCCAGTTCAGGGCCCGTAGCGCGCGGCGCGTCTACCTGGCCGCGACGAGCTCCCCCTCCGGCGCCCGCTGGCCCAGCCAGTCGCCGAGCGGGCGGACGTCGGACAGCCGATCGGCGATCGCGGGGTCGAGCGCCTCGGCGGCGGCGATCGCGGTCTCGATAGCGGTCAGGCACAGGATGCCGGCCTCGACGGCCGCATGCCGGATCCACGCTGCGTCGCGGACCGGGCCGGAACGTGGCGTCGGGGTGTTCACGACGAGGCGGACGTCGCCCCGGTCGATGACCTCGAGCAATGCCGGGCGGTCGGGGGCGGGCTCCTCGCCGATCCGCGTGACCTGGATGGCCTCGTATCCCGCGGCGGCGAGAGCGCGGCGCGTGCCGGAGGTTGCCGCGAACCGGTAGCCGGCGCGGGCCAGCGCGTCGGCTAACCGCTCGAGGCCGGGCTTGTCGCGGTCGGCCAGCGAGAGGAGCGCGAGGTCCGCGCCGGGTTCGGGCCGTGGCGGAACGAGCGACGCGCCGACGAGTGCCTTGGCGAGCGCGACCGCGGGATCCGCATGCAGCCCGATGACCTCGCCGGTCGACTGCATCGACGGGCCGACCGACGGATCGACGCCGCGCAGCTTCATCGTCGAGAAGGCCGGGGCCTTGACGGCGACGAGGGCCGGTGGCGGCAGGAGCCCATCCGGCCAGCCGAGCTCGGTGAGGTTCGAGCCGAGGGCGATGCGGACGGCCAGCTGGACCATCGGCACGCCCGTGACCTTGCTCATGAACGGCACGGTACGGCTCGCCCGCGGGTTGACCTCGATCAGGTAGACGCCGTCGTCGCGGACGATGAACTGGGCGTTGACGAGGCCCCGCGCGCCGAGGGCACGGACGACGCGGGTCATCGTCGCCACGAGGAGGCCCTGGTCGGCGGCCGAGACAGACTGGGGCGGGAACACGCCGACCGAATCGCCCGAGTGGACGCCCGCCCGTTCGACCTGCTCGAGGAGGCCGGGGATCAGGACGTGCTCGCCGTCGGAGATCGCGTCGACGTCCACTTCGACCCCTTCGAGGTAGCGGTCGATCCGGACGGGGCGGTCGGGATCGACGACCGTGACGGCCGCGAGATTGCGTGCCAGGTCCTCCGGGGAGTAGCAGACATCGATCGCGAGCCCGCCGATCACGAAGCTCGGCCGGACCATGACGGGGAAGCCGATTCGCTCGGCGAGCGTCAGCGCTTCGTCCGGGCTGTGGGCCATGCCGCCCTCGGGCTGCGGGACGCCGAGCCGGTCGAGCATGTTCGCGAAGCGGACCCGATCCTCGGCGTCGTCGATCGCGTCGAGACTGGTGCCGAGCAGCGGGACGCCGGCGCGGGCGAGTGGACCGGCGAGGTTGAGCGGCGTCTGGCCGCCGAAGGCGACGAACGCCGGCAGCGGCGACCTGCGCGGGCCGGTCTCGGCCTCGACGACATTCCGAACCGACTCGAGGTCCAGCGGCTCGAAGTAGAGGCGGGTCGAGGCGTCGAAGTCGGTCGAAACCGTCTCCGGGTTCGAGTTGACCATCACGGCGCTCCAGCCGGCCTCGCGAAGCGTTTCGGCGGCCTGGACGGCGCAATAGTCGAACTCGATCCCCTGCCCGATCCGGACCGGCCCACTGCCGATGACGAGCGCCGCCGGGCGGCCGACCGGGGGCGCCTCCGGTGGCGACCCGGCGGCGGCGTAGGTCGAGTAGAAATACGGCGTCTCGGCCGCGAACTCCGCCGCGCACGTGTCGACCATCGCGAACCCGGGCGTGAGCCCCATCGCCAGCCGCGCGTCGTGGAGCTCGTCCGGCGTCACGTCGTCGCCCGCAAGCGAGGCGAGCTCGGCATCCCCGAACCCTGCCCGTTTCGCCACGACGAGGAGGTCGCGCGCCGCGTCGTCGGTGGCCACGTCGAGGAGGCGGCGACCGGCAGCCGACACGGCTCGCTCGATCGCGACGTTGCGGGCCATCTCGGCGACGAACCATGGCGCGATCCCGGTCGCCGCCTGGATCATCGCCTGCGGCACGCCGCGCCGCAGGAGCGCGAGCACTCGCCACAGGCGCGTGTCCGACGGGGCGACGAACCGGCGCAGGACGATGGGCGCCGCGGAACGCTGTGCGAAGCGGGTCGATTCGCATGCCTCGCCACGCTCGTCGAGCCAGCGGATCGGCTCGTCGGCGTCGGGGTCGCCGGCGTAGACCTGGGCGAGGTAGTCGAGCGTCGTCGTCCAGGCAGCGTCCTCGGCGAGCGGGCCGGCACCCGATTGCTCGATCCCACGCAGCGCCTTGTTGAGCGCCGAGCCGAAGGTTCGGTCGATCGCCATGACCTCGCCGGTCGCCTTCATCTGGCTGCCCAGCGCGCGATCGGCGGTCGGGAACTTGTCGAACGGGAAGCGCGGCAGCTTGACGACGACGTAGTCGAGCGCGGGCTCGAACGCCGCAACGGTCGTCCCGGTCACGACGTTCGGGATGTCGGCCAGCCGTCGGCCGATCGCGATTTGCGCCGCCACCCGCGCGATCGGATAGCCCGTCGCCTTGCTGGCGAGCGCCGACGAGCGCGAAACCCGAGGGTTGACCTCGATGACCGCGTAATCGACGGAATCGGGTGACAGGGCGAACTGGACGTTGCAGCCGCCCTCGACGCCCAGGGCACGGATGATCTCGAGCGCCGCGCTCCGCAGGCGTTGGTGGACCTGGTCCGTCAGCGTCTGGACGGGCGCGACGACGATCGAATCGCCGGTGTGGACGCCGAGCGGGTCGACGTTCTCCATCGAGCAGACGGCGATGCAGGTGTCGTCCGCATCGCGCATGACCTCGTACTCGACCTCCTGCCAGCCGACGAGGCAGCGTTCGACCATGACCTGCCCGATCGGGCTGGCCCGGAGACCAGCGCGAATGCGCTCGCGGTAGGCGGGCTCGGTCTCGACGATCCCGCCGCCCGTCCCGCCGAGCGTGAAGGCCGGCCGAACGATCGCCGGAAGGCCGATCTCCTCGAGGGCGCGGTCCGCCGCCCGTTGCCGCTCGGCCGCCGTGGCACCCTCGACGATCGCCGACGGAGCGTACGGCTGCCCCATCCGATCGAGGAGGTCGCGGAAACGCTCGCGGTCCTCGGCCATCTCGATCGCCTCGAGCGGCGTCCCGAGCAACTTCACGTTGTAACGTGCTAACACGTCAGCACGTGAAAGCGCGACCGCGAGGTTCAGCGCGGTCTGGCCGCCGAGCCCGGCGAGAAGGCCGTCGGGCCGCTCCTTTGCGATGACCGCACTGACCGCGTCGACCGTCAGCGGCTCGAGGTAGACGGCGTCCGCGACGTTCGGGTCGGTCATGATCGTCGCCGGGTTCGAGTTCACGAGGATCGTCCGGACGCCCTCCGCCCGCAGCGCACGGCAGGCCTGCGTCCCGGCGTAATCGAACTCGGCCGCCTGGCCGATGACCACCGGACCGGAACCGAGGATGAGGACCGACCGGGGTCGCTCCGCCGTGGCGCTCAACGACGCGGACCGCAGGCGGCGACGAACCGGTCGAAGACCGCCATCGCGTCGAGTGGTCCCGGTGCGCCCTCGGGGTGGTACTGAACGGTCTCGATCGGCAGCTCGCGATGGCGGAGCCCCTCGACCGAGCCATCGTTGAGGTTGACCTGACTGACGCGGAACCCGGACGACTTGGCCAGCCCCTCGGCGACGACCTGGACCTCGTGGTTCTGCGCGGTCACCTGGACCGTGCCACGCTCGACGTCGCGGACCGGGTGGTTCGCGCCGTGGTGGCCGAACCGGAGGCGGGTCGTCTCGGCGCCCGCGGCGCGGCCGACGATCTGGTGGCCCAGGCAGATCCCGAGCAGCGGCCGCCCGTCGTCGATCGCGGCTCGGGCGAGCGCGACCGGGCCCGCGAGCCGGGCGGGATCGCCGGGCCCCGGCGAAAGGACGATCCCGGCGATGTCGGCCGACAAGACGTCGGACGGGCCCGCGGTATGCGGCAGCACGCGGACGCGGGCACCGCGTCGACGGAGCGAGCGGACGATGTTCGACTTCAGCCCGAGGTCGACGACCGCCACGAGCGGGCCTCCTTCGGACGGATCGCCGATGTCGGTGACCTCGACCGGGGAGACCGACCCGACGAAGTCCTGATCCTCCCAGCGCGGAACCGCGCGCGCGCGATCGACGGCGTCGTCGCGGTCGACCGCGTCCGGCTCGGTGACGATCGCCCGAAGGCTGCCGTGGGTTCGGAGATGCCGAGCGAGCGTGCGCGTATCGACGCCGGCGATCGCCGGAATGGCGTTCTCGCGGAGGAGTGCCGCGAGCTGTTGCGCATCGTCGAGGACGGCCGCGGTCGCATTCGCGACGATCAGGCCGCGCAGCCACGGCCGGCTCGACTGGTCGTCGTCGATCAGCCGGCCGTAGTTGCCGATGAGGGGGTAGGTCATGACGACGAGCTGGCCGGCGTAGGAGGGGTCGGTGCAGACCTCCTGGTAGCCGGTCTGGGCGGTGTTCACGACGAGATCGCCGCCACCGGCGACGCGCGCTCCCCACGCCACGCCGGCAAACACGGTCCCGTCCTCCAGCGCGAGGAGTGCAGGCCCCAGGGATCCGATCCGTGGGTCGACGATGCCGGACGCGGTCGTCAGCGCCGGGCTGTCGAAGGGCAGCGACGACACGCTCACAGCGCACCGCAGGGCGTGTCTGATGGGCACGAGGACATTCGGGCGGGCCTCCTTCCCGGTCTCTCTGGACCGCTCGCCGGCCTCACGGAACCGGCCGAAAGGGACGGCCGGAGGGTAGCACGGCGAGGCGGCGAGCGAGCGAGACGGGTGCCGACGACGAGGTCTCGGTGAGCCTGGAATCCGCGCCGCATTTAGGTGTCGCGCGACGCCTATTCGCCATTTCTGTCATCATTTGGTTGATGAATCTCAAGCTTCCGCCGCGCGAGCCGCCGGCGCACGTGATCGCGGAGTACAAGCACCGCGATCGATGGGTCAAGTGCAGCTGCGGCTGGGAGGGCGCGTCGGAAGGGCGCCTCCCATCGGATCCGTCGCCGTGGAAGGAGCACGTCGCCTCGGGGCGAGTTCGGCGCTAGGACGGAGCTGCAGGCAAACGAAGACGCCCGCCGGGTCCGGCGGGCGTTCGTGTGAGTGGAGTTTCGGTCGCGGCGCGACCCGACGTCAGGGCCGGCTCGCGGCTCGTGCGACGCGGATCCCGGACCAGCTCGGGAGGACCGCAAAGGCGGCGAACGCATGTCGCACGTGGCCGAGTCGCGACTCCCACAGCGGCGCGCGGGAATCGGCTGGTTCGGTCCGAGTCGCCGCGGCGAGCCGCTCGGCGCGGGCCTCGGCGCGCATCTCGCGCTGGCGGAGCGAGACGAGATCGGTGGTCGAGTAGGTGTTGAGCATTTCAGGCCTCCTGTCCGGCTGCCACTGGGTGGTAGCCGATGTCCGACAGGATCTCCCGCACGCGGCGGCCTGGCGATCGATCGGGCGACGTCGCCGGGATCGAACGGATGTCGTCGCGGGTGTCGGCGCCGCGCGGCATTGGCGTCACGTAGGCGACAGTCCGGCAGCTGGCGCCGCGCGTCCGGAGGGTGGCCGCGCATCGCGATCGCGTCGGAGTGTCTCATACGAACGCGAGCAGACCATTAGACGCAGTACGGTCGGACCGAGCGCCCGATTCAGGCCAGGAACTGGGCCGATCACGCCCCTGTTGATGCCGGAATCGGAATACGGGCGGGTCGCAGTCCGGGTCGTCCGCCGTCCTCGTGTTGCTTGTGCTCGCGTGGCGTGCATATGAGCGGGATCGGCGGGACGACGGGCGGAGGGGCCGCGGCTCGGACGGCCAGCGGCCAATGCGCGACCACGGGCGGACGCGAACGTGGCGAGGGTGGTGAGCCCGCAGGGATTCGAACCCTGAACACGTGGATTAAGAGTCCACTGCTCTACCGTTGAGCTACGGGCCCGCGGCGAGTCTAGCAAGCGGGCCGAGCAGCGTCGCCGGCGTCACCGGTCGCGGGCTTCGGCGCTCGGGAGAATTCCGTCGGGCTTGGGTGCATCCCGACGGCGCCCTGCAGCGTCCGCGCAGCGGCACCCGGCAGCGTCCGCACAGCGTCGCCCGGCGGCGCCCCCCGCAAGCCGCCGGGCGAGGTACGGCTCCCGGCTACAGGTGCAGGATGCCGAGGAGCAGCAGCAGGATGATCAGGACGCCCGGCACGCCGAGCACCCACAGTAGTAACGGGACCATGTCGGCCTCCTTTCGGCGGCCAGTCTGCGTCGCGGGACGTCAGCGCCGGACGCGCGGCGCGAGCGTCTGTCTTGCGGCCGAACGACGCGTGCACGACGTCTGCGTGACGAGCGAAGCGCGTGGGCTATCAGCCGGCTGACGGCGACTCGACCGGCCGCGCGTCGGGACCCGGTACGTCGCCGGGCGTCGCCGCGCCGTCCGGTTCGTCCTCGACCTCGATCGTCACCCGCGGCAGCCAGCCGAGCCACCGCGGCAGCCACCAGTTCCAGTCTCCGAGCAGGCGCATCGTCGCCGGCAGCAGCACGCTTCGGATGACGGTCGCGTCGACGAGCACCGCGACGGCGAGGCCCAGCCCGAGCTGCTTGATGATCACGAGCTGGAGCGTCACGAACACCGCGAAGACGGCGACCATGATCGCCGCCGCGCTCGTGACCGTGCCGGAGGTGATCGCGATCCCCCGCTCCACCGCATCGTTGGACGACGCGCCGTGGTCGCGTGCCTCCTTCATCCGCGTGAGGATGAAGACGTGGTAGTCCATCGACAGCCCGAACAGGATCGTGAACACGAACACGGGCACGAACGACTCGATGACGCCGCCCACCCGAACACCGAGCGCCGAGCCGAACCAGCCTTCCTGGAAGACGAGCACGAGCAGGCCGTATGACGCCGCGGTCGAGAGGAGGTTGAGGACGATCGCCTTGATCGGGATGACGATCGAACGGAAGGCCAGGAGCAGCAGCAGGAACGACAGGCCGAGGACGAACGCGAACACCTCGACCATCCCGCGCTCGTAGAACTCCACCTGGTCGAGCACATAGGCGGCGTCGCCGGTGACGAGCGCGCGAACGCCCGTCAGCCCACCGAACGTCGCCGGCACGACATCCGTGCGAACCCGACGGACGATCTCGCGGTTCGACTCGTCGTTCTGGCCGCCGGCCATCGTCATCGAGACCATCGCGACGGTGCCGTCGGTCGAGCGCTTCGTCTCGGGCGGTCCCGACAGGCCGCCGATTCCGAGCAGCTTCGACGGCAGGCTCTCGACCGCGGCGGAGACCGCCTGGTCGTTCGCCCCGGTCACGACGACCTCGAGCTGGAGCTGGGTCCCCTGCGGCCACTTCTCCTCGATGAGGCGAAACGCGCGGACCGAATCGACCGAATCCGGGAACGACGACAGGTCGACCGCGCCAAGGTGGAGCCGCGCGACGGGGCTGCCGGCCGCCAGCAGCAACAGGGCCGCGAGGCCGCCGGCGAGGACCGGGCGACGCATGACGCGACGGACGATCGTCGCCCACATCCCCGTCCCTTCCTCGCGATCCCGGCCGAAGAACGGGATCCGCAGCCGGTTCACGCCCCGTCCGACGATCGCGAGCGTCGCCGGCAGGAACGTCAGCGAGCCGACGACCGAGATGAGCACGACGGCGATCGTCGCGATCGCCATCGACTTGAAGAGCGGATCGTCGAGGAGCAGCAGGCCCGCGATCGAGATGGCGACGGCGAGCCCGGAGAAGAAGACCGCCCGGCCGGCCGTGCCCGACGCCGTCCGGATGGCGGCGTCGACCGAGCGGCCGCGCCGGAGCTCGGTCCGGAAGCGGCTGACGAGGAACAGGCTGTAGTCGACCGCGACCGCCAACCCGATGAGGACGACGAGCTGGCTGGCGTAGGCGCTGACCGGGTCGACCGCCTGGCTGTACAGGCCGAGGACACCGAATGCCGCAAGGAGCGCGCTGATTGCGAGCACGAGGGGCACGAACGCCGCGATCACCGCCCCGAAGGCGATGAGCAGGATCGCGAACGTCAGCGGGATCGTGATCCGAAGGCTGCCGTCGAGGTCGCTGTTGACGACCTCGCTGATCTCGCGGTTCGCGAGCCAGTTGGAGAGGCCGAACAGCCGGACGTCCGCGTGGCGCGCCTGCAGCTGGTCCAGGGCGGCGGGCAGTGGCGCGAGCCGCTCGTCGAGGACGTCTCCGTCGCCCGGCGCGTGGGCGATGACGCGGGCGGCCGTTCGGTCGGCCGAGACGAGCTCGGCCTGCGGTGGTGCGCGTCGCGGGTCGACGACGTCCGCGAAGACGGGGCCGTCATGGCCGTCGACCGACGAACGAAGGCCCGACAGCGTCGCGACAACATCGTCGAGCGCAGCCGCGGCAACAGGCTCACCGATGCCATTGTCGTCCTCGACGACGACGATGACCGTCTGAACCGGCTCGGCCCGCCCCGACGCGTTGAACAGGTCCAACGCCTCGGCCGCCTCGAACTTCGCCCGCTGGTCCTGGCCGACCGCACCCTGGACGTTCGTCCCCCCGGCGGCGAGGCTCGCGACGAACAGACCGATCGTCGCCACGAACCACAGGCCGGCCACGACCCAGCGGTGGCGCGCCGAGAACGTCGCGACGCGCACGGTCGCCGGGTCGCGACGACCCGGCCGATGTTGGCGGGTTTCGGAAGCGGCGTTCGTCAGCACGGCGTGGAAGCCTACCGTCTCTTTGCCTGCCGACCCGCTAGGCTGGCGCCACGAACGGGAGGCTCGCCGAGTGGGCGACTGGATCGACCTCGACGGAACCGACGGCGGTCGCGCCTGGCTGGCCCGACCGGCGTCGAACGACGGGCCGGGCGTCATCGTCCTTCACGCCTGGTGGGGCCTGAACGAGACGATCCGCGCGTATGCCGATCGACTGGCCGACGAGGGCTTCGTCGCCCTCGCGCCCGACCTCTTTCACGGGACGGTGACCGACACGATCGACGCCGCGGACGTGGCGTCGAGCGAGGCGTCGGAAGCCGAGGTGATGCGGATCATCGAGGCGACGGCCAGCCGCCTGCGGGCGGACGAGGGAGAGCTGGGACGCGCGATCGGCGTCGTCGGCTTCTCGTTCGGGGCCGCATTCGCGCTCGCGCTCGCGGTCGCCGATCCGGCGGTCGACGCAGTCGTCGTCCACTACGGGACGTGGCCCGGCCTCGACTGGTCGCGTACCCAGGCGTCGTTCCTTGGCCACTTCGCGGAGGACGATCCGTACGAGTCACGCGATGCCGTGGAAACGCTTCGGACCGAGCTCGATCAGGCCGGCCGCGAGGTCCGGTTCGCGACCTACCCCGAGACGAACCACTGGTTCGTCGAGCCGGATCGACCCGAGTACGACGAGGCCGCCGCACAGCTCGCCTGGGACCGGACCGTGGCGTTCCTGCGCGAGAACCTCGGGCCGCTCGGGGCATAGGGTCGCGACTCGAGAGAGAGGTGGGTCGATGGACGAACGGACGGTCGCGCTTCCGCACGAGCGCCCGATCCGCACCGCGGACGGCACTCGAGCAACCGCCGGCACGCCGCTCGAAGATCCGCGCGCGCTGACGATCCTGACGACCGAGCACTGGAGCCTGCTGTCGGCCCGAACGCTCGTCTACAACGAGGCGTTCGCTCGCGCCGGCATGTTCCTGACGTTCTTGTCCGCCACCCTCGTCGCGCTCGGGCTGATCGCAACGCAGATGACCCTTGGGTCGGGGTTCCTGCTGGTGGCCGGCGTCGTCCTCGGGGTCGACCTGTTCATCGGCCTCGCGACGATGGGCCGGGTCGCCACCGCGACCTCGGAGGACGTGCGCTACCTCCAGGGCATGAACCGGATCCGGCACGCCTACCACGACATCGTTCCCGGTCTCGAGCGGTATTTCACCGCCGGCAAGTACGACGACATCCGGGGCGTGTTCCAGGTCTACGGCGTCGCCGAGGAGATCGGCCGGCCGGCGGGCGTCCTCCACGGGTTCACGACGGTGATGGGGATGATCGGCGTGATCTGCGCAGCGGTCGCGGCCGCGCTCGTCTACGTCCTCGTGCTGCTCGTCGGAGGTTCCGGCAGCGTCGGCGGGCTCGCGGCCCTGGCCGGCTTCGCCGGGAGCATGGCGGTCAACGTGTGGGTGATGACGCGGGCGCTGACGTCATTCGCCACGTCGATGAACCCGCGTTTTCCGACGCCCGGATCTGCCGCCGAGCACGAAACGGACGGGCGGTAGCGCGGGGATCAGCCTGGGCCGAGCGCCGCCAGCAGGCGATCGACGAATGCCGCCTGGGCCGGGTTCAGCAGCCGACGCGCCTCGCCGGCCGAGACCCATGCGACGCGGTCGATCTCGGGGACCGTGATCCGTCGCCCCGATCGCGGCGGCCACTCGACCTCGACCTCGTTGCTGTATGCCGTCGCCGGATCGAGATCCCCCTCCGCCGCCCAGCCGACGACGGTCTTGCCGCTCTTCAGCTGCACCTCGCCGAGCGCGATCGTCCCCGCGCTGGGCGGCTCGTGGCCCGTCTCCTCGTGAAACTCCCGCCGGGCGACGTCGAGCTCAGCCTCGCCGTCCTCGATCAGCCCCTTCGGGATCGTCCACGCGCCCTCGTCGCGACGCGTCCAGAACGGGCCCCCCGGGTGCGCGATGAGCACTTCGATATCGCGTCCGTTCGAGCGCCGGTAGATCAGCAGCCCGGCACTCCTCGCTGGCGCCCTCAATTCCGGGTTGCCGCGCGCCCTCGGACGGTCGAGGCGACGCCTCTGCTAGCCATCCAGCGCACGATTGTCGATCTGCGCTCGCTGGAGCCGTCCGCTGAAGTCGACGTAGATCGACTTCCACTCGGTGAACGTGTCGAGTGCCGCGTGGCCGGCCTCGCGGTGGCCGTTGCCGGTCTCCTTCCAGCCACCGAACGGAAGATGCGTCTCGGCGCCGGTCGTCCCGGCATTCACGTACACGATCCCCGTCTCCAGGTCCCGCATCGCCCGGAACGCGAGGTTGACGTCCCGAGTGAAGATCGACGACGAGAGCCCGTAGCGGACCTGGTTCACGGCCGTGACCGCTGCCTGGTAGTCGGGAACGGGGACCACCGACAGGACGGGCCCGAAGATCTCCTCCTGGGCGATCCGGTCCATCGGCTTGACGCCGGTGAAGATCGTCGGCTCGAAGAAATGGCCGGCCGAAAGGGCGCCACCGGTGGCGCGACGGCCGCCCACCACGAGCTCGCCCTCGGTCCGGCCGACCTCCACGTAGCCCTCGACCTTCGTGACCGCGTCGGCGCTGATGAGCGGGCCCACATCCGTGGCGGCGTCGAGCCCGTCGCCGAGGCGGAGCTTCGTCGTCCGCGCTTCGAGCCTGGCGAGCAGCGCGTCGTGAACGGCCGATTCGACGATCACGCGCGAGGCTGCGGTGCAGCGCTGGCCGGTCGTGCCGAAGGCCGACCAGACGATCCCGTCGACCGCGAGGTCGAGGTCGGCGTCGGCGAGGACGACGATCGCGTTCTTGCCACCGAGCTCGAGCGAGACGCGCTTGAGCCGGCGGGCGGCGTGTTCCGCGAGCCGCTTGCCGGTCGACGTGTGCCCGGTGAACGAGATGACCGGGACGTCCGGGGAGTCCACGAGCGGGTCGCCGACGTCAGCGCCGGAGCCCGTGACGAGGTTCGCGACGCCTGGCGGGAACCCGGCCTCCGCCATGAGCTCCACGAACAGGACCGCGCAGTGCGGCGTGTCCGACGCGGGCTTGAACACGACGGTGTTGCCCGCGACGAGCGCCGGCATGGTCTTCCAGCCCGGGATCGCGACCGGGAAGTTCCAGGGCGTGATGATCCCGGCGACTCCGAGCGGCTGTCGGATGCTCATCGCCCACTTGTCCGGCAGCTCGGACGGGACGGTGTCGCCGAACATCCGGCGGCCCTCGCCGGCCATGAGGAAGGCGATGTCGATCGCCTCCTGGACGTCGCCGCGCGCCTCGACGAGGACCTTGCCCATCTCACGGGTCATCTCGCGCGCGAGCCGCTCCTTGTGCTCGGCCATCAGGGCACCGAACCGATAGAGGATCTCGCCACGCTTCGGGGCCGGCGTCGCGCGCCAGCGGGGGAATGCCGCCTCGGCCGCTCGGACGGCCATCGCCACGTCCTCGGGACCGCCGGCGGCGAATCGGCCGATGGCCTCGCCGGTCGCGGGGTTCCGGCTCTCGAACGTCGCCCCGCTCCGCGCCGGAACCCATTCGCCGGCGATGAAGTGGCCATGCGTCGGCGCCGCGCGGTGCTCCTCGCCATCGCGCGTCGAGGCGATCGTCGTCATCCCGCAGCGACCTCGCCATCGCCCGCGAACCGCCAGCGCGTCGCGGTCGGCATGTCGCGCCAGGCGAGGACGCGCTCCGGCTCGACCCGCAGCAGGCCGCCCTCCGACCACGAATCGGGCCCCGGTTCGTAGCCCGGGTACTTCGCGCGGTAGGCGTCCGCGAGGGCGCGCCCGAGGTCTGCGTTCGGGACGGTCGGGACGGCTCGGCCGTGGATGATCACGACGTCGTCGACGTTGTCGAGGTGGACGACGATCGCCGGGTTTCGCGTGAGGTTGCGGGCCTTGACGGTCTCGGGAGCGCCCGCCTCGAGGAACAGGTCGTCCGCCACCAGGACGCCCCAGACCGGGACGACGTGCGGCCGTCCGTCGGCCGATACGGTCGCGAGCCAGTAGGCGCTCGACACGAGAAGGCGGTGCACGACCGCGTCCCACGGGACGAACTCACCGCCCTCCGGCGGGACACCGTAGCTCTCGGGCGGGCTGTCGGGGCGCTCGCGGGCCGGCTCGGACGAGAACGCACCTGCCCGCCGACCTGCTGGCGCGGCCGTGTCCTGCCTCACCGTCGGTCCGCGATATCGAGACGCCGGATCAGCGCCTGCACGTCCTCGAGCTCGTCGGCCTCCTCGCGTCCGAGGGTCGACTCGAGGAGCCGGAGTGCCGTTCGCACGAGCTCGAGCTCGTCGGGGCTGAGCTCGAGCGGCGTGTTCGATCGGCCGCCGTCGACCGTCCGGTCGTCCATTCGCGACTCCGTCAGACCCGTTCGAACGCCATGGCCACCGATCCCCCGCCGCCGAGGCAGAGCGTCGCGAGGCCGTAGCGGCCCTCGCGGCGGCGGAGCTCGTGGAGCAGCGTCGCGACGATCCGCGCGCCCGATGCGCCGATCGGGTGGCCGAGGGCGATCGCCCCGCCGTTGACGTTCGTCTTCGACCAGTCGAACCCGAGCTCGCGGCCGTCGGCCAGCGTCTGGGCCGCGAACGCCTCGTTGATCTCGACGAGGTCGAACGCCTCGATCGGCAGCTCGATCCGGTCGAGCAGCTTGCGGACGCCGGTGATCGGGGCGAGGAAGAGCCACTTGGGCTCGACCTCGGCCTGGGCGTAGCCGACGATGCGGGCCAGCGGTTTCAGATTCAACCGTTCCACCGCTCGCTCGCTGACGACGACCGTCGCCGCCGCACCGTCCGTGATGCCGGGCGAGTTGCCGGCCGTGACGCTCGCCGTGAACGTCGGCTGGGGCATGTCATCGAGTCGCGGGCCGGGTTCCTGAGCGGGGACGTCGAAGGCCGGGCGGAGGCGGGCGAGTGCCTCCGGCGTCGTGTCACGTCGGGGGTTCTCGTCGGTCGTGACCGTCTCCTCGCGACCCTTCGCGTCACGCGTGGCGACGGGGACGATCTCGTCGGCGAACCGTCCGGCGTCGATCGCGGCGATCGCCCGCCGTTGCGATTCGAGCGCGTACGCGTCCTGGTCCTCGCGGCTCACGTGGCGCGCGATCGCGACGCGCTCGGCATGGGTCCCCATGTGGCAGTCGTCGATCGCGCACCACAGCCCGTCGTGGACGGTCGCGTCGACGAGCGCCCCGTCGCCGAGCCGATAGCCGAACCGCGCCCTGGGGAGCAGGTACGGCCCGAGCGTCATGTTCTCCATGCCGCCGGCGACCGCGACATCGGCGTCGCCGGCCCGGATCTCCGCTGCCGCGAGCATGATCGCCTTCAGCCCCGAGCCGCAGACGCGATTGATCGTCGTCGCGCTCGTCGTCACCGGGAGGCCGGCTGCGAGGGCCGCCTGCCGGGCCGGCGCCTGGCCCGCCCCCGCCTGGAGGACCTGGCCCATGAGGACCTCGTCGACCGCGGTGTCGGCGGGGAGCGCGGCGCGCTCGACGGCCGCGGCGATCGTGACGCCACCGAGCGCCGTCGCCGGCGTCTGGGCGAAGGCGCCGCCGAACTTTCCGATCGGCGTCCGGACGGCGCTGACGAGGAAGACCTCGCCGTTCCTCGTGCCTCCACTCGAGCCGGCCATACCCGCAATCTACACCGGCTCGGATTGGATCGATCCGGCGTCGTGCCGGCGCGACAGCACGGCCGTGGATCCTCGGTGCAGCGGCCTCGGCGAGCATGACTCGGTGGACAGCGTCCGGATCGGCACGGTGGTCAGGCGGCTTCGGGCGCGCCTTGGGCTGCGCCAGACTGACCTCGCTGCCCGGGCGGGCGTCTCGGCGCGAACGGTCGGTCGGATCGAGCGCCGTGATCTCGCGGGCGTCTCGATGGGGCACCTCGAGCGCGTCATCCGCGCGCTCGGCGCCAGTCTCGACTTAGTCGTTCGCTGGCACGGCGGGGACCTCGTCCGCACCCTGCACGCGCGGCACTCCGCGATGCACGAGGCGATGGCTCGCTGGTTTCGGACGCTCGAGGGCTGGATCGCCGTACCTGATCCGGCAGCCATACGTGCGGCCCTTCCCGACGACGGCCGAAGGGTCGGCGGCTGGCTCTCGAACCCGGTCAGTCCGTTCGCCGGGTTCTCCTTCCTGCCAGATCGGCTGCTCGCGCCGATAGGGCGCACCGCTCGTGTCCCCCGTCGGGTGGATCGACCGACCGAACGAACCGGCCCCGCACGATCGGCCCCGCGCGACGGCCCCGAACCGCCGAATCGCCACCGAAGGGGTCCCTGGATCGTGCGCTAACGGCGCGACTCGCAGATATGGCATGAACGGGCGGACGGCATCGTCGTATCCGCCGTAGTCGGCGGCCATCCCGCTACCCTGCAAAACGCATGAGCACCGCGACCGGTCCGGAAACGCTGTCCGCGCGACCGCCCGCGGACCGTGCCGACGTGGCGGTCGTGGGTGGCGGGATCGTCGGGCTCGCGACCGCGTACCAGTTGCTCCACCGCCGACCCGGGCTGCGGCTCGTCGTCGTCGAGCAGGAAGCGGAGCTCGGCGCGCACCAGTCCGGCCATAACAGCGGCGTCCTTCACGCCGGGATCTACTACGCGCCGGGCTCGCTGAAGGCGCGGCTGTGCCGCGCGGGCAAGGCCGAGATGGAGGCGTTCTGCGAGGGGCACGGGATTCCGTTCCAGCGGGTCGGCAAGCTCGTCGTCGCGCTCGACGAAACCGAGCTCGCGCGGCTCGAGGCCTTGCGCGAGCGGGCCACCGCGAACGGCGTCCCTGGCCTCGAGGTGGTCGGGCCCGAGCGGATTGCGGAGATCGAGCCCCACGCCGCCGGCGTTCGGGCGCTCTGGAGCCCGACGACCGGCATCGTCGACTTCCGGGCCGTCGTTCGAGCCATCGCCGGCGACGTCGCGGCGGCCGGCGGCGTCGTCGAGACCGGCCGGCAGGTGACGGCGGTCTCCGTTGGCGACACCGAAGTTGCGCTCGAGACGAGCCGTGGGCCGCTCGTCGCGACAAACGTCGTCACGGCCGCGGGGCTGTGGGCGGACCGCGTCGCGCGGCTGTCAGGCGACCGCGTCCGCGAGTCGATCGTCCCGTTCCGTGGCGACTACTACTCGCTCACGCCCGACGCGCGCTCGCTCGTTCGCGGCCTGATCTACCCGCTCGCCGATCCGCGCTTTCCCTTCCTCGGGGTGCACTTCACGCGCCGCGTCGACGGCGAGGTGTGGGCCGGCCCGAACGCCGTCCTCGCCTTCGCCCGGCGCGGCTATCGCCGCCGCGACGTCGACCTGCGCGACCTCGCCGAAACGCTCACGAATCGCGGGTTCCTGCGGCTTGCCGGGCGGTTCTGGCGGACCGGCGCGGCCGAGTTCTGGCGCGACATCTCGGAGCGCGCGTTTCACGCCGCGCTCGTTCGCTACCTCCCCGAGCTGCGCCGCGACCAGCTCGTGTGGGGTCCGTCGGGCGTCCGCGCGCAGGCGCTCGACCCGGACGGCTCGCTCGTCGACGACTTCCGGCTGGGCGGCAGTCGTCGCATCCTCCATGTCCGGAACGCGCCGTCGCCGGCCGCGACCGCCTCGCTCGCGATCGGCGCCGAGCTCGCGAGCCGGGCGATCGACCAGTTCGGGCTCGGCTGAGCGGAACTCGCCCCGGGTCGGCACCGGTTCGGACCCGTCACGCCTCGTACGTGTAGAAGCCGCGCTTCGTCTTTCGTCCCAGGCGACCTTCTGCGACGAGCTGCTCGAGGATCCGTGGCGGCCGGAGATGCTCGCCGCCGATCCCGGCGTGGAGCACCTTCATCACCTCGAGGCAGACGTCGAGCCCGATCCAGTCGGCGAGCTCGAACGGGCCCATCGGGTGGTTGAGGCCGAGGCGCGCCCCGGCGTCGATGTCTTCCTTCGTGCCGGTCCCCTCCTCGAGCGTCCGCATCGCCTCGGCCAGGAGCGGCATGAGGATCCGGTTCACGAGGAACCCCGGTCGATCGGCCGACACGATGACCTGCTTGCCGAGCTCGCCGGCGACGGCGCGAACGGCGGCCTCGGTCTCGTCCGCGGTCGCCGCGCCGCGGATGAGCTCGACGAGCGGCATGACCGGCACGGGGCTGAAGAAGTGCATCCCGACGAAGCGCGCGCGGCGCTGGGGCGAGGTCGCCGCCGCGAGCCGGTCGATCGAGATCGACGACGTGTTCGAGGCGAAGATCGCCGCCGGCGGGGCGATGCCGTCGAGGTCGCGCCAGAGCGCGGACTTGACGGCCTCGTCCTCGAACACGGCCTCGATCACGAGGTCGGCGTCGGCGACGAGGGCGAGATCGTCGGTCGCCTGGATCCGCTCGACGATCGCCTGACGCTCGTCGGCGCCGAGCGCTCCCCTCGCGACCTGCCGCTCGAGGTTGCCGGCGACCCGATCGCGGCCCGCCTCGGCCCGGCTCCGCTCGGGCTCGTACAACGTCACCTGCTTGCCGGCGACTGCATGGACCTGGGCGATGCCGTGGCCCATGAGCCCGGCGCCGGCGACGAAGACGCGCTCGATCGTCATGCGTCGGAGGGTAACGCCGTGGCGTCCGGGTCCTCAGCGGCGAGGGTGAGCGAGGCGAGCAGCCGATCGGCCGCCGCGTACGGATCGAGCTCGTGCGCGGCGACGGCCCGGATCGTCCGTTCGGTCCGCGGCCAGCGGCCGGGCTCCCGCAGCCGCCCACGCAGCCGCTCGACGACGACGGCCCAGACCTGGGCCTCAGCGCGCGCGACACGCGCCGGCGTGACCTCGTGCCGACCCGACTCGTCGCCGCCGGTCGGCCGTCGTCGATCGAGGGCGCGGAGCAGCTCGGGGACGCCGACGCCGGTCGACGCCGTGGTCACGAGGACGTCCGGGCGTTTGGGTCGTCGCCGCTCGTCGACGCCTCCCGCCGACGGATCCGTCTCTCGGCCGACCCGGGGCGCAGCGGCCAGCATCGCCCGGAGCTGGCTCGCCGTTCGGAGGGCGCCGGGCCGGTCGCCCTTGTTGACGACGACGAGATCCGCGACCTCGAGCAGGCCGGCCTTGATCGCCTGGACCTCGTCGCCCATCTCGGGCGCCTCGAGCACGACGGTCGTGTCGGCCGCGGCGGCGACCTCGACCTCGCTCTGGCCGGTGCCGACCGTTTCGAGCAGGACGAGCTCGAAGCCGGCCGCGTCGAGCACGACGGCAGCCGCGGTCGACGTCGAGGCCAGGCCGCCCGAATGTCCGCGCGAGGCCATCGACCGGATGAAGACGTCTCGATCGCCGGCGTATGCCTGCATCCGGACGCGGTCGCCGAGCAGAGCGCCGCCGGTGATCGGCGACGACGGGTCCACCGCCACGACGGCGACCGAACGACCGGCGCGCCGCAGCTCCCCGATGAGCGCGGCGACGAGCGTCGACTTCCCCGAGCCGGGCGGCCCGGTGATCCCGACGAGGTGGGCTCCCCCGGCCTTCGGGTAGAGGCCGCGAAGGGCCTCCTCGGCCAGCGGGCCGCGGTTCTCGACCGCGGTCAGCAGCCGGGCGAGCGCACGCCGATCGCCGCCGAGCGCGGCATCAACGAGCTCGCGCGCGCGGGCCCGAAGGGTCGAGTCGACTCGCCCGCCGGCGCCGACCCGCCCCGCGTCCCGTCCGTCGGCCGCTCGGGCCACCGCTCAGGCGCGCGGCCGGACGTTGGCCCGGAGGAAGTCCGCGACCTCGCGGATCGTCGTGCCAGGACCGAAGACGGCCGACACGCCGGCCTCGCGGAGCGCCGGGACGTCGTCGTCGGGGATGATCCCGCCCGCGGTGACGAGGACGTCGTCGAGGCCCTGGTCATGGAGGAGCCTCGTGATCTTCGGCAGGAGCGTCATGTGGGCGCCCGAGAGGATCGACAGGCCGACGACGTCGACGTCCTCCTGGAGCGCGGCCGTCGCGACCATCTCCGGCGTCTGGCGGAGGCCCGTGTAGACGACCTCGAAGCCCTCGTCGCGAAGGCCCCGGGCCAGCACCTTCGCACCGCGGTCGTGCCCGTCGAGCCCGGGCTTCGCGATGAGGACCTTGATGGGGCGGTCGGCCATGGCCGCGATTGTAGGCGGCGGGCGAGCCAGAAACCCGCCCGCCGCCGGGCTGGGACTAGGACCCGAGCGTGACCCTCAGCAGCTCCCCACCGCCGCTGAACACGCTCTTGTTCGAGACGTACAGCGTGTGGTTGTTCGCCACGGCCACGTCGTCGGGCATCGTCAGCGTGCCGGCCGCGATCTCGGTCTTCGTGCCGTTTCGGTAGGCGATCAGCGCACCCGTCGGATCGCCGCTCGCCAGGCCGTTCTTCGCGATCTCGACGACGTAGAGCGTGCCGTCCGGCGCGAAGTCAAGCCCGGTCACGTTCGTGAAGCCGTCCGCATACACCGTGCACGGACCGCTTGTCGCGGTCGCGTCGCAGGTGACGTTCCGCGCCCACGGCGCGATCCGCCAGATGCGTGACGCACCAGGCGTGAACGGGAAGCCCTTGAGCTCGCCGACATACCAGTAGCCGTCAGGACCGACGGTCACCGACGTGGGGACGGGCTCGGCCGGTACCGCGGGAACCGGGAAGCCCGGGATGTGGCTGGTCGAGACGATCTCGTTCGGGAACTTCGCGACGCTCACGAGCCGCCCGTTCGCGCCGGCGAGCAGAAGCTGGTCGCCGGCGGCGTCCGTCACGAGCTCGCCGCCGCCGACGAGCGCGAGCCCGTAGGCGTTCGAGTCGGTCGCGTTCGCGGGGTCGTCGAGGTCGCACCAGGCGACCGGGTTTTCGTTCGGCTGGCAGGCTGGCTTCGGATGCGCGTTCCGGTAGGCCTGAATGTTCGCGAGCGTGCGGTCCGGGTGGACGCGCGCGACGAGGTCGAAGCCCTGCGGCCCCGCGCCGATCACGTACTTCACGAGCCCGTTCCCGCGGGCGGCGACGTTCGTCGGACCCGTGACGTCGTTCTCCGGTGGCGCGGACGCGGACGGCAGGCCGCCCACGACGGTCGAGAGGCGCCCGTGCCAGAAGCTGACGATCGCTCCGGAACCCGGCGACCCCGTCCCCGCCTCGGCGACGTAGACGGCGCCGTTCGATCCGACGTCGACCCCGCGCGGGTTGTTCAGCCCGCCGGCGACGACCGAGACGTGTGTGTCCTGTGCGAGCGCCGTCCCGCTCAACGCGAGCGAGAGCATCAGCCCGGCACCCAATGCCAGGCCCTTTCGACCGATCACACGGCCCTCCATGCTGCTGCCGCGCGCGCTCGCCACCGATCGGCGACGGCGGCGCGGGCTTCCTCCTGTTGATCGTCGGATGGTGCCACCGATCCCAGCAGTTGTCCTGCAACAAGCAGACCGAGGGGTGACCCGGTGACACCGTCCGGTCAGGCGACCGCCCGGCCGAACGCCCGACCGGCAACCCAGACGGCGATCACCGCCAGCACGGCCATGAGGCCGACCGCGATCCCGATCTCGGGGTCCCCGAAGTTCCCCGTGAACGCGGCGCGGGCGGCATCGACCGCGTGGGCGAACGGGTTGAAGGTCGCGATCACCCGCAGCCAGTCGGGGGCCAGCGACATCGGCAGCAGGATTCCGGACAGCAGGAGGAGCGGGATCGTGATCGAGTTGAGCAGCGGCGCGAACGCATCCTCGCTCTTGAGCCAGAGCCCCAGGGCGTACGAGGTCGGGGCGAGCGCAAACCCGATGAGCGCGAGCAGCCCGAGGGTGAGCGCGATTGCGGGCAGGTCCGGGTGCAGCCCGAACGGGATCGCGACCGCGATGAGGACCGCGCCCTGGCAGAGCAGCAGGACGACGTCGCGCGTCGACCGACCGAGCAGCATCGCCGGACGACTCATCGGCGTGACGCGCATTCGCTCGACGACGCCGGCACGCTGCTCCGCGATCAGACCGAAGCCCGCGAAGCCGACGAACATCGAGAGCTGGATGAGCAGCCCCGGAACGAACACGTTCCAGGCGCCACCGGCAGGAAAGCCCGGTCCCTGCGCGATCTTGTCGAGCAAGGGGCCGAACAGGACGAGGAACATGATCGGCTGCATCAGGCCGATGACCACCCAGGCCGGGTTGCGGAGCGTGAGCCAGAGCGAGCGGTCGAAGATGAGCCAGCTGTCGCGCAGAGTCTTCATCGGAGGGTCCTTTCGGTTCGGGGGTGAATTGGGGGCGTGGGCTTACGCGGCCTGCGGCTCCTCGCGCAGCGAGCGGCCGGTCTGGCGAAGGAAGACGTCGTCGAGGCTCGGGCGAGCGAGCGTGATCGTCGAGGGCGACAATCCGGCGGCGTCGAGCAGGCGGATGAGCAGGGGGATCGCCGCCTCGCCGCGATCCACGTAGAGGCGGACGCTGCCATCGTCCGCGCTCGCCTCGCGGACGAACGGCTGTGAGCGGACGGTCGCGAGCACCGTGTCGGCGGCGCCGTCGACGCCGAGCGTGACGACGTCGCCCGCCACCTGGCGCTTCAGCTCGTCGGCCGTGCCTTCGGCGACGATCCGCCCCTGGTCGATGATCGCCAGCCGGTCGGCGAGCGCGTCCGCCTCCTCGAGGTAATGGGTCGTGAGGAAGACCGTCGTGCCGTCGGCCTGGAGCTTTCGGATCTCGTCCCACATCCGGGCCCGTGCCTGGGGATCGAGGCCGGTCGTCGGCTCGTCGAGGAACAGGACACGCGGCCGATGGACGATGCCGAGGCCGATGTCGAGCCGGCGTCGCATGCCACCCGAGTACGTGCCCGTCGGCCGATCCGCAGCCGAGTCGAGATCGAGCGCCGCGAGGACCTCGCGGGCACGGCCTTCCGCGTCGGTGCGGTTCATCCCGTACAGCCGGGACTGGAGGACGAGCTCGCGACGACCCGTCTCGGCCGAATCCGTCGAGCCGCCCTGGGGCACGTAGCCGATCCGTTCACGGACCTTCTCGGGCTCGCGCCGGAGGTCGGCACCCGCCACCGTCGCCTCGCCGGCAGTCGGCGGGAGGAGGGTCGCGAGCATCCGGAGGGTCGTCGTCTTGCCCGCACCGTTGGGGCCCAGGAAGCCGAAGATCCGGCCTGCCTCCACGCGCAGGTCGACTCCGCGGACGGCCTCGACCTCGCCCTTGCGGCTCTTGAACGTCCGGCGCAGGTCGTGGGTCTCGATGACCGGGAGGTGGCCTTCGGACGGCATCCTCCGGGTCGGATGTCGCGGCGCGGCCGTCACCTCTTCAGCCACGCGGAGCGACCGCTCCCGCGCCGCCGCGCCGACCTCGTCGGCGATCTTCTCGCGCACGACGAACTCGCGTGCGTCGTCCATCTCGGTCTCCTCTCCGGCCCTCGCGGACCTATGCTGTCGGGAGCGTCTTGCGCTCCTCGCCTTCGTAGCGCATTATCTGCGCTGTGCAGATACTTGCCGACACAGGAGCATGATGTCAAGCAGCGATTTCGACGAAGACCGGTCGGCTGCCGAGGAGGTCGCCGACGCCGGCCGCCATATCGGCGAGGCCGCGGCCACGGCACGGCGCGCCCTCGACGACGCCGTCCGTGCCCTTCGCCGGGTCAACCTCCAGGGGAGCGTCTTCGGCCAGTCCGTCGCGATCCGCCTCGGGCTGAGCGATTCCGACGTGGAGGCGCTCGAGGCGCTGATCGACATGGGCGCGGCGACGGCGGGGCGTCTGGGCGAGGTGCTCGGGCTCTCGACGGGCGCAGTGACCCGCCTCGTCGACCGGCTCGAACAGGCCGGCTACGTCCGGCGGATCTCCGACCCTGCCGATCGGCGTCGCGTCGTCATCGAGGTCCTGCCCGACAAGGCCGAGGCCGTCCGGTCGATGCTGTCGCGAGTGGCGGCCGCCGGGTCCGCCGAGATGTCGCAGTTCAGCGATTCTCAGCTCGAGCTGGTCGCCGACTTCCTCACCCGGATGGCCGACGTGACGCGCGAGGAGGCGACGCGGCTGCGCGAGTCGCAGGGTCCCGAGACCGGCGAGCCCACGCGCGGCGAGCACGCGGCTCCCCTCGGCGACATGACCGAGGCGCGGCTGCTCTTCCGGTCCGGCGCGGCCGGCGTCACGCTCCGCGGCGGCGCCCGGCTGACCGACCTCTACCAGGCGCGCTTCGAAGGGGCCGTTCCACGTGTCACGGTC
>DASSHA010000061.1:0-8320 GCA_035693145.1 Candidatus Limnocylindrales bacterium
ACCGAGCTCGTCCTCGCGGAGGCCGGGCCGGGCCTCTGCGACGAGCGCCGCAAGACCGGCGTCCGAGAGCTCCGCGCCACGGCGCATCCAGGCGATCTCCGCGGCGCTCTTGACGAGGCGGTGGCGCTTGAAGGCCGGCCCGAGGTCGACGAGCTCGATCTCGTCGAGGGCCGCCGCGAGCTTCGCGTGGGCCTGCCAGGGGATCGGGCCGAGGAGCGCGACACGACGGAGCGGCCCCCGGGACCGAAGGTCCGCGACGACGGTCGCGACGGAATCGCTGCCCGCCCATTCGACGTCGTCGACGACGGCCATGAGCCGCGCGGTCGGGACGTGATTGAACAGCTGGACGCGGAGCGCAGGCGGTCGCGTCCCTCCGGCGACGAGGTAGCTGTCCTGGCGCGGTCCCCACGCGGCGAGGTACTGGATGTCCGCCCGCGAGTTCTGGTTGCCGAACACGACGAGGGCGTCCGCGCGGGCGTCCGCGAGGAGCGCCTCGACAGCCGACCAGCGGCCCGCGTATTCGGCGTCGTCGAAGCGCTCGTAGCGGACGTCGGTGAACGCCGCCGCGATGCTCATCGGGCGGCCGCCCCGGCGCCGGCAGCTGCCGGTTCGAAGCCGAACAGCCGCCGGTACGGCTCGAGCGTGTAGTACGTCCCGGCGGGCGCCCTGGGCGGCCGACCGGCGTCGGTCCGAATCCGGCACACGGCCTCCATGCCCTCCGCGTCGATGAGGCCCGAAGGCGGCCAGCCGCGAACCGGGTCGACGAAGGCGCGACGCACGACCTCGGCGTGCGCGTCCTCGACCTCGTAGCGCTCGCGGAGAAGGCGGCGAACGTCGTCGGCCGGCATCGCGTCCGTGTAGAGGTCGGTGAGCGCGGCCACGAGCGCGCGGAAGTACTCGTCCGCGACCTCCCGGCTCGCCTCGAGCCAGCCTTCGAGCGACGCACCGCACGAACCCTGGAGACGCGGGATGACGTCGGCCTGCTCGCCGATCACGTGGCAGCCGGCGTCGGTCGCAACGAGCGACCACGGCAGCGACAGCATCGACGCGCTCGTCTCGCGGGCGAGCAGCGCCTTGAGGCGAAGCTGCGTCGACCCGAGCGCCTCGAGCCGGATCTCGTCCTCGCCGACCCCGGCCGCGCGCAGGATGAGGCGGAGGGTGCTGACGAACCCGCTCTCCGGGCTGTCGACGGCAACGGCGCGGCCGCGCAGCGACGCCGCGTCCGGCACGTCGGGCGCACCGACGAGCGCGAGCGGCCCGCCCGCGCCGCCGATCCAGGCGAGGATGTCGCGGCCGGTCCGGTCGCGCCAGGCGATGAAGTTGTCCGGTGCCGAGTGGACGATCTGGAACGTCCCGTCGAGCAGCCCGTTCATGAGCTGATCGCTGTTCCTGACGGTCGTCATCCGGACGTCGAGGCCGTGCGCCTCGAAGTGGCCGCGCTCGATCGCGACGAAGAGCGGCAGCGACGAGGCGCCCGAGAACGTCGCGACGCCCAGGACCGTCGTCATCGTGTCGCTCCCAGCGCCGCGATCGGTGCGAGGTCACGGCCGCGCATCCCGTCGGGCTCCCGGACGAGCGGCGGCTCCCGGTGGCCGCCCGACGTCGCTGCCTCGAGCGCGAGCGCCGCCGTCAGGAGCAGCGGTTCCTGCCACTCGCTCGCGACGAGCTGGACGCCGATCGGCATGCCGTCGGCGAGCTCGCGGGCCGGCAGCGACATCGCGGGCAGGCCGACGACGTTGAACGGGATCGTCAGCCGCGTCGTGATCCGCGATTGCCCGCCGCGCGCCGACAGGGCGACGGTCTCCCGGCCCGTGCCGATCGCGACGGTCTCGGCGCCGATCGGGAACGGCGGCGTCGAGTTCGTCGCCGTGAGCAGCAGATCGAGGTCGGTCATGACGTGGGCAACCTCCTTGCGGATGCGGTCGCGGAGCCGGAGCGCCCGTCGCGCGTCGGCGAGCCGGACGAACTCGTTGGCGAGGATCCGGTTGCGGATGTCGCGGCTCGCGAACCCGTCGGGGTGGTCGAGCGCGAGCGGGAGCAGGAACGGCTGGGTCTCGCTGTGGAGACCGGACAGGGTCAGCCCGACGTGCCGCATCGAGGGCAGCTCGACCTCGCGCACGGAGGCACCGAGGGAGGTGAGCACGGCGGCGGTGGCTTCGATCGCCCCTCGAACCGCCGCCGTCGCCTCGTCGAGGAAGTACCCGCGCGGGAGGCCCACGCGCAGGCCGGCCGCGTCCGGTCGGAGCGCTTCCGGATCGATCCGCCACCCCTCCGGCGCCCGGCGCGACGACGGGTCAGCCGGATCGTGGCCGGCGATCGCCGCGAGCAGGATCGCGACGTCCCGAACGTCCCGGCCCAGTGGCCCGATCGTCCCGTTGAGCGAGGTGTTCGCGGGCAGCTCGCCGCGGCGCGAGACGAGGCCGGGCGTCGGCTTGAGGCCGACGATCCCGCAGTACGAGGCGGGCGTCCGAACGGAGCCCATGCCATCGGTGCCGACCGCACCCAGCGCGAGGCCCGCGCTCACCGCGGCCGCCGAACCGCCGCTCGAGCCACCCGGGACGCGCGTCGGGTCCCACGGGTTGCGGACCGTGCCGGCCGGCATGCCGGTGCATGTGCCGCCCATCGCCCACTCGTGGAGGTTGCTCTTGCCGACGACGATCGCGCCGGCGTCACGCAGCCGTCGAACGACCGTCGCGTCCTCGGTCGTCAGGTTGGCGGCCATGAGCGGTGAGGCATTGGTGGTCGGCCAGCCCGCGGCCGCGATGCAGTCCTTGATCGCGACCGGCATCCCGTGGAGGGGGCCGCGCCAGCCGCCGGCATCGATCTCCCGATCGGCCTCGCCGGCGGCCGCCAGCGCGGCCACCGGGTCGTACGTGACGTACGTCCGAAGCGTCGGCTCGAGGCGTTCGATCCGCTCGAGGACCGCCCGAACGACCTCGACGGACGAGATCGCCCCCGATCGGACGTCCGGCGCGAGGTCGCCGATCGTCCGCGAGGCCGGGTCAGGCATCCGGACCGTCGAGATCCAGCTCCGCGAGACGCGCGCCGGAGGCCCGGACGCCGCGGACGTACGGGACGAGCTCGTCGATCTCGGCCGGAGAGAGCCGATCGCCGAAGCGCTCTGCAATCTCCCGCCGGACGCCGTCGTCGTCGGCCTCGCTCCCGTCGAGACCTTCGGCGGCGGCCGCGCGTGGCGCTTCGTCGTCGATCAGCGTGAGCGCGTCAGGCCGCGGCCGGCGGTCGACGACGAGTCGGAGGAGGTCCGGCCGGTCGTAGTGGCGGTTGACGAGGTTCGCCCACGTTCCGTCGGCGAGGTCGAGATCGGCGAACAGGATCCCGTCGCCGCCCGGCTGCGGACCGGCATGCCGCCCGCCGCGCGGCGCGAACACGACCGATGCGGCGTCCTCCATCGTCGCCCGGAGGAGCGCGCGCTGATCGTCGTTCGTCCCGAGGCGCTCGACGGCGGCGTCGCTCGTGGCGCCGGCGACGGCCACGACCCACGCCGTGTTCTGGTACGCGACGGCCCGGCCGGTGATCGTCATGAGCTCCGCCATGAGCCCGGGCTTGTTGAAGTGCGGTGGCCAGCAGGCGACGTGGATGCGGGCACCCATGGAGCGGAGCGCCGCCGTCAGGAGCGGGTTCGCGTTCTCGCCGCCGAGCAGGACGGAGAGCGGGCCCCATGGCGTCTCGAACGTCCGGATGTCGTCGCCGGCGCCCGACGTGAACACGATCCGCTCCCCGACGGCCGGCACGATCTTGCGCCTTCGGGCGATCGCGCCATCGGGGCCGACGACGAGGACCGAATCGAACAGCACGCTGGCGCGCGGATCGGGACGCTCCACGACGCCGAGGACGACGACGGCCCCGGCGCGCCGAGCTGCCTCGGCGAGCGCGTCGGTCTCCGGGCCCGGGATCGTCACCGCCTGCTCGACGAGGCGCGTGCTGAGCGCGATCGACGCCGGGTGGGTGATCGGCAGGAGATGGAACCAGACCGGGTGCCCTGGCAGGAAGCCCTCGCCGAACGCGATGAGTCGCGCTCCGCCGGCCGCAGCCTCGTCGATCAGCCGGATCGCCTTGTCGACGGTCGCGCTGCGATCGAGGAACGCCGGCGCGGCCTGGACGGCCGCCACGCGAAGCCTGGTCGCCGCAGGTTCCATCGCCGCCGAGCCTCGATTCAGTAGCATGGTCGGGCCACCGATGGTATACGAAGCCGAGGTCGTTCACGCATGAAGCTGGGCCTGATGCTCCCGCATTTCGGCCCCGGCGCGACATACGAGCGGCTGTTCGAGCTGTCGCCCCGCGTGAGCCGCTACGGCCTCAACAGCGTCTGGGCGCGGGACCAGATGGGTTTCAAGGGCGGGCTCCCATGGGAGCGCCCCGGGCGCTTCTTCCTCGACCCGGTCGTGGCACTGACGGTGGTCGCCGCGCGCTCCGAGGATCTGCTCATCGGGACCGCGACGCTCACGCCGATCCGCCCGCCGCTCCTGACGGCGCAGCTGGTCGGCGCGCTCTCCTACGCCTCGAACGGCCGGTACGTCCTGGGCATCGGGCTCGGCGGCATTCCACGGCTCTACACGATGGCCGGAATCCCGTGGGAGGAGCGCCACGAGCGCTTCCGCGAGACGATCGAAGTCATTCGCGCGGTCATGCACCCGGACGCCTCGTACCACGGGCGCTACGCCTCGTTCGACGGCCTGACGCTGGACCCGGCGCCTCCGGAGGACCTCGAGATCTGGTTCAGCGGCTCGACGCCCGGCGCCATCCGGCTGACGGTCGAGCACGCGACCGGCTGGTTCCCGGGGCGCCTCCCGCTGCCGGTCTTCGATCGGCTGATCGAGCGACTCGACAGCGCCGGCCGCGACCAGGGCCGGCGTTTCAAGGTCGGAATCATGCCCCTCCTCTCGATCGATCGCGACCGGCAGGCGGCGCTCGACAAGCTCAACGTCGAGGGCATCCTGGCCGAGGCGCGAGCGAAGGAATCGTGGCGCTGGATGGGTGACTTCCGGAAGGCGGAGGACCTGCGGGGGATCGTCATCGCGGGGACGGTCGACGACGTCGTCGCGGACCTGCGCGCGCTCGAGGAACGCGGCGTCGATCAGGTCGTTCTCGACCTTCGCCAGCGCGCGGACGAGCTGGAGCCGATGCTCGAGCTCATCGCGCGCGAGGTGGCGCCCGAGTTCGCGGCGCCCTGATCGGGACAGGCGCGCCGATCGCGCCCGGCCGCCGAAGCGGCTTGCGGTCGGCGGCGCGCTTGGTATACATTTCGCCCTCGGCCGGAGTTCGTCGGCCTGCCATGGAGTGCCGAATGAGCACTCCGAGAGGAGGGCACATGGGCTCGCGTCACTCTGCTCGCACGTCCGTCCCTCGCCTGGTCGTCGGGCTCGTTGCGTCGGTCGCCCTCGCGGCCTGCAGCGGCACGCCGGCCGCGAGCTCGGCCGCGCCGACAACCCAGAGCACCGCTCCGTCGGTCGCGCCGTCCACGGCGGCCAGCGCCCCGGCCAGCGAGAGCGCCGCCGCGTCGCCGGACAGCGCGGCACAGATCGCCGCGCTCAAGGCGAAACTGAACGGCAAGAAGGTCATCATCGGGACCTCGTCGTTCCCGAACGCCTCCATCACCGGCGCGTTCAAGACCGTCGAGTTCCTCAAGTCCGATTTCGGGCTCGACGTCGACTTCAAGCTCCTCGACTCCGACCCGCTGGTCGCGGCCCTGATCAGCAACCAGGTCCAGATCGGACAGCTCTCGCTGGCCGGTGAGGCGAGCGCCGTCGACGCGGGCGCCGATCTCATCGGCTTCGGCGGCGACGACCAGAAGAACACCTTCGTCGTGGCCTCGAAGAAGGCCATCACGGACATGTCGCAGCTGAAGGGCAAGCCGTTCGGCGTGACCCAGAACCTGACCCAGATCACCGGCCAGACGGCGCGCAAGTGCCTCCAGGGCGCGGGCCTGGACATCGAGAAGGACGTCCAGCTCCTCAAGCTCTCGAACACGGGCGAGACGACGACGGCGATCAAGACCGGCCAGGTCGCAGGCGCGATCTCGGCGACCTTCCGCCTGACCCCGCTCCTTCTCGCCGAGGGCCAGGACGCCTACAACATCCTGTGCAAGGGCTGGGAGGCGAACCCGCAGATCAGCTCCATCTGGATGGGCACGAAGTCGTGGCTCGCCCAGAACGAGGACATCGCGCTCGCCCTCAACATCGCGTCGCTCGAGTCGGCGCGCTGGGCGAAGGCCAACAAGGACGAGTGGATCGCGCTCGCGCAGAAGACGATCGACGGGTACACCGCCGAGGCCGGCGCGGTCGACTACCAGACCCTGGTCGTCGACCTCAACAACTGGCCCGTCAACGGCAGCCTCGATCGAACGCTGACGGACGCCACGCTCAAGACGTCGTTCGAGTTCAAGGTCACCGCCAAGCAGTACGCGACCGACGACCTGGTCACCTTCAAGTACCAGGATCAGGCCGCCCAGATCCTCGGGCCACAGTAACCACCCGGCGAGAGGCCGCGGGTGCCGGGCAGCGAACCCCGGTGCTCGCGGCCTTTCCACATCAGGACGACAATGCGACCAGGCGACGCGCGCGACGGGCCGCGCGATTCCGACGGCGAGACCGCGACAGGGGTTGAGCGATGAGCTCCACGACCGTTCCGGCGAAGTCCGGCGAAAGCAGCACCCTCATCGTTCCGGCGCGCGCCGCGCGGCGGCTGCCGATCAGCCGCGAGAACATCGTCCGGATCCTCGCGGCGATCGTCTTCTTCGGACTCTGGCAGTTCTTCGGCACGATCCTGCCGCGGGTCATCTTCGCGTCTCCGACAAAGACCCTCGACGCCCTCATCACGTTCGCCACGTCCGGCGAGATGTGGGAGGTCTGGGGCGAGACGCTCGGGGTCATGGTCATCGCCCTGATCCTGTCGTCCTTCAGCGGGATCACGCTGGGCCTGTTGTTCGGACGCTTCCGGGTGGTTGACCGCTTCTTCGAGCCCGTCACCACGGCCCTGTTCATGACTCCGCGGGTCGCGCTCCTCCCGCTCATCGCGCTGTGGCTTGGCTACCAGGACCCGGCCAAGATCCTTCTCGTCTTCCTGTTCAGCTTCTTCGAGATCTTCTTCACCGTCCGCAACGGTGTCCGGACGATCGACAGCGAGTTCGTCGAGGTCTCGCGCTCGTACTGCATCCCGGAGTCGGTGATGCTCCGGCAGGTCATCCTGCCGGCGGCGATCCCGTACGTGATCACGGGGCTGCGGCTGGGTCTCCTCCACGGCATGGTCGGCGTGGTGGTGGCGGGCTTCCTGCTCGAGAACAACGGGATCGGCGGCTACATCTTCAACGCCGGCGGCAGCTTCCACATCCCGCAGCTGTTCGCGTCCCTGCTGACGGTCGCCGCGGTGGGGATCGCGATCTCGGGCGGCATCCGACTGCTCGAGCGCGCCGTGACGCCCTGGAAGGTGGAAGCGGCGTGACCGCGCTCAGGATGAGCGCCGCGAGGTTCGCCGGCGATCGCAAGGTCCTCTCCGTCCGGCTCCTCCAGATCGGAGGCGGGCTCGCGTTCCTGCTCGCGTGGGAGCTGGCGGGCGCCGTTGCGCCCGACTTCTACTCGCAGCCGACGCGGATCATCGCCGACTTCGGGCCACTGTTCACGCAGGAGGACCTGCTGACCCTGGTCTGGGATTCGACGTACGCGCTCCTCATCGGGATCGCGATCTCGCTCGTCCTCGGGGTCACGATCGGGATGCTCATCGGGCGCTATCACCTGTTCGCGGTCGCCGTGGGCCCGTATCTCGCCGCCTACTACTCGATCCCGCGGATCGCGTTCGTGCCGCTGATGGTGGTGTGGTTCGGGATCGAGCGCGAGTTCGTCATCGCCAGCGTGGTCGCGGCGACGACGGCGCTGCTGATCATCGCGACGTCGGACGGCGTCCGGAACAGTCGGAACATGTTCGACGAGGTCGCCCGCTCGTTCCAGATCTCGGGGCGCCACATGTTCACGAAGATCATGCTGCCGGGCGCGGTCCCGTTCATTGCGACCGGCATGCGACTCGGCGTCCAGCGCGCACTCGTCGGCGTGATCATCGCCGAGTACCTCGTGGGCCTGCCCGGGATCGGCGAGCTGCTCCGGGCGGCCCGGATCACCCTCCAGACCGATCGCATCTTCTCGAGCGCGATCGTCGCCACGATCATGGGCGTCATCCTCGTGCTCCTGACCGGGTTCGTGGAGCGCCGGTTCTCGCGCTGGCGCCCGACGGTGTTCTGACCGTCCTCGAACGGGGGGGTCGCGGCCGCCCGAGAGCCGCCGGCAATCAGCAGGGAGAGGGACCAGCGTGG
>DASSHA010000062.1:0-2042 GCA_035693145.1 Candidatus Limnocylindrales bacterium
CGCGGCCGAGGGGCGATCGGCGCGGCGCTCATCCACTGGATGGATGAGCCGGATCCGGTGCGACGGATCACGCCAGACCGAGCGAGGCGCTATTCACCGGGGGCATGAGTGCGACCGGATCTGCGCGCCAACTGCGCGATCCATGCACCCCGACGCTGAACCCGGCATCCAGCGCCGGCGTGGCCTCAATTTCGACGAATCCCATTCACCCGACGAATGGAGATCGCGCGGGGCGGCTCCACTCATTCACTGCGTGCATAGGCGGGCGACGAGCCGGAAGAGCGCCCGCTCAGAGCCGAGCGTCGCGGCGCGCCGTGACCGGACGCCGGCCGGACCTTCAGTCGAAGCCGAGCTCGTCGAGGCGGTCGTCGTCGATGCCGAGGTGATGGGCAAGCTCGTGGACGACCGTGATCCGAACCTCCTCCTCGAGCTCGTGGGGATCCGGGAAATCCTCCTCGAGCGGCAGCCGGAACAGCGTGATCCGGTTCGGGATCGGTACCGAATCGGCACCCCATTCCGTGCGCGGGACGCCCTCGTACAGCCCGTAGAGGGACTGGTCGGGAGCGAGCCCGTTCTCGCTCAGCTGCTCGTCCGTCGGGGCGTCGTCGATGACGACCGCGACCTCGCCGAGCGCCGCTCGAAAGGGCAGCGGGATCGCCGCGAGCGCCGCATCGACCAACCGCTCGAACCGCTCGTGGTGGATGCGCCGAACGGCCCGGGTTCGGGGCGCGTGGCGAGGGCCGCGGCGGTGCTTCGGCATGGTCCGACGCATCGTAGGCCGGGTCGGGCGGCACAGCCGGTACGATCGCGGGCGATCATGACGAACCGGCCGACCAGCGAACCAGCGCCGCGTGACGGCTCGCAGCTCGACGACGGCGTTCGATCGCTGATCGACGAGATGGAGACCGACATCGGCGACCTGCCGCGCGACGGCGGGTCGAGCGCGCCGCCGATCGAGGAGGCCGTCCGCGACATCCTGCGCGAGATCGGGGAGGACCCCGATCGTGACGGCCTGCGGGCGACGCCATCGCGAGTGCACCGGATGTACGCCGAGCTGACCGCCGGCTATCGGGTCGACCCGGAGCGCCTCATCAACGATGCGATCTTCGACGTCGACTACAGCGAGATGGTCGTCGTCAAGGAGATTCCGTTCTACTCGCTCTGCGAGCACCATCTCCTGCCGTTCTTCGGCCGCGCCGCCGTCGCCTACATCCCGCGCGGCCGCGTCGTCGGCCTGTCGAAGATTCCGCGGATCGTCGAGATGTACGCCCGCCGCCTCCAGGTCCAGGAGCGGATGACCCAGCAGGTCGCTGATTTCCTGATGGACCGCCTCGATCCGAAGGGCGTCGGGATCGTCGTCGAGGCGACTCACCTTTGCGCGGTCATGCGGGGCGTCCGCAAGCCCGGGACCGTGATGACGACGTCCGCCGTGCTGGGCCTCTTCCGGACGAGCGACAAGACCCGCTCCGAGTTCTTCGCCCACCTCGCCCGACACTCACCGGACGGCTGAGCCGCGGCACTGGGTCGGGCTCGCACGAGCGCAGAATGTCGGCGCCGCGTAGCGCCCGTCAGCCGCGGCGGTCGATGACCAGCCTCCCGGCACCGCCCGCGATCTCGACGTCGTATCGGTCGACTGCGTCGGCGGCGCCCGGCGATTCGAGCGTCGTGTTGCCGCCCCGGGCGGCCAGCCGTTGCCCGTCGACCTCGATCCGTCCGACGCCGCCGCTGATGGCGGAACGGACCGCGACCCCGGCCGGCGTCGCCAGGCGCAGGGCGCTCGCGCCGCCGACGATCCGGATGGGCACGCGGCCGCGCGGTCGACCGACCGAAAGATCGAGCTTCGATGCCCCGCCGACGACCTCGAACCCGCGCAGGTCGACGTCCTCGAGCCGCCCGCTGACCGCGGACGCGCCGCCCTGGATCTCGATGCGCCAGGCGACCCGGGGGTTGAGGAGCAGGTCCGCGGAACGCTTGCCCCAGCCGAACCCGCGGTACGTCACGGATACCGTTCCGCCGCGGAGCGTGACGCGTGGAACCGCCCC
>DASSHA010000063.1:0-50789 GCA_035693145.1 Candidatus Limnocylindrales bacterium
GGGCGGACGCGGATCGGCGAGGGGACGACGATCGGCTCGGGCAGCCGGATCGAGGATTCGGTCGTCGGGCGAGGCTGCCGGATCGTCGCCAGCGTCATCGAGCGGTCGGAGGTCGAGGAGGGCGCGACGATCGGGCCGTTCAGCCATCTCCGACCGGGCTCGTCGATCGGCCCGAACGCCGAGGTCGGCAACTACGCCGAGATCAAGAACAGCCGCCTCGGGCCGGGCGTGAAGAGCCACCACATGAGCTACCTCGGCGACGCCGAGATCGGGGCCGGCACGAACGTCGGAGCGGGCACGATCACCGCGAACTACGACGGGGTGCGCAAGCTCCGGACGACGATCGGAGAGCGGGCCTTCCTCGGCGTCCACACGATGCTTCGAGCGCCGGTGACGATCGGCGACGGCGCGAAGACGGGGGCCGGTGCGATCGTCACCCACGACGTCCCGCCGGGCGCGCTCGTCGTGGGCGTTCCCGCCCGGGTCGTCGAGCCGCATCCGCCGACGGCGGCCCGCTCGGTCGAACCCACGGCCGCGCCCGACCCGCCGCCGCCCGAGGCCGCCGCGCCCGGGCCCGCCAAACCCGCCGCCGGAGGGCGCACGCCCGCCCCATGAGCCTGCCTCTCAGCGAGCTCCTCGTCATCGTCGTCCTGACATTCTTCGAGGCGATCTTCGTGGCGGCGGAGATCGCGCTCGTCTCGATCCGGCGGAGCCGCGTCGATCAGCTCGTCGACGACGGCGTCAGCGGGGCCAGTCGGGTCCGCGGGCTCCTCGACGAGCCGGGCCGGTTCCTCGCCGTCGTCCAGATCGGCGTCACGTTCGTCGGCTTCCTCGCTTCGGCGTACGCCGCGGTCAGCCTGACGACGAACCTCGAGGACGTCCTCTCGACGGTGCCCGCCATCCACGACTCGGCGAAAGGAATCGCCCTCGTGGTCGTCACGTTGCTCCTCGCGTTGTTCACGATCGTGTTCGGCGAGCTCGTCCCGAAGTCGCTCGCGCTCGCCCATCGGGAGCGCTTCGCGCTCGCCCTCGCCGGCCCCGTCGACCTGCTGGGACGGATCCTTCGGCCGGTCGTCGCGCTCCTCACGGGGTCGACGGCGCTGATCACGCGCTCGCTCGGCGTCGAGAACCAGCGCGAGGCCTCGATCTCGACCGAGGAGCTGATGCTCATCGTCGAGCGCGGCGGCGAGCAGGGCGTCCTCGAGGCCGAGGAGGAGCAGATGATCCACGCCGTCATCGAGCTCGGCGACCGGCGTGTCCACGAGGTCATGGTCCCGCGCACGGCGATCGCCGCGCTGCCTGCCTCCGCGACCCTCGACGAGGCGATCGACGCGATCGTCGGCGAGGGCCACAGCCGGATCCCGGTCTACGAGGAATCGGTCGACGAGGTCGTCGGGATCCTGTATGCCAAGGACCTCCTCCCGTTCCTCAAGAACGGAGCCGAGCCGCGGCCGGCGCTCCGATCGCTCCTCCGGACGCCCGTCTTCGTGCCCGAATCGATGTCGATCGACGACCTGCTCCATGAGCTCCAGCGCCGGAAGGTGCACATCGCGATCGTGCTGGACGAGTACGGCGGGACCGCGGGCCTCGTGACGATCGAGGACCTCCTCGAGGAGATCGTCGGCGAGATCCAGGACGAGTACGACGTCGAGGAACCGCTCATCGAGAAGCTGTCCGACGACGAGGCCCGGATCGACGGTCGCGCCTCGATCGACGACCTCGGCGAGACGTTCGACACGGAGCTCCAGCTGCCCGACATCGACGAGTACGACACCGTGGGTGGGCTCATCTTTCACCGGATCGGCGGGGTCCCGAACGCCGGCGACCAGGTCCGCGTCGACGGCCTCACGCTGACGGTCGAATCGACCGATGGCCGGCGCGTCGGCAAGGTCCTCGCGGTCCGCGAGCGGGCGGCCGAGGAGGGCGAGCCGGTCGAGGCGGAGAGCGACCGCTAGGACAGGCCAGGCGTGCCGCTCGCGGGGGCTTTCGGCGGCCGTTACCACTCCGCGCGCACGAGGCGGACGAGCGCGAGCGTGCCGCCGGCGATCACGAGCGCGACGAGGCCGAGCACGAGGACCGGAGGCCCGGGATCGCTCGGTGCCGGTCGCGCCGCGGCCGCATCGGTGGCCGGGATGCCGCTCGACGATGGAGCGGGCGCCGGGGGCGCGGCCGGGGCGGCCGCGGTCGACTGCGCATCGGCGCGTTCGACGACGACACGCGTCTCGGTCTCGGTGAAGCGCTCGTCGGGCGGGGCGCTCGGTCGCGTCGCCGCCTCGAGGACGTACGGCCCGGGCTGGTCGACGAGCACGCTCGCCCGGTAGCGGCCCCCAAGGGCGTCGACCAGCGTCGCCGTCACCTCCTGGTTCGCGTCCGCGCGCGGGACGCGGATCCGGAGCGTCAGCGTCTTCGGCAGCGAGGCCGACCCCGGGGGCCATCCGATGCGGGGCTCGAACGTCAGGTCGACGTCGAACGGCTGGCCGACGATCGCCGGCGCCGTCGGCTGGATCGCAACCGTGCCGATCCGACGGAGCGAGATGTCGGGCGGCGGCCCGATGCCTGCGACGGGCATCGGCCGAAAGTCGAGCGTGAGGGTATGCGAGGACCCGCCCGCGAGCCCGCGCGCCTCGTCGACGCCGAACTCGAGCCTCCCGAAGCCGCCGCTCGGAACGATCAGGTCGGTCGTCGAATGACCCGGCCAGTCCTGTTCGACTTCGCCGATCGTCACGGCATCGTTCCCGGCCTTCGGATGCAGGTGCACCTCGAAGCCGTAGAGATTGACGGTCGACCGTTCGGCGGCATCCCAGGCGATGAACCCGATGTGGACCGTGGAGCCTGGCTGGGCGTCCGTCGGAATCGGCCCGTCGAGCCACACCTGCCAGTCGTGCGGGCCGTCCGCGACGACCGTGGGCGCGCCGCCCGCCATGCCGGCCGCGATCCACGCCGAACCGGCGAGCAGGATCGCGACGGCGATGCGCTCGGTGCTTGCGAGGTGCAGCCTCACTCGCCGCCCGCCTGTCCGAACCGGATCGTCTTCATGGAACGCACGCGCAGGTGCGTGCGCAGCGGTCTCGTCTCGTCGGTCCCGTGAGCATGGCGTCACCCTGCTGATATCGGGCGCGATCCCCGGGGGGTTCGATCCGACTCAGGCGCTGATGACGGAAACGATGATGCCCTCGAGCTTCGAGCGGGCGTCGGCGTGGACGACTCCGGCCGCGTCCAGCTCGGCCAGCGCCTCGTCGCGGTAGCGCCGCGCGGCCTCGCGCGTGTACTCGCGCGCGCCGGTTCGCTCGAGGATCGCCACGATCTCGCGGACCTCGATCGACGTCGGGGAGGGGAGTGCGTAGAGCGCGGCAAGCCGCTCGCGGTCCTCGGGTCCGGCGTGTTCGAATGCGTAGAGGACCGGCAGCGTCTTCTTGTGCCGGGCGAGGTCGGTCGGTTCCTTGCCCGTCGCGCGTTCGGCGCCCCAGATGCCGAGCAGGTCGTCGTTGAGCTGGAAGGCGATCCCGAGCGCCCAGCCAAACGCCCGGTAGCGGGCGATGACGTGCTCGTCGTCGGTCGCGAGGAGTGCGCCGGCCTGGATCGACGCGGCGATGAGCGCCGCCGTCTTGCGGCCGATCATGTCGAAGTAGGCATCGACCGACAGGAGCTCGTCGTGCTCGGACGTCCAGATGTCGATGTACTGACCCTCGCACAGGGCGAGGCAGGTCTCGTCGAACAGCCGCATCAGGCGGAGGACGGTCGCGTCCGGGAAGCCGAGGTCGGTCAGGCGGTGGAGCGCGATCCGCGACAGCGAGAAGAGCATGTCGCCCGTGTTGATCGCCTGCGGGACACCATGGAGGGCCCACAGCGTGGGCCGGTGTCGCCGCTCGGCGTCGCCGTCCTCGATGTCGTCGTGGACGAGGCTGAAGTTGTGGCCGAGCTCGGCCGCCGCGGCGCCCGGCAGCGCACGTCGGTGATCGCCGGCGATCGATGCGTAGGCCAGCAGCCCCAGGAGCGGCCGGATCCGCTTGCCGGACGGCGCGCCGGTCCGGTCGAGCCCGAGGTGGTAACGGATCATCTCGTAGACGCCGCGGGTCGCGTCGTCGCGGTCGCCCACGAGGCGGAGGATCTCGCCCTCGATGTCGGCGATCAGGTCGCCCAGGTCGAGCTCCGGAAGGGCGGTGGCCATCGCGCGGAGTGTACGCGGGCCGTCGCAAACATGCCACCGGCAGGTAGCGGATTGCTGCGGCGGCGCCGGCGCCGGGGGCGTTGCCGGCGGCCACCGCGGGAACCTGACGGAACCTGCCTTCGTCCCGTGTTACCGTCGCCGCGTGCCGTCGCGCCTGTACGCCACCGATGCGATCGTCCTGTCCCGCTTCGAGCTCGGTGAGGCCGATCGTGTCCTGACCCTGCTGACGCCCGAGATCGGGAAGCTCAAGGCGATCGCGAAGGGCATCCGACGGCCGACGTCGCGCCTGGGCGGGAGCCTCGAGCCGTTCGCCGAGCTGCGCGTCAACCTCGCCCGCGGCCGGACCTTCGACGTCGTGACCGGCGTGGCCGTCGGGCGGGCATTCCTCCGGCTGCGCGATTCGCTCGAGTCTGCCGCGACGGCGTGGTACCTGGCCGAGCTTGCCGAGCGCTCGATCGAGGAGCGGACGCCGGCCGAGCCGCTCTACCTGCTCCTGCGTCGGGCCTACGAGCTGCTCGAGGCCGGGATGGCGCCCGGTCGCGTCGCGCGCTGGTACGAGATGCGCCTCGCCGACGAGCTCGGCGTCCGGCCCGAGGTGGACCGCTGCACCGAATGCGATCGGATGCTCGAGCCCGACGGCCGGTTCCGCTGGGTGCCGCCGCTCGGCGGGATCCTGTGCGAGCGGTGCCCGGGTCCGCCGCACGACCGAACCGCTCTCTCGCTCGAGGGGCTGAAGCTGCTCAAGGCCTACCAGCGGCTCGACGTCGAGGCGCTCGCGGCGCTCCGGCTGCCCGACGAGGTGGAGCGCGAGGTCGAGGCCGCGCTGCGCGACTTCGTCCGTGTCGCGCTCGAACGCGACGCCCGCTCGCTCGCGTTCCTCGACGAGGTCCGCACCGTCCGTCGAGCGGTTTCCGTACCGACGCTCTCGTAGCGCGGCGTGGCCGCCCCGAAGCCGGCGCTGGCCGTGGCGGCCGTGGCGGCGCTCCGAGCGGGCGGCCTCGCGACCCGAGCGCTTCCCGCGCTCATCTCCCGCAGCCTCGGGCCGGCCGCTCGTCCGCCGTACCGGGTCTCGCCTGGAGCGCGGGCGCTCCACGAGCGCCTCCGGATCGCCGACCTCCACGCCGACTCGCTGCTCCCAGGCCGCGACCTCGCCCTGCGCTCGAGATCCGGCTCGATCGACGTCCCGCGCCTCCTCGACGGGAACGTCGCCGTCCAGGTCCTCTCGGCGGCGACCGCGTTCCCGATCCCGCCGAGAATGGAGGGCAACGACGGCCGTCGGGACGCGATCACCGCGCTGGCCGTCCTCGGGCGCTGGCCGAGACGGACATGGCGCAGCCGGTTCGCCCGCGCGCTCCTCGTCGCCGAGCGTGCGCGCCGACTCGAGGCCGCGACGGACCGCCGGTTCGTCGTCGTTCGGTCGGCCGGCGACCTCGCGGCGCATCTCGCGCGCCGGGAAGCCGACGGGCGGATCGCCGCCGGGGTGCTGTCGATCGAGGGCGCCCACGCGCTCGACGGCGATCTGGCGAACCTGCGGCTGCTGGTGGAGGCGGGCTACCGGATCCTTGGGCTCACGCACCTCGGCGACAACGAGTTCGCCGGCTCGGCGCACGGGCTGGCGCGCCATGGGCTGACGCCGCTCGGGCGTGACCTCGTCGCGCGTCTCGAGGCGTCGTCGATCCTCGTCGACGTCGCGCACGCCTCGGTGCGGACGATCGATGACGTCCTGACGGTCGCCAGCCGGCCCGTCATCGCCTCCCACACCGGCGTCACCGCCACGTGCCCGTCGCCGCGCAACCTGTCCGACGCGCAGCTGCGCGGGATCGCCGCGACGGGCGGGGTGGTCGGGATCGGATTCTGGCCGACCGCGACGTGCGGACACGACGCGGCCGCAATCGCCCGGTCGATCGTCCACGCGATCAGCATCGTCGGCCCCGACCACGTCGCGCTCGGCTCGGACTTCGACGGCGCGCCCGGCATCCCGTTCGATGCGAGCGGGCTGGCGCTCCTGACCGAGGCGCTCCTCGCGGACGGGCTCGACGAGGCGGCCATTCGCCGGGTCATGGGCGAGAACGTCCTCACGCTGCTCGCGCGAACGCTTCCGTCCTGAGCACGCTGGACGGCGGGCGGTTGCGATCCACCGGACGAACCGCGCGAACCCTGCGCGGACCGTCCGTCTGCTAGCGTTCCAGCGCGATCGACCTTGCCACGGCCGGTCCCGAGCGGAGCATTCCCGTGACCACCACATCGAGCGCCAGTTCCGTCCTGCCCACCGAGGCCGACCGCACCGACGATGTCGCGCCGAGCGTCGCGAGCCTCGACACGATCGTGTCGCTCTCGAAGCGCCGCGGCTTCATCTTCCCGTCGAGCGAGATCTACGGCGGGATCAACGCGGTCTGGGACTACGGCCCGCTCGGCGTCGAGCTGAAGAACAACGTGAAGCGGGCGTGGTGGCGGGCGATGGTTCAGCTCCGCGACGACGTCGTCGGGCTCGACGCCGGGATCCTCATGCACCCCCAGGTGTGGGTCACCTCCGGGCACGTCGGATCGTTCAGCGATCCGCTCGTCGAGTGCCTCGTCTGCCACCAGCGCTTCCGGCTCGACGAGCTCCCGGGCACCGAAGGCCTGACGACAGCCGAGCTCGCCGACCCGAGCGTCGTCGAGCGCCTCGACCTGCGGCATGCCGCGGACCAGGGGAAGCTCACGCCGCCGCGCCGGTTCAACCTCATGTTCCGGACCCACATGGGGCCGGTCGAGGAGGATGCGTCCGTCGTCTACCTGCGGCCGGAGACGGCACAGGGCAGCTACGTCAACTTCCGGAACGTCCAGCAGAGCTCGCGCAGGAAGCTGCCGTTCGGGATCGCCCAGGTCGGCAAGTCGTTCCGCAACGAGATCAGCCCCGGCAACTTCGTGTTCCGGATGCGCGAGTTCGAGCAGATGGAGATGCAGTACTTCGTCCGGCCCGACGAGGCCGCCGACCAGTTCGAGGCGTGGCTCCCGCGCCGGTTCGACTGGTATCGCGCGTACGGCGTGGCCGCCGAGCGGCTGCGGACCCGGCAGCACCGGCCGGATGAGCTCGCCCACTACGCGAAGAAGGCGATCGACGTCGAATACCGCTTCCCGTTTGGCTGGAAGGAGCTCGAAGGCGTCCACAACCGCGGCGACTTCGACCTCGGATCGCACGCCCGGGCGACCGGCGAGAACCTCGAGTACTTCGACCCGGCGACCGAGGAGCGCTTCATCCCCTGGGTCGTCGAGACGGCGGCCGGCGCCGACCGCGCCGCGTTCACGTTCCTCATCGACGCCTACCGCGAGGAGGAGGTCCGCGGCGAGAAGCGCGTCGTCCTCGCCCTGCACCCGGAGATTGCGCCATACAAGGTCGCGGTCCTGCCGCTCCTCAAGAAGCGGCCGGAGATCGTCGAGACGTGCCAGCGCCTCCTCGCCGACCTGAAGCGCGACATCATGGCCGTCTACGACGACACGGCGGCGATCGGGAAGCTCTACCGACGGCAGGACGAGATCGGCACGCCGTGGTGCGTGACCGTGGACGTCGACTCGCTCGAGGACGGCGCGGTCACCGTCCGCGACCGTGACCCGATGACGCAGGAGCGGATCCCGCTCGAGGGCGTGAAGCGGGCGATCCTCGACCGCCTCGACGCCGCACGGCCGTAGGGACCGCCCGATCAGCCGATAGCCGCATCGCGCTGGGCCTCCCGCACGACGGCGTCGCGCGCGGCGCGGATGCGCCCGAGCCGGTCGTCGTCGCGAGGCAGCGGGTCGAGGAGCGTGCCTCGGCTCGTCCGCCAGCGAGCCGCAACCGCCCCAGGCTGCTCACCCCACCGAACCGCCGCGGCCTGGACCGCCGCGCCGAGCGCGACGAGCTCGTCGGCGTCCGGCACGAGCACGGCACGACCCGAAAGGCGCCGCACGACCTCCCGCCAGGCACGGCCCCGTGCCCCACCGCCGACCAGCACCAGGGGTCGATCCGAGGCCAGCCCAGCGGCCTGGACGGCGATCGCATCGAGTGCGTCGAGCAGTGACAGCGCCGCCCCCTCGTACGTCGCCATGAGGATCTCCTGCCGACTCGTCGCGTGCCGCAGCCCGCTGATCCTCCCGGCGGCGGTCGGGAGGTCCGGCGTCCGCTCGCCGTCGAGGTAGGGGAGGACGACGACCTCCCGTGCCGGCTCGACGTCCTCCCGATCGATCCCGAGCCAGGTCGCCACGCGCTCGACGGCGAGCGTGCAGTTCAGGGTCGCGGCGAGCGGCAGGAAGCGGCCGCTCGCGTCACAGAAGCCGGCGACCGTCCCGCTCGGGTCGGTCGGACGGACCGCCGAGACCGCGAATGCCGTGCCCGAGGTCCCGAGGCTGAGCGCCGGCTGACCGACGGCCAGCCCGAGACCGAGTGCGGCGCCCATGTTGTCGCCCGTTCCGGGGCCGACGACGACGTCCGGCCGAAGCCCGAGCGCAGCGGCGACCCCGGGCGAGACGGTTCCCGCCCGATCCACCGGCCCGAGCACCTCGGGCAGGAGGCGGACGGGCAGCTCCACCCCCGGAAGGCCGAGGATGCGTGCGTCGTACTGCTCGTCGCGCGTCGACCACCAGCCCGTGCCGGACACGTCGCCGCGGTCGGTGACGCCGATCCCGGTCAGCCGTTCGGTCAGGTAGTCGTGCGGCAGGCGAACGGCGGCAACCGCGGCCGCCAGCGATGGCTGCGTTCTCCGGAGCCACGCCCACTTCGTCACCGTGAACGACGCAACGGGCCGAAGGCCCGTTCGATCCGCCCACGTCTCGGCGCCCAGCTCGGCGGTGAGGCGCTCGGCGTCCGGGGCCGACCGGGTGTCGTTCCAGAGTGGCGCGTCCCGGAGCGGGTCGCCGCGCGCGTCGAGGACGACGAGACCGTGCTGCTGACCGGCGACGGAGATCGCCACGATGTCACGACGGTCGCCGCCTGCCGCGACGGCGGCCGCGAGCGCGCGCTCCAGCGCGGTCCACCAGCCGCGCGGATCGCTCTCCCGCGCACCGCCGTCGCCGGCGACGACGTGCGACGCGCGTCCAATCCCCACGATGCGTCCGGTCTCGGCGTCGACGAGGGCGACCTTCGTGGCCTGGGTCGAGCAGTCGACGCCGGCGACGAGCGACGTGTGCACCGCTCCCTTATACCGACGTCGAACTCGTCACGCGCCGCGGACACGCCGCGCTGTCACCGCGCTGCAACCGCTGCGCCACCTGCGGGCGTCGCGCGCTCGCCGGACCTGAGCCTATGTTCAGCTCGTGAGCGACGATCGAAGCGCCACCGAGGAGACGGCCGCGGAGACGACCGGGGCGATCGCCAGGCGGGACCGCGCCGGGGAGCCGCCCGACGAGGGCGGGCTCGGCGGCGGTCCGCTTCGGCCGTCGGAGCGGTCGACGTACGGGACCGACGATCGCCACGATGTCGAGACCGCCGCGGCACCGTCGTCCACGCCGGGGATCGTCGTCGGCCTCGTGCTCCTCGCGATTTTCCTGGCCATCCTCGCCTGGGCGGTCGTGACCGGCCTGCGCTGACCTGGGCGCCGTGGCGCCCCGACACGGGAGCGACCCCCGGAGCCCAACGGACCGCTGCTATCCTCGGTCCGATCGTCGGCCCCCGGGGTAATCCCGCCGGCGGCATGACGCGGAGGAGAGCCGGTGCTGCACGTCACGCTCGCCTACATCGATCCCGGTTCGGGCAGCCTCATCATCCAGGTCGTCGTGGCCGCGATCGTCGCGATTCCGATCTTCTTCCGCCACCAGATCGCGCGCGTGGCCCGGGTCGTCCGCGGCCGTCGCAGCGCGCCGGGCGAGGGCAGCGGGCCGCAGCACCTCGACTGAACAGGCTCCGCGAGCGACCGGTCGATGACGACCGCGACGACGGCTGCTCCGACCGCCGGATCGACCGCCGAACGCGACCCCGGCTCGTTTCGGGATCCCGGAGGGTTCGTTTACCGCCGCGACGGCGTCCTCTACCGCCAGATCGGTCCGGCGTCGATCGCGGATTGGGAGGCGTTCCTCGCCAGCGGGCTGGCGGATCGGCTCATCGGGTCAGGCCGGCTCGTCGGACACGAGGCCGTCGACCTCTCGCTCGCCGCGACCGCCGACGCCCGCGGCGTCATCCGGCCCGAGCCGATCGACTTCATCTCGTATCCGTACGAGTGGACGTTCAGCGAGCTCCAGGATGCCGCGCTCCTGACCCTCGACGTCGAGCTCGAGGCGCTCGCGGCCGGCTGGACGCTCAAGGACGCCTCGGCCTACAACGTCCAGTTCCGGCACGGCCGACCGATCATCATCGACTCGCTCTCCTTCGAGCCGCTCGAGGACGGCGCCCCATGGGTCGCATATCGGCAGTTCTGCGAGCATTTCCTCGCACCGCTCGCGCTCATGGCCCGTCGCGACATCCGGCTCTCGCGCCTCCTCCGCGCGGACCCGGACGGTGTCCCGCTCGACCTCGCGGCCACGCTCCTGCCCGCCCGGACGCGGCTCAGCTTCGGGCTCCTGTCGCACCTCCATCTCCATGCCCGCGCGCAGCGTCGGTATGCCGGCAACGAGGACGAGGGGCGGGCCGCTCGTCGTGCACGGATCGATCGCAGCCGGCTGGTGGCGTTGATCTCGAGCCTGCGCGGGACCGTCCGCGGCCTCCGTTGGACGCCCGCGGGGACCGAATGGTCGGACTACGCCGACAACACGAGCTACACCGACCGGGCGACGACGTCGAAGGAGCGGCTCGTCGCCGACTTCGTCGCGCGAGCTCCCGGGACACGGGCGTGGGACCTCGGCGCGAACACCGGCCGCTACAGCCGGATCGCGGCCGACGCGGGCCGCGAGGTTCTGGCCTTCGACATCGACCCGGCGGCGGCGGAGCGGAACTACCGCCAGATCCGCGGCGAGGGCCGGACAGACGTCTTCCCGCTCGTGCTCGACGTGGCGAATCCGAGCCCCGGCATCGGCTGGCTGGGCACGGAACGACGCTCGCTCCTCGACCGGGCGAACCCGGACGTCGTCCTCGCGCTCGCGCTCGTCCATCATCTCGCGATCTCGCGGAACGTCCCGTTCGCGTTGCTGACGGATCTCTTCGCGCGCCTCGCGCCGTGGATCGTCGTCGAGTTCGTGCCAAAGGAGGACCCGATGGTCCGTCGCCTGCTCGCCAGCCGGCGCGACGTCTTCGACGACTATTCGCTCGACGCCTTCCGGGCTGCGGTCGGCGAGCGGTTCGAGGTCGAGGCCGAGGAGCCGATCGAGGAGAGCGGCCGCGTCCTCCTGCTCCTCCGGCGCCGCTGAGCGGGCGGCGGTCGCGAGCGCGGATCAGCCGCCGGGCGTGAGGCGGTCGGTGACGTCGGTCAGGTCGTACGGCTGGAGCCAGCTCTTCGAGGTGTAGACGCGGTCGTCGCGTCGCTCGTACGGCAGGCCGAACCAGTTCGCGAACAGCGTCGGGAAGGTGTTGATGCTCGTCATCGTCGGGGACAGCCCGATGTCTTTCCCGCCTGGCACGTACCACGCGTTGAGGATCCCGAACTTGATCTCGAGGAGGTCGTCCGACATCGCCGACCAGTCGAACGGCTCGCGGTAGTTCGCGCTGTAGGCCTTGGGCCACGGGCCCTCGTCGCCCTGGAGGATGATGATGGGCTGGCGATCGGGCGGCAGCGACAGCAGCCCGGACAGGATCTGGCGCAGCTGGTCGTTCGTGAACGCGAGCTGGCGCTCGTAGCGGTCGAGGTCCGTCAGCCCGGCGACCTGCTGTGACGTCATGAACGACCCGTCGCGGTCGTAGACGAGCGGCGGATGCGGCAGGAGGATGTGGGCGAAGACGAACTTCGGCCCGGCATCGTCGTCGCGCTCGTCCTTGAGTGCCGCGAGCCCGAACTGGTTGTTGTCGAAGTGGCGGACGCGCGCATCGACCGGCTCGGCCAGGTGAAGGCGCTTCTGGACCGCCGGCAGGGCGCTCTCGTCGAGCAGGGTGGAGACGAACTCGGACGGCCCCCCCAGATGGAGGTCCGTGTCGGCGAGCGGCGCGCGCTGCGTCGGCGCCCACCACGAGCCGATGCTGACGTAGCGGTAGCCGAGGGCCTTGAACTGGCGGGCGACGAGCGAGTCCGCGATTTTGTCGTTGACGAACGTGAGGTCGCCGCTGCCCGGTCCCGGGACGCCGGGCATGTCGGCGAGGTGGCTCATCGTCATCGTCGCGCCGAGCGAGAGCGCCGTCCGGACGTAGTTCGCGTGGCTGCCCTCGAGGACGCTGAAGCCCTCGTCGCGGAGCCACGGCGTGAGGTCGTTCCGGACGCCGTACATGAGCTGCTCCGACGTGTCCGAGCCGTAGCGGTCGAAGATCAGCCAGTAGACGTCGCGCTTCGGCGCGCTGGTCTGCGTGGGGAGCGAATCGGCGCTCGTCGCCGCCGTCCGGCCGAGGCCCGCCACCTGGAACGGGACGATGAGCGCGAGCGTGATGGCGACGAGGACTGCACCCAGCCGGGTGAGGAGCGTTCCTGCCGCCGCGATGCGCGACGGGCGCCAGCGTCCGGCCGCGACCGCCGCGAGCAGGACGAGCCCCGCCCAGCCGGCCTGCTGGACGGCGCCGGGGACGTGGAGCGGCGCGACGGCGGTCGCGACGTGGCCGTACATGAGCAGCCCGAAGGCGAGCGGCGTGACGACGAGCGCGGCGCGGGCGACGCTTCCATAGACGAGGCCCAGGAGGAGCGTCGCCGCGAGGGCGGCGGCGAGGGCCAGCGCGAGCGGGAGCACCACGTCTGCCGGGTCGACGTCGCCGAGGTTCTGCGACCAGAGGAAGAGGATCGGGTACGCGGCGAACAGGAGCGGATGGCTCGCGGACAGGCGGCTCCCGGACAGGCGGCTCCCGGACAGGCGGCTCGGCCGACGGTCGTCCGACTCGTCGACGGTCGGCGGGTCGACGGCCCCGCCGCCGGGCTCATCCGGCATCACCCGGGTCTACTCCCCGGGGCGGGTGGTCGCCGGCGGCTTCGCGCCCGACCGGCCCGGCTCCTTGCCCTTCGGCCAGTACAGCTCCTTCTTCACCTGCGCCTCTGGGAAGCCGAGCCCGAGGAGCGTCGCCTCGGCGTTGAGGATCATGTCCGGGTTGCCGCAGATGTAGGCGATGGCGTTGTCCGGCGTCAGCTCGAGCTCGCGCACGACCGGCTCGACGATCGTCTCCACGCGGCCGATCCGGCCCGTCCAGCCGGCGTTCGAGGGATGGTTCGGCCGGGAGATCGTGGGCACGAACGTGACCGGGTACTCGCCGCTGTGCTGCCACCCCTCGACGAGCGGCCGGTAGCCCAGGTCGGCCTGGTAGGACACGCCGTTCAGGAACACGACGCGTCGCGGACGGCGCTCACGGAGCAGCGCGCGCATCATCGCCACGAACGGCGCGTTGCCCGTCCCCGACGAGATGAACAGGTGCGTCCGGTCATCGTCGGGCAGCAGCGTGAACTTGCCCTTCGGGCCGATCATCCGCATGGGATGGCCTTCGGGCAGCTCCCACAGCAGCGGCGTGAACGTGCCCTCCGGGACGAGGCGGACGTAGAACTCGTAGCCCTCGCTGCCGGCGACACCGGGGTCCGACGCGACCGAATACGGGCGCTGGACGATGCGTTCGCCGGCCACGACGCCGATCGTCATGTACTGGCCCGGCTCGAACCGCGTCGGCTCGCCGTCGAAGCGGACCCAGAAGCGGGCCAGGCTCTCGTTGTCGTCGACCCGCCGGACGAGGCGCGAGTTGTACTGGGGCGCCTCGTGGGCGATCGTCGGCGGGCTGGCGAGGTCCGTCATCGGGTGGCAGTGTAGCCGGGCGCGCTCGTCGCCCGGGCACGCCGCGGACCGCGCGTACAATCGGCGCCGAACGACGAGCAGATCGCAGCGCGCCGCGGGCCCGCGTCCCGGCGCCGGCGCACCACCCGAGGAGCCCGAAGTGGCCGAGACGCTCACGCCGCCGACCGAACGCGCCCACCGGGCCTCGAAGCGCTACATCTACGCCTGGGGTGACGGCCGAGCCGAGGGCAACGGCGGGATGCGCGACCTGCTCGGCGGCAAGGGCGCCGGCCTCGCCGAGATGACGGTCGCCGGCCTCCCGACGCCGCCCGGCTTCACGATCACGACCGAGGCCTGCAATGACTACTTCGCCGCGGGGGAGCGGTTGCCCGACGGCCTCTGGGACGACATCCTCGAGGCGGTCAAGGAGGTCGAGCTCGAGACCGGCAAGGGCTTCGGCGACACGGCGAACCCGCTCCTCGTGAGCGTCCGCTCCGGGGCGAAGTTCTCGATGCCGGGGATGATGGACACGGTCCTCAACCTCGGCCTGAACGAGCGGACGCTCGAGGGCCTCATCCGGCTGACGGGCAACGAGCGATTCGGCTGGGACGCCTACCGGCGCTTCATCCAGATGTTCGGCCGGATCGTCATGGACATCCCGGGCGAGCAGTTCGACGAGGCGTTCGACGAGGCGAAGCTCCGCCACGGCGCGGCCCAGGACACCGATCTCGACGCATCCGCGCTGCGCGAGGTCGTCGATGCATACGTGGGCATCGTCAAGGCCGCGACCGGCCGCGACTTCCCGACCGATCCGTACGAGCAGCTCGACCTCGCGATCAAGGCCGTCTTCGCCTCCTGGTTCGGCCAGCGCGCCCGCGACTACCGCAAGTTCAACCGGATCGCGGACGACCTCGGCACGGCAGTGAACGTCGTGACGATGGTCTTCGGGAACATGGGCGACGACTCGGGGACGGGCGTCGCGTTCACCAGGAACACGGTCGACGGCCGGCGCGAGCTCCAGGGCGAGTTCCTGCCGAACGCCCAGGGCGAGGACGTGGTCGCCGGCATCCGGACGCCGATCGAGATCGCGGAGATGCGCGACCGCTGGCCGGACGTGTATGCCGAGTTCGACCGGATCGGTCGCTCGCTCGAGCAGCACTACCGCGACGTCCAGGACCTCGAGTTCACCGTCGAGCGCGGACGGCTGTACATGCTCCAGACGCGGAACGCGAAGCGGACGGCGACGGCCGCGGTCAAGATCGCCGTCGACATGGTCCGCGACGGCGTGATCTCGAAGGCCGAGGCCGTCGGCCGGATCGAGCCCGCGCAGGTGGACCAGCTCCTTCGCCCGCAGTTCGACCCGGGCGCGTTGAAGGCCGCGAAGCGCATCGCCAAGGGCCTGAACGCGTCGCCCGGCGCGGCCGTCGGGAAGGCCGTGTTCAGCGCCGACCGTGCCGCGGAGCAGGCGGCTGCCGGCGACCGCGTCGTCCTCGTCCGGATCGAGACCTCGCCGGACGACTTCCATGGCATGGCCGTCGCCCAGGGCATCCTGACCGCCCGCGGCGGCGCGACGTCGCACGCGGCGGTCGTCGCGCGCCAGATCGGCAAGCCCTGCGTCGCGGGCTGCGCCGAGCTCCACGTGGACTACCGCGCCGGCACCGCGAGCGCGAACGGCGTCGAGTTCGCCGAGGGCGACTGGATCAGCGTCGACGGCAACACCGGCGGGGTCTACCTCGGCCAGGTGCCGACGCGCGAGGCGCGCTTCGAGGACCAGCCCGAGCTCCAGGAGATCCTCGGCTGGGCCGACGAGCTGCGCCGGCTCCAGGTCTGGACGAACGCCGACAAGCCGGAGGAGGCGGCCCAGGCCCGTTCGTACGGCGCCCAGGGGATCGGGCTCTGCCGGACGGAGCATATGTTCCGCGAAGGCGAGCGCCTCGAGATCGTCCGCGACGCGATCCTCGTCGCGTTCCAGGCGACACGGGCGAAGGCGAAGCCATCGGCCGACCGAACCGCCGACGACGCGGCGGCGATCGAGCGGTTCGATGCGGCGGTGGCGAAGCTCGAGAAGCTCCAGCAGGGCGACTTCGAGGGGATCCTCCGGGCGATGAGCGGGCTGCCGGTCATCATCCGGCTCATCGACCCGCCGCTCCACGAGTTCCTGCCGAGCCACGAGGAGCTGCTCGAGGAGGTCACCCGGCTGCGGACGCTCGGTACCGCCGACGACGACCCGCACTACGCCGAGCAGCGTCGGCTCCTCGCGGCCGTGGAATCGCTCCGCGAGCAGAACCCGATGCTCGGGTTGCGTGGGATCCGGCTCGGCCTGATGATCCCGGACTTCGTGAAGATGCAGACCCGCGCGATCCTCAACGCCGCGGTCGCCGTCAAGCGATCCGGCGCGGATCCGCATCCCGAGATCATGATCCCTCTCGTCGGGCACTCGAACGAGCTCGCCCGCACCCGCGAGCTGCTCGACGGCGAGGCGACGGGCGTCATCGAGCGGGCAGGGGAGGGCGTCGACTTCAAGTTCGGGACGATGATCGAGGTGCCGCGCGCCTGCTGGGTCGCCGACGAGATTGCGAAGCACGCCGAGTTCTTCAGCTTCGGCACGAACGACCTGACGCAGATGACGTTCGGCTACAGCCGTGACGACGCCGAGGGCGGGTTCCTCCTGACCTACGTGGAGGAGGGGGTCCTCCCCGCCAACCCGTTCCAGACGCTCGATACGGCCGGGGTCGGTGGCGAGATGCGGATGGCCGTGGAGAAGGGCCGGGCCGCACGACCGGGCCTCGAGATCGGGATCTGCGGCGAGCACGGCGGAGATCCGGACTCGATCGCCTTCTGCCATCGAATCGGACTCGATTACGTGTCCTGCTCGCCGTTCCGCGTACCGGTCGCTCGACTCGCGGCGGCGCAGGCCGCGCTGGCCGGCGAACCCGACAAGTAACGGGGCGTGGCCCGCGGCGCTCCCCGTCAGCCGGCCAGGCGGGCGCGCCTTCGGTCGCTCTTCCTCGACACGGCGCCGCTCCGGCTGGATCGCGACTACCGCTACATCTGGTCCGGTCAGGCGATCAACGCCATCGGCAACCAGATCACCCGGATCACGCTGCCGTTCCAGGTCTACGCGCTCACCGGATCGACCCTCGCGATCGCCGCCCTGACGGCGACCCAGCTCGTCCCGATCGTCCTCTTCGCGCTGTTCGGCGGGTCGGTCGCCGACTTCGTCGACCGGCGCCGGCTGCTGGTCGTCACCCAGATCGTCCTCGCGACCTGCAGCCTCCTCCTCGCCCTGCTCGCGTTCGGGGTGCTCGGCGGACCCCCGCCGCTGCCGCTCATCCTCGTCGTGGCGTTCGCGGCCGCCGGGTTCGGCGCGATCGACCAGCCGGCCCGCTCGTCGTCGATCCCGCGGCTCGTCGCGCCCGAGCGGCTCCCGTCGGCGATCGCGCTCAACCAGCTCAACAGCCAGACGGCGCAGGTCATCGGCCCCGCGATCGGAGGCCTGCTGATCGCGACCGTCGGCGTCAGCGGCGCGTACCTCGTCGACGTCGCGACGTTCAGCGCCTCGCTGGTCGCGCTCGTCTCGATCCACCCGATCCCGCCGCTGCCCGGCGCCGTCCGGCCGGGCCTCGCCGCCGTCCGCGAGGGCCTCCGCTTCGCCGGCCACCATCGGCTGATCCTGTCCACCTTCGTCATCGACCTCAACGCGATGGTCTTCGGGATGCCGGCCGCGCTCTTTCCGGTCCTCGCCCTCGACGTCTTCCACGTCGGCCCCGAAGGGTTCGGCCTGATCGCCGCGGCCCCAGGCTTCGGTGCCTTCCTCGGCGCGCTCCTGTCCGGCTGGGTTCGCGGCGTCCGCGACGTCGGCCGGGCGATCATCCTCGCCGTGGTTGCGTGGGGCTCGGCGATCGCGGCGTTCGGGCTCGCGACGTTCTCACTGCCGCTCGCGCTCGTGTTCCTGGCCACGGCCGGCGCCGCGGACGTCCTGTCGGCCGTCTTCCGTTCGACGGCGATCCAGCTCGAGACGCCGGACCAGCTCCGCGGCCGGGTCACCGCGCTGCACATCCTCGTCGTGACGAGCGGACCCCGGCTGGGCGACCTCGAGGCCGCGACCCTCGCCTCGGCCGTCGGCGCCCAGGCGTCGGTCGTGTCGGGGGGCATCCTGTGCGTCCTCGGCGTCCTCCTCGTCGCGCGTCTGTTCCCCGAGCTCGTCGGGTACCGGCCGGCGGTCCTCGCCGCGCCCGTGGCCGTGACGGAGGTGGCCTCCGGCTGAGGGACGCTGCCGCGCACCGGGGCCGGTCGGCGGCTCGTCCAGCGTCGGTCCTCGGCAGCCGATGTCTGCCAGTGATCAGAACCGACCACGCCGTGCTCGTTCGATGCCTCCGAGGCCTGGGACGGACACCAGGATGGCGATGCGCGTGTCGCTTCGATGCCGCGGAGGGATTGCCGAACATGAACGTGCCGAATCTCATGTCTGTCGGGTATACCGGGGGCGTGAGCGAGCAAAACCGACGCGTCGCGACCGCCGACCCTCGATCGGACAGGACGCCACCGGAGCCGCTCGAGCGGCACCGCGTCGTCATCGTCGGCGGCGGCTTCGGGGGGCTCTATGCGGCGAAGGAGCTGAGCCGCGACGCGCGCATCGATCTCACGCTCGTCGACCGGCGCAACTTCCACCTGTTCCAGCCGATGCTCTACCAGGTCGCGACCGGGGCGCTCGAGCCCGGCGAGATCGCCCAGCCGCTGCGCTCGATCTTCCGGAAGCGGCGGAACACGACCGTCCTGCTCGGCGAGGCCATCGGCATCGACCCCGAGCGACACGAGATCACCCTCGCCGATGGCGGTCCGATCCCGTACGACAGCCTTGTCGTCGCGACCGGCGCGCACTTCTCGTACTTCGGCCACGACGACTGGGCGCCGAACGCGCCCGGCCTCAAGTCGATCGACGACGCGACCGAGATCCGACGCCGGATCCTCATCGCCTTCGAGGCGGCGGAGCGCGAACATGTCTTCGCCCGCCGGACCGAGTGGATGACGTTCGTCATCGTCGGCGGCGGCGCGACCGGCGTGGAGCTGGCCGGTGCGATCGCCGAGATCGCGCGCGATACGCTGCGCCGCGACTTCCGCTCGATCGACCCGGGCGAAGCGCGGATCCTGCTCGTCGAGGCGCTCGACCGGATCCTGCCGACCTACCCGCCGGATCGATCGGCGTCCGCTGAGCGCCAGCTCCGGAACCTCGGGGTCACGGTCTCGACGAAGACGAAGGTCGTCGACGTCGACGAATCGTGTGTCCGGGTCGAGACGGCGACCGGCGCGAGCACGATCCCGACGCGGACGGTCCTCTGGGCAGCCGGCGTACAGGCGATGCCGTTCTCACGGACCGTTGCACAGGCAACCCATGCCGAGACGGACCGGGCCGGGCGGATCGTCGTCGGACCGGACCTGACGATCTCTGGCCAGCCCGACATCTTCGTCATCGGCGACGCCGCGGTCCAGCCATGGAAGCCCGGGCAGGCTGTGCCCGGCGTCGCGCAGGGCGCCATCCAGCCAGGCCGCTACGTCGCCCGGACCATCCTCCGCCGGATCGATGGCCGGCCCGCTCCCGCCTTCCGGTACCGCAACCTGGGAGACGTCGCGGTGATCGGCCGCAAGGCCGGCGTGACGAACATCCCGTGGCTGGGTCCGTTCGGCCAGCAGGGCGGCATCGTCGCCTGGATGCTCTGGCTCGGGATCCACATCTTCTACCTGATCGGGTTCGCCAACCGGATCGTCGTCGTCGTCCGGTGGGCCTGGAGCTTCTTCACCCACGGACGCGGATCGCGGCTCATCACCGGCGATCCGCTCCTGCCGCCGATCGAACGACCCGAACCGCCGGCGTAGCCATCGCCGGGGGTCGGGGCCGCTGCGTCGCGGCGGGCGACGTACCGGCCCGCCGAGGGGGCTCAGCCGGCGGCCGCCCCGGCCTGGTGCGGGACGCGCCGCGTGCCGACGATGGCACCGAGGGTCACGGCGCCGTACAGCACCGCCGTGATCGCGAGGATTCCGGCGCCGGATGCGGGATCGTTGCCGACGAGCCGGAGGGGATCGCCGGCCACCGCGAGGTCGACGAGGCCGACCGCCGCGACGGACGTTCCGGCGAGCCCGACAGCCGCCGCCGCGAGCCGACCGCGCGTCCCGGCGCTCAGCAGCCCGAAGGCGGCGACGAAATGCGCGACGCCGATCGCGACCAGGAACGGGGCCGCCGCTACGAGCTGGGCGGCCGACGCGAGCTGTGAGGCGTCGAGGCGGCTGCGGTATCCGTCGAGCGCGACCGAGGCGAAGCCGAGCGAGAGGAAGGCGATCCCGACGATCCCGACGCCGAGCGCGAGGAGCATGCGCGCGTTGAGGGCCGTGTCGTTGGTCGGTGCCGAGTTGGCGGTGGACATGAGCGATGACCTCAGGACGGGTGGTTCACGAGGAGCCTGCGCGCACAACCGGTGACCGGGGATGGACGCGAGCAGCCGGCGATACGGCCGAATGACGACCTCGACGTCGGCGAGCGCCCGCCGTCGCACCGTACGATGCGGACCAGCCGGGAGCAGGTCCCGACAGCCCGAGATCGGAGGTGGCGCCGTGGGTCGCTACGGCCAGGCCGATTCGATGGAATCGCCGCGCTTCACCGGCCCCTCGACGTTCTTCCGCCTGCCACTCGTCCAGGAGCTCGTCGAGGTCGACCTCGCCGTCGTCGGCGTCCCGTTCGACACCGGCGTCACGTACCGGGTCGGCGGTCGCTTCGGCCCGAACGCCGTGCGCGCCGCGAGCGTCATGCTCCGGCCCTACAACCCGAACCTCGACGTCAAGCCGTTCGAGGTCCTCTCGTGCGTCGACTATGGCGACGTCGCGATCGTGCCGGGCTTCACCGAGCGGAGCTACGACGCGATCACCCGTGACGTCGCCCCGATCGTCGAGGCTGGCGTCGTGCCGCTCCTCGTCGGCGGCGACCATGCCTGCACGCTGCCGCACCTTCGGGCGACTCGTTCCCGCGGGCCGGTCGCGGTCATCGACTTCGATTCGCACACCGACGCCTGGGACAGCTATTTCGGCGAGAAGTACAACCACGGGACGTGGATGCGCCGTGCGATCGAGGAGGGCCTCGTCGACGTCGGGCATTCGATCGAGGTCGGGCTGCGCGGCCCGCTGTACGACCGCGACGACTGGACCTCGCTCCGCTCCGAGCTCGGGCTCGACTACCTGACGACGGAGGACGTCCTCCACATCGGCTCGGACGAGACCGCCGCCCGGATCCGCGAGCGGGTGGGGGAGCGGCCGGCCTTCATCAGCTTCGACATCGACGTCGTCGACCCGGCGTTCGCGCCGGGAACCGGGACGCCCGAGCCGGGCGGCCTGTCGGCCCACGACGCGCTGGCGATCGTTCGGTCCCTGCGCGGCATCGACTTCGTCGGCTTCGACGTCGTCGAGGTCATCCCGGCCTACGATCCGGCGGGCCAGACGGCGTTCCTCGCCGCGAACCTCGCCTACGAGATGCTGTCGCTCGTCGCCCTGCGGCGGGCGACCGGGTGAGCGCAGCAGCTCCGGCGGAGTTCCGTTGGCCGGACGGGAGGCGCGCGGCCGCCTGCTTCACGTTCGACGTCGACGCCGAGAGCCCGGTCCTGTTCGACCATCCGGAGGCCGCCGGCTGGCTCGACGTCATGACCCATCAGGCATACGGGCCGCGAACCGGCGTCCCGCGACTCCTTCGGCTGCTCGACGCGGCCGCCATCCGCGCGACGTTCTTCGTCCCGGGCTGGGTGGCCGAGCGCTGGCCGGGGACGATCCGATCGATCCGCGACGCCGGCCACGAGATCGGCCATCACGGCTATCTCCACGAGTCGTCACGGGGCGTGACAGCCGAGCTCGAGGAGGAGCGCCTGCTGCGCGGCCTCGAGGCTCTCGACGCCGTCGCCGGTGTCCGGCCGGTCGGCTATCGGGCGCCGATGTGGGAGGCGTCCGTCGGGTTGCCGCGCATCCTCGCCCGGCACGGGTTCGGATACGACTCGAGCCTCATGGACGCCGATCGTCCCTATCGGCTGGCCGTCGATCACTCGTCACCGGACGGTCCGTCGATCGTCGAGCTGCCGATCCACTGGGCGCTCGACGACTGGGAGGCCTATGCCTACCTGCCGGGCATCACCGGCTCCGGCTGGATCGCGAGCCCGGCCGAGCTGCTCGAGCGGTGGACGCTCGAGCTCGAGGCGCTCGCCGCCGACGGCGGACTGTTCCTCCTGACGAACCACCCGTTCCTCTCCGGCCGCGCCTCGCGGGCAGCCGCCCTCGCCACGCTCGTCGATCGGGCCAGGGCGATGGACGGCGTCTGGATCGCGACGTGCGAGGAGATCGCCGAATGGACGGCCTCGCTCGGCCTCCCGGCCGTCGTCCATCGGCCGGCGCTGCCGCCGGGCTGAGGCGCGTCCCGGCCGCGCGGCTCAGGCGCCTCCCGGCCGCGGCTCAGGCGACGGATGCCGCGGTGTCGGCCCCCTTCACGCCGATCCCGGCCTTCACGCCGATCCAGTAGATGAGCGCGGCGACGACGAAGCCGACGACGAACGCGATGTCGGCGAAGTGGAGCGTCGGCGCCCAGGCGTTGATCGGCAGGCCGGTCGCCTTGGCGATCTCGTCCCCGAACGACGAGGTCTGGAAGGGGAGCGACACGACGAACCCGACGACGAGCGCGACGAGCGCGAGGACGCCCGAGTGCAGCCGCGAGAAGTCGGTCAGCCCACGAACGTCGGCGCGCCGGCCACGGAGCCACCAGTCGGTCAGGACGACGCCGGCCCATGGGGTCACCCAGTAGAGGATGAAGAGCAGGTAGCTCTCGAACTTCCCCTGGAGGTCGCCGGCGTTGAGATAGATCGTGAACAGGAAGCCGAGCACGGCGACCGCGATCGCCGAGTAGACGCGCGGGATCCGGCCGCCGGCGGCCAGCAGCGACAGTGAGCCCGTGTAGTCGTTCATCGCGTTGACGGCGACCGTGCCGATCGCGATCGCGATCATCGCCAGCGCGCCCAGCAGGCCGCCGCCGAGGATGTCGTTGATCGTCCCGACGGCCGCACCGGTCGCCTTGTCGGCGACGAGCAGACCGAGGACCTCGATCCAGCCGGCGGCGAGGGTGAGCCCCAGCACGGTGTTCCAGAAGATCCGCGAGCGCGATGCGTCGCGCGGCAGGTAGCGGCTGTAGTCGGACGCGTAGAGCGCCCAGGCGAGCACGAAGCTCGCGACGATCGCGACCATCAGGATGAATGCGCCGACCTGGTCGGCCCCGGTGAAGCCGTCGGTCCGACCGACACCGGTCCCGGCCTGGCCGATGATCCCGGCCTGGCCCACGATCGCGACCGTCAGGACGGCGAACATCACGCCGAGGACGATCGCCATGTACTTCTCGAAGGTGTGGATCGCCTCGTACCCGATGACGCCGAGCAGGCCCTGGCAGACGACGATGATGAGCAGCGAGACGATGAACGGGAGCCCCGTCAGGAGCGAGATCGCGGCCGCGCCGAACACGTTGTTGACGCCATCCCAGCCGATGCAGCTCAGCCAGTTGAGGACGCCTGGCACGACGATGCTCTTGCCGAACGGCAGCCGCGCGAGCGGCATCTGGGCCATTCCCGTCGCGGGTCCCATCGTGCTCAATGCGCCGACGAGGATGGAGCCGAGGACGTTGCCGACGAGGATCGCGACGAGGCCCGTGACGAACCCGACCTGCAGGAAGTCGGCCGCCGCGAGCGTGCCGATGAAGAATGCCGCGGGCACGAGGTTCGGCGTGAACCAGACGGTGAAGACCCGGCTCACCGAGCCGTAGCGGGAGTCCTCCGGGATCGGCTCGAAGCCGTGGGCCTCGACCGAGAGGTCGCCCTCGTGGGTCGGCATGCCTTCGCGGGTCGTCGATGCTGCGGTCATACCTCGACTCCTTCCCTCGCTTCGGTCGATGGCCTGGCGAACGTGACGGGACGCTCGCTCCCGGCATGGTGGACGACGCTTCGCGCCGGCTCCGTCTCGGCGACGACACGGCCGTTTCGGACGACCCAGCGGGCGGCCGGGCGGAGCCGGATCGCCTCGGCCTCGTCCGCGCAGTCGAAGATCACGAAGCTCGCCGGCAGTCCCTCGCTGACGCCCCACGGCACCTCGGCGGCACGCGCGGGGTTCGTCGTCACCATCTCCCAGGCGCGGAACAGCTCCGCGCGGCCCGTCATCTGGCCCAGGTGCACGAGCATCGACAGCGCGTCGAGCATCGACCCCCGGCCCAGCGGGTACCACGGATCCATGATCGAGTCGTGGCCGCAGGCGACGTTCACGCCGGCGGCGTCGAGCTCCTTCACGCGTGTCATCCCGCGGCGCTTGGGGTACGTGTCGAAGCGGCCCTGGAGGACGACGTTGTCGAGCGGGTTGGCGACGATCGTGACACCCGCCTGCTGGAGGAGGCCGATGAGCTTGAACGCGTACGCGTCGTTGTAGGAGCCCATCGCGGTCGTGTGGCCGGCGACCACGCGGCCCTGCATCCCATCGCGAATCGCCCGTGCGGCGACGACCTCGAGGAAGCGGCTCTGGTCGTCGTCGGTCTCGTCGCAATGGAGGTCGATCGGGAGCCCCGTCTCGCGCGCGAGGTCGAACATGAAGTGGACCGATTCGACGCCCTCGTCACGGGTCAGCTCGTAGTGCGGGATCCCGCCGATGACGTCGACCCCGAGCCGGACCGCCTCGCGCATCAGGTCGGTTCCGCCCGCGTAGCGAAGGATCCCGTCCTGCGGGAACGCGATGAGCCGCAGGTCCACGACGTCGGCCATCTCGTCTCGCAGCTCGAGGAGGGCACGGAGCGCGGTGAGCGACGGATCGCAGACGTCGACGTGGCTCCGGATGAGGCCTGTGCCCTGGGCGACCTCCCAGAGGATCGCCTCGCGGGCTCGCGTCTTCACGTCGTCGATCGTCAGCGAGGCCTTGCGCTCGGCCCAGGTGAGGATCCCCTCGATGAGCGTGCCCGACTCGTTGTGGCGCGGCTGGCCGACCGTCAGCACCGCGTCGAGGTGCACGTGCGGATCGACGAGCGGTGGCGAGACGAGCCGGCCGGCGGCCTCCAGCACGACGTCGTCGTCGGCCGCCATGATCTCGCCGTGCGGCCGGATCGCCGAGATCCGGTCGCCGTCGACGCGGACGTCGACCGCTGCGGCGGCCTCGCCACGCGTCGGATGGAGCCGGGCCTCGCGGACGATGAGGGCCATGTCGCGCCGAGTGTGAGAACCGGGCATCGGGCCGTCAAGGTGTGGTTCGGGGAGGCCGTGCGGTCGCAGCCTCGCAGCCTTTGCATGGATGCGAGGATGACGGCGATGGCGACGGCCGAGTCCAGCACGCCGGCGGGAATCGAACGGACGATCCGGCTCGACCGGCTGTCGATGGTGTTCGGCGTCACGATCGGGCTGTCCGCGCTCCTGCTGTTCACGGTCGAACCGCTCGTGGGGCGGCTGGCGCTTCCGGTCTTCGGTGGCACGCCCGGCGTGTGGACCGCGACGCTCGCGTTCTTCCAGGCCGTGCTGCTGCTCGGCTACCTGTACGCACATCTCGTGCTGAGGCGCGGGCTCCGCGCGGCCGCACGCATCCATGCCGGCGTGGCGCTCTTCGGCGGGGTTGCCGCGCTCGTCGCCATGAACGTGTCCGTCGCCGACCTGCCGCTCGACCGTCTGCCCGACGTCGTCGGCGTCCTGGTCCTGCTCGCCGCGGTCGTCGGGCTGCCGGCGTTCCTCCTGTCCGCGACGACCCCGCTGCTGTCGGCGTGGTTCGCGACCACCACCCGCCGCGACCCGTACTGGCTGTATGCGCTGAGCAACGCCGGCTCGTTCGTCGGGCTGCTGGCCTATCCGTTCCTCGTCGAGCCGGCGCTCGGGCTCGCCGCGCAGCGGACCCTCTGGACGGCCGCGGTCGTGCTCCTCGCGGCCCTCCTGATGGTGGCGGCCCTCGTCGCGACACGGGCGGGGCCGGCGGGCGGCGCGGCGTCGGAGTCCACGGCCGTTGTCCGCTCGCCGCTCGACCATCCCGGCCTCCGTCGCGGTCGCTGGCTCCTCCTGGCGGCGGTGCCGGCCGGGCTGCTGTCGGCGGTCACGAACGTCATCGCGACAGACGTCGTGTCGGCGCCGCTCCTGTGGGTCGGTCCGCTCGCGATCTACCTCGCGACGTTCGTCGTCGCGTTCTCGCCTCGGGCAGGGCGCGCCGCCCGTCTCGCCGTCGGACTCGCGCCGGCAGCGGTCACGCTCCTGTGGGTCCCGACCGCGAGCGTCGGTGGCTGGCCGATCGTGCCACTCGTCGCGCTCGAGTGGCTGTGCCTCGGCGTCGTCGGGGTCGCGCTCCACGGCCGGCTCGCGGCGGACCGGCCGCCGGCGGACCGGCTCACCGACTACTACCTCGTCCTGTCGGCCGGTGGCGTCCTGGGCGGCGCGTTCGTCGGAATCGTCGCGCCGAGCGTCTTCCCCGGCATCTGGGAGCTGCCGATCCTCCTCGTCGGCGGCCTCGCCGCCCTTGCCTGGAGCGGCGGACCGCTCGTGCCGAGCATGCCCGACGAGCCCGGCCCGAACCCGGGGTTCGCCTTCGACCCGCGGCCGCTCCTCCGTGGCGCGCCGGCGCGCCTGGCCCCGTACCTGGCGGTCGCGTTCGTCCTTGCGCTGGTCCTCGTCGGCGGACGGTCCCTCGCCGGCGAGGCGGTGGTCAGGTGGCTGCTCATCGGGGCGCTCGTCCTCCTTGGGGGCGGTCAGCCGTGGTTCCTCACCGCGTCGACCGCGCTCGTCCTCCTCCTCGCGACGCTCGTGCTGCCGGATCCCGCGCTCCTTCGCGCGCGGAGCTTCTTCGGGGTCACCGAGGTCCTCCAGCCGGCCGGTCTCGATCGGACGGTCCTCATGAACGGGACGACGGTCCACGGCGCGCAATGGATCGATCCGGTGCGACGCGACGAGCCGGTGGGCTACTACACGCGAAGCGGCCCGCTCGGCGACGTGTTCGGGGCGCTGGACGCCCTCCGACCGAACGCGCGGTCCATCGGCGTCGTCGGGCTCGGGGCCGGCGGGATCGCCGCCTACGAACGGCCGCTCGATGCGATGACGTTCTACGAGATCGATCCCGTCGTCGTGGCGGTCGCCGCCGACCCGCGCTACTTCACCTATCTCGCCGATGCGCCCAACCGGCCTGCCGTCGTGCTCGGCGACGCCCGGCGCTCGCTCGCGGCCGTCCCTCCTGCCACGCACGACGTCCTGGTTCTCGACGCGTTCTCATCCGATGCGATCCCGGCGCACCTGCTGACCGTCGAGGCCATCGCCGACGACGCTCGGGTCCTGCGGCCCGACGGCCTGCTCGTCGTGCACGTCTCGAACCGCTACTACGGGCTCACGCCTGCCGTCGCCGCGGCCGCGGCACCGATCGGGATGACGGTCCTCGACCGAACCTACGACCCCAACGCGTCGGAGCTCGATGCCGGCGCCTCGCCGTCGGAATGGATCGTCGCGACACGCGATCCCGCGGTCATCCGACACCTGGCGAACGACGGCTGGACCGGGCTCGCGCCGACGGTCCGACCGCTGACCGACGATCATCCCGATCTCCTGCGGTTCCTGCGCCCGTGAGCGCCGAACGGCGCGCCACCGGCCGGTGGAACCGTTCGCCTGCAACGCCACCGAAAGCGCGACGTTGCGGTGCGCCCTTCCCCTCACGGGCGTTTCGGGCCATCCTCGCGCCATGAGCACCTCGAGCCCACGGTCGCGGCTGCCTCGCGCGCCGCGAACCCGCCACGCACCCGACACGGGCGAGTCGGGACGCGAAGCTGCCGATTCGGCCCCGGCGTCGCTGCCGGCGCTGGTCGACCGGCTCGAGGAGCTCGCGCGGCGTCGCCTCGCGCTCCATCCGGTGAGCGACGTCGCCGTCGCCCGAGCCGAGCGCCTCCGCGACCACCTCGCCGGCCATCTCCGTGTCCGCTCACGGAGCCTCGACGCCCCGCTCCTCGTCCTGCTCCTGGGTCCCACGGGCGCCGGCAAGAGCACGCTCTTCAACACGCTCGTCGGGCGGGCGGCGAGCCCGACGGGCGTCCTCCGGCCAACGACGCGCGAGGCCGTCGTCCTCGTCCAGCCGGCCGATCGTGAGGCGCTCCTCGAGGGCACGCTCGCGGCGGTCGAGCGGGACCGGATACGGATCATCGAGGATGCCTCGATCGAACGCGGGCTCGCGCTCGTCGACGCGCCCGACGTCGATTCGGTCGAGCACGCGAACCGGGAGCTCACCGACCGCCTCGTCGAGGCGGCCGATCTGTGCCTCTTCGTGACGACCGCGACCCGTTACGCCGACCGCGTCCCGTGGGCGGTCCTCGAACGCGTTCGCGAGCGCGGTCTGCCGCTGATCGTCGTCGTCAACCGGATGCCCCCCGATTCGGCCGATGCGTCCGAGGTCACCGCCGACGTCGTTCGGCTGCTGTCGACGACGGGTCTCCACGTCGTGGCCCGGGATGCCGGCGACCAGGCATCAAGAGGAGCGCCGATCGACGACGTTCCGCTCCTGGCCGTGGCCGAGGGCGACGTCGACCCGGGGACCGAATCGCTGCGCGCCGCCGCGGTCGCGCCGATCCTCGATCGGGTTGCCGCGCTTCGTGCCGACCGCGACGAACGACGAGCCATCGCCGCGCGGGCGTTGACCGGCGCGCTCGCCGGCCTCGGGCCGCTGCTCGACGCGGTCGCCGACGACTGCGAGCACGAGGCGATTGACGCGGACGCGCTTCGGCGGACGGCCGCCACCCGCTTCGAGTCCGAGCTCGTCGCGCTCCGGGATGCGCTCGGCCACGGGACGTTCCTGCGCGAGGAGGCGGTCCGGCAGTGGCATGACTACGTCGGCGCGGACGAGGTCACGCGGCTGTTCTCGACCGGGATCGGCCGCGTCCGTGGGGCGATCGCGTCGGTCTTCCGTCCGACGGAGCCTCCGGTCGAGCCCGTCCGAAAGGCGACCGCCGACGATCTCATCGGCCTGGCGCGGCTGCACGCGGCAGAGGCGGCGCGTCGAACGGCGATGGCCTGGGCCGACGATCCCGTCGTTGCCGCGGCCGTCGCCGACGATCCGACCCTCTGGTCCGTCTCGCGCGGCTTCGACGATCGGCTGCGCGTGCGAATCGAGGCCTGGATGGCGTCGATCGCGGAGGAGGTTCGAACGACGGGCCGGCCGAAGCGCCAGCTGGCAAAGGGCGCGTCGGTCGGCGTGAACGCGCTCGGCACGGGCGTCATGCTCGCGACCTTCGTCCACACGGGCGGCCTGACCGGCGCCGAGCTCGGGGTTGCCGCCGGGACGGCGTTCCTCAACCAGAAGCTGTTGAGCGCCCTGTTCGGCGAGGCGGCGATGGTCGAGCTCATCCGCCACGCCCGTGAGAACCTCGACGGGATCCTCGCCGCGACGTTCGCCCAGGAGCGGGCGAGGTTCGATTCGCTCGTCGCGGGTGGGGAGCCGCTGCGGGCGCTCGCCGCCGACGTCCGTGCCGCCGCGACCGACGTCCGGAGCCTGCCACCGAACCTGCCGGACGAGCTGCGGGCGGTCCTCGTCGCGCCTGCCGAGGGCGCGGCGAGCCCGGCACGTTCGGGCGCGTGAGCGCGCCGCCGTCCGAATCCGCGCGGGCAGGCGACGCAGGCACGCAGCCGCTCCCCGAGTGGTCCGAGCCGGCCATGGGAGGCGGCATCCTCGGCTGTCTCCGAGCGCTCGGCGAGGCGATCGAGGGAGCGCGCCTGCTGGGCGTCTCGACCGAGGGCGCGGAGCACGTTCGGGACGAAGCGCGGCGGAGGCTCGGCTTCCCGTCCGAGGCGTATGTCCTCGCCCTCGTCGGCGGGACGGGTGTCGGCAAGTCGAGCCTGCTGAACGCGCTTGCGGGAACGACCGTGAGCGCGGCGTCCGTCAAACGACCGACGACCGGCAGGGCCGTCGCGTGGATCCCGTTCGGGACGCGTGACGAGCTGCACGGGCTGCTCGATTGGCTGGGGGTCGGCGAGGTCCGCGAGCACGGCGGCCTCGGCGACGCCGGATCGCTCGACGCGACCGACGGCAACAGGACCGGCAGCCCCGAGCCCGAACCGACCGCTGACCCGCTCCCGACGGTCGCGATCCTCGACCTGCCGGACATCGATTCGCTCGAGCCGTCCCACCGCGAGCGGGTCGAGGAGCTGCTGCCGAGAGTCGACGCCGTCGCCTGGGTCGTCGACCCGGAGAAGTACCACGACGCGGTCCTGCACGACGAGTTCCTGCGGCGCTGGCTCGGCAGCCTCGATCGGCAGCTCATCGTCCTCAACAAGCTGGACCGGCTGGCGCCGGGCGATGCCGATCGGGTCGCCCGGGACCTGCGCCGCGACGCAGGCCGCCTGTCCGGTCGTCGCGTGCCGGTCCCGGACGTCGTCGTGACCTCCGCCAAGACCGGCGACCTCGACGCGTTCCGGCAGTGGCTGGCCGCGGAGAGCGAAGCGAAGCACGTTGTTCGAGCGCGGATCGTCGCGAGCATCCGGGCCGCCACCGAGGAGCTCGCCTCCGCGGCCGGCGTCGACCCGACCCAGGGGGCGCGAGCGCTCGTCGATCCTGCCGCGCGCCGGACGGCGATCGATCGGGCGACGGGCCGCGTGCTCGACGTCATCGACCTGCCCGTCCTGGAGCGGCAGGCGGTCGCCGCGACCCGCGCCCGGGCGCGCCGGCGTGGGACGGGCCCGCTCGGGATGCTCACGTCCGCGGTCTACAGGCTCTCCGGGCGCGAGGCCCGGGTGGCGGATCCGCACGGACATCTCGTCCGCTGGCGCGACCGCGGATCCCTCGCCGCGGCCGTCGCGGCGTTTTCCGACGCCCTCGCCGATCCCGTCCGGAGCGCCGCGCCGGAGACGCGGGCCACTCTCGCGGCCGCGGTCGAGCCGCGGGAGACGGACGCGGCGCTGGCCGGGGCGATCGATCGCGTCGTCGCGAGGACCCCGGCCAGGCCGCCGGCATCGATCGTGTGGCCGATCCTCGGGGCGCTCCAGAGCCTCGCGACGCTCGTCGTGATCCTGTCCGCGGCGTGGATCGTCGTCTGGATCCTCGCCCGGCCGGCGGTCGACGAGGTCGTCCTCCCGCTCGTCGGTCGAGTCCCGGTTCCGCTCGCGCTGCTCGTGGGTGCCCTCGCCGCCGGCTATCTCCTCGCACGGCTCCTCGGCCTGCATGCCGGTTCGGTCGGCCGGCGCTGGGCCCGCGACCTTGCCGGCGAGGTTCGCTCGGCCGTCGGCGGCGCGGTCGACGAGACGGCGTTCCGGCGCCTCGACCGGCTCGAGGCGGCACGACGCGAAGTCTGGAACGCGACCCGCTCGATCGCCAGCAGCTGTCGCTGACACACCCCTGCAATCGGTGCACGGAGGCGTCTTCGGTGCGCGCGCCGCCGGCCGGGTCATCCTCGCCGGGTACCCACACCCGGAACGACGGAGGCGCGACATGGGCTTTCTCAACGAGCTGCTCGGCGGGCAGGCCGGGCAGCAGCTCCAGGACTTCGCCAGCCGCTGGCAGAGTGGCAACGCGCACGAGATGTCCGGCCAGGAAGTGGCCGACACCTACGGCAAGGTCGCGCCGAACCTGACGCCGGACCAGTACCAGGCGTCGGCGCAGGAGGCCTTCGAGAAGCTCACGCCGGAGCAGCGCTCCCAGTTCGCCCAATGGCTCCAGACGCAGAGCCAGCAGCAGGGCGTCGCGGTTCCCGACCTCAACGGCGACGGCGTCGACGATCGGCTGAGCGACCCGGGCAGGCTCGCGCAGGTGACGACGCAGGTCCACCAGCAGAAGCCCGGCATCTTCGAGCAGCTGTTGGGGAAGGGTGGCACCGGCGGTCCGCTCGACAACCCGATCGCCAAGGTCGCGTTCGCCGGCATCACCGCGATGGCCGCGCAGCGGCTGATGGGCCGCCGCCGCTGAGGATCTGACGCCGGGCCCGTCGACCTGCGAGCCCGCACGGCGGTGCGGGCGTGCACCGGCGTTCGAGCGCGGCGAGGCGACTGTTACGTCCGGGCCCAAACCCGCACGGAATGCCTCGACGTCGCGCTGGCGTACGGTCGGAGTCGATGCACCACCGTCGACCCTCGATCGTCCGTGACCGCGACTGGCGGGCGGGACCGCTTCCCTCGAGGCGGCTCCTCTTCGCGGTCACCCGCTCGCTTGCCGCCAGTCGCGACGTCGACGGCGATGACGGCGTGGCCGCGCTTCGCGCGGTGCTCGCTCGTGCGGTGTCGCACGGCCGGACCCTCGAGGTCACGGTCGTTGGCGTCGGCGACGTCGTCGAGTCGCTCGCTGCGGTCGCCGGCCGGTTCCATGCCGAGCTCGTCGTCCGCCAGGTCCCGGCTGCCGACGACCCGGCGGTGGACGATGCGCTCAGGCGGGGCGCGGTGGTCGTGGCCGGGACGCTGGCGCCCCCGCTTGCGCCGGATCTCGCGCGTGCGCCGGCGTAGCCCGAGCCCTGCGCCCTTCGGCGACCGCCGTCATCCGATCGCGTAGACGACGGTCACGCTCGCCTGGACGTCCTGTGTGCCGGGCTGGACCGGCGTCGCGACGTCCGCCTTGGCACCCCCGGCCGCGTACGGATACGGGTAGGGGACCGAGGGCGAGCTCTCGGTGATCGAGACGACGGCACCGATCGACACACCGGCCGCGCGCGCCATCGCCTCGGCCTTGGCACGCGCCGCACCGATCGCCGCGACCCGCGCGTCGGCCTCGGCCTTGGCCGGATCGTCGACCTGGAAGGAGATCCCGTTGACGTTCGTCGCGCCGGCCGCGGTCGCGGCATCGATCACGCCGCCGGCCGCGTCGAGGTCCCGGATCGTGACGTCGACCTGCTCGCTCATGACATAGCCCACGATCGAGGCGGCCTTGGGGCAGACGCTCGACGTCGGGACGTAGCCGCACTCGGGGGCGTACTGGGGCGAGAGCGAGATGCCGGTGGTCCGGATGTCGCGCTCCGCCACGCCCTTGGCCTTCGCGGCCGCGACGATCGCGCTCATGATCCGCGCGGCCTCCGCGCGAGCCGCCTCGACGGTCGGTTTCGTCGCGCTGATCCCGAGCCCGACGTGCGCGACGTCCGGGACGAGCGTGACGCTGCCGTTGGCCGACACGGTGATCGTTCGTGCGGGCGCGTCGCTCGTCCCCGTCACCGGCGCGCCGAGGACGGGAGCGGGTCGGATCGTCAGCGCGACGATGGCGACGATGAGGGCGCCGCCTGCGGCGGCGGCAAGCGTTCGGAGCGTGCTCGACATCGGTTCGGTTCCCCGCTGATACGCCGCCGGACGGCGGTCACCGCGGAGACGCCGACGGTCGCGCGAGGGTTCCGGCCCGTTTCCGTGACGGGTCGCGACCCGGTGCCGGGATGCACCTGGGCGGCCCTCGTTCCGGCCGCGGTCCGCTCAGCCCGCAGCGACGACCGTGTTCGTCGAGGCGCTCTTCGCCGCGTTGAACGTCGACTGCGTGTCGGCGTCGAACTGCGGGCCGTACAGGTTGCGCACGCCCGAGTAGCCGTACGAGTTCAGGCCACTCACCGTCCCCCGGCCGGTGCTCGCGTTGAAGCTCGACAGCCACGGACCCCCGGACGATCCGCCCGTCATGTCGCAGCTGAGGCCCCAGGTGAGGTTGTCGTTGAGGCTGTCGTGGAAGACGTTGCCGGCGCAGTAGCTGAGGTCGTTTCCGTGGTACTTGCCGGCGGCGGGATAGCCGAATGAATCGATGGACTGGCCGGTGCTCAGGCCGGCGAACGAGATCGCCTGGGCCGGAACCGCCGCATCCAGCTGCTGGGAGCCGCTCTTGCCACCCGGGCCGACGACCGCGAACGCCCAGTCGTTGATCGTCGCCTGCGTGTCGAAGCCACCGGCCGTCGCGAACGCGCGATCCACGACGAGCGCCGTCGCGGTCCAGCAGCCGTACTTCGTGCGGGAGCAGGTGAACGTCGGGGCTGCGTCGAAGTCCGGGATGAACAGCCAGTTCGTCGCGAACTCACCGGTCGACTCGTCGATTGCGCAGTGACCCGCCGTCGCGACGATCGAGCGATTCGCCGTCCCATCCTGGACGGCGGTGCCCGTGCAGACCCAGGCGCCTCCGTCCATCTCGAAGTAGACCTTGCCGGTTGCCTGGAGGACCTCGCCGCCGCCCGTCCACGACGCGCCCGTCACCGTCCCGCCGCCGCCGCCACCACCCGGCCGCTTCGCGGGATGGCTGACGCGGTCGCGCGGAACGGCGGCCTTCATCCGCTCGGGCGTCCAGTGACGGACGATCGATTCGTGTCGCGCTCTCGCGGCGTCGGCGCTCGACGACCCGGCGACGACCGCCGGCGCGAGGGCGAGGATCCCGGCCGCCAGGCCGGTGAGCGCCGCGGCCGAGAGGCCGATCGAGCGGGAACGCGACATGAGCGTGGCCTCCGGCAGGGCGAGCTGGGCCGCTGGATTGAAACAGCCGCGGAGGTCGTCGTCAATGGCCCCCGATCGGGCCACTGCGAGCGTCGGTCGCGGTTCCTATGCTCGGCCGGTGCCCGCTTCTGCGTTGCGTCGACCGGCGCTCCGACGTGTCGCGCTCGCGCTCGTCGCGTTGCTCGTGGCGAGCGCCTGCGACGCGCGAACCGTCCCGTCATCGACGACGGCAGGTCCGAGGGTCAGCGGGTCCGAACCGGTGCAGTCGCCGTCGGCCACGGCAACTTCGGCCACACCGGACCCGACCGTCGCCGTCCCGACGGCCTCGCCGATCCCGTCGCCGTCGCCGTCACCGGCTCCGACCGTGCCACCCTCGACCGCGCCGGCCTCGACGCCGTTCGGCTTCGCCGCGAAGGGCATGAGTCACGAGGTCATGGCCTTCGCGACGGTCGACCAGCTGGGGTATGCGGCGACCGCGATGGACCTCTCGGCGATCTCGACGCTCGCGTTCTTCGGGTTGACCGCCTCCTCGAAGGGGACGATCAGCCTGACCGGCAGCGGTGGCAAGGCGTGGACCTCGCCGACGATGACGCGGGTGATCGCCCGCGCGCACGCCGCAGGCACGAAGATCGTCCCGACGCTGGGACGGTTCAGCTGGAACGCGTCAGGCACGCAGGCCTCGAGGACGCTGCTCGCGAGCAGCGCCGCCCGCGCCAGGCTTGCGGCGGCGATCGCCGACATCGTCGTCCGGCGTGGCGTCGACGGCGTGAACGTCGACTTCGAGCCGATCCCGCACGGGCAGGGCAAGGCCTTCGGCGGGCTCGTGGGGGAGATCCGGCGTGCGCTCGATGCGCGACGGCCGGGCCTCCAGCTGACCGTGGACCTCGTCGGCCACTTCGATTCGTATGACGTCCCGGCGATCGTCGCCGGCAAGCCCGACGCCCTGTACCTCATGGGCTACCACTACGCCGGCTGGTGGTCGAAGGTCGCGGGGTCCACGGCACCGCTCGGCGGTCCGCGCTACGACCTCGTCGACACCGTCCGGCTGCTCCGGCGGTACGTGCCGGCCGACCGGATCATCGTCGGGGTTCCGTACTACGGACACCTCTGGCCGACGACGAGCTCAGCCGTCCATGCCCGCACGACCGGGCAGGGGACCGACCTGCGCGTCTCGACCGCGCTCGCGCTCGCGACGGCGCACGGGCTCCGCTGGGATCCCGTCGAGCACGTCGCGTGGAGCCGTTGGCAGGTCCGTGACTGCTCGACCTGCGCGCTCCACTGGGTCGAGCTCTACTTCGACGATCCGCGGGCGGCGGCCGACAAGTGGGCCTGGGTCAACCGCGCGGGGCTGCTCGGGACGGGGATCTGGACGATCGGCTTCGAGGGCACGCCAAGTGGCTGGAACCGGGAGCTGCGGCGGGCGTTCCTCGCGGACTAGCGGCTCGAGCCTTCAGCGCCGCCGGCCGAGGCCCCGCAGCCACCCGCCGAGGGCCGCGTGCTCGGGAACGTCCGTGCTGATGACGGCCGGAACGAGCGAGCGGGCGAGCTCGCCGAGCGAGCGGGGCCGGCCGACGCCGTCCGGCGCGATCGCGCTGTCCGAGAAGTCGACGGTCGTCGAGCGGGCGACGTCAGGATCGACAGGGGCGATCGAGGAGCGCGGGGGAACGCGACGGGTCATGAGAGCTACCTGCGCTTGCTGGGGGACAAGGTCGAACCGATCCTAGTCCTCCATCACGAGGCGTGGCATCCCCCATCCGCGTAGGGCCGGCGGCAGCCCGATCGGACCTCCGGGCCTAGTACCCGGTTTCCGTGGTCTCGTTTCGCTCGACGGCCGCGTACGCCGCACCCGAGGCTGTCTGCGCACGTGGTCGTCCTGTGGGAGATGGGCCGGACGCGGTCGCGGCCTGGTCACGGACGCGCTGCGCGGCACCCTGACTGGACTCGTACCACTGCTCGGTGATCCGGGCGGCAACGTCGCGGCCGCCGAGGCCGAATGCCAGCCCGAAGGCGAGGGCGAGGGCACCGACGACGGCGATGAACAACGCGTTCACGAGGGTCGGCGCGATGCCGATCTGGTCGATCGCGACGACGACCGCGAGCGAGATGATCGCGACCTCGGCGACACGTCCCAGGATGTTCGCATTCGTGAAGCCCATCCGGCCCGCTCCGACCTCGATCGTGCCACGCACGAAGCGCGCGACGACCGGGGCGAGCAGGAGGATGATCGCCGCGACGATGAGGTTCGGCAGCCACAGGACGACCTGGTTGAAGAGCTGGCTGATCTGGACGAGCCCGAGGACGTTCGCGGCCGCGTTCAGCGTGACGAAGCGGATGATCCAGCGGACGATCTCGGCGCCGACGATGCTGGGCCGGAACTGGCGCGGGACGTTGCCGTAGACATCGCTGCCGTGGGTGACGAACAGGCCGTCGGCGCCCGTCCGCTCGAGGGCCGCCCGGGTCAGTCGGGCCGCAACGTTCGAGATCAACCAGCCGATGATCAGGATGATGAGCGCGCCGATGATCTGCGGGATCGCGCCGAGCAGCGTGTAGATCGTGTTGGAGATCGAGGCGAATACGGCGTCGCCCCAGCTCTGCACCTGGACGATGGGTCCGTTCGGCATGGTTCCGGGCCTCCCTGTCGCCGTCGCGGCGTTGCGTTGGTTCCGCCCGAGGCTGCCAGCAGGGACGACCCGTCAGCCTTCGCCGGTCGGACGCTCGCGTTTCATCTGTCTCGCCTTCGCGGCACGGCGGCGGCGCTTCCAGGCGAGCCGCTCCAGCCGTTCCGTCAGGGCGTCGAACGGCACGAAGGGCGATTCGTCGGCGAGCCGGATGGACGGCAGCTGTCCGCGATAGATCCAGCGCCGGATCAGCCCCGGCGGACGGCCGGTGATCAGCGCGACCTCGACGACCGAGTAGAGCGTCTTGCGTTCGAATTCCGGGAGCGGTTGCGCCATCGCCGGCGAGCGTGCCGATCGCCGGGGTCAGCCGTCAAGCCCGAGCAGCCGTCGTCGCGCTACGGCAGCCGGTTCGGGTCCTCGCCGTGGGCGTTGGAGCCCTCGTCGGGGCTGCCCCGGCTGGCCGTCACGCCTTCGTTGGCGAGCCCGTCGCTCACGAGCATCCCGGCCTCGAAGATCTCGCGCGCAAGCGCCTCAACCTCGAGCTCCGCCTCGTGCCGTTCGGGCGAACCCAGCGGCGACCGCCGGCGGCGCTCATCGGCGGCCCGAAGCTCGCGGAGCGACTCGAGGACGTCGTCGTCTCTGGCTCGCATGCTCTCCCGATCCTGCCGCTTGCGGTCCAACAACCACGGCGTCGTCACTAGACTCGCTGCTGCTCACGGCTCGGGCGGTGTCGCAGCGGTCGTCGGCCCTTGCAGGTCCGTCGCAAGAGGCTGCGGAAACGCTCCACGGAACCGTCGGTCGCACCCTCCGGGACGGTACGCCGGCCGCGATCTGGCGCCTCAGGCCCCGGCCGGGCAGCCGGTCTCGTCGGGTAGCAGTGGTCGGACGAGCAGCATGTACGCCTCGCCAGCCTCGCGCCACAGCGTCAGCGCGTTCGCGCCGCGGGCGGCAACGAGGAATGTGCCGGCGTCCTCACCGGTCACCGTGAAGCAGCGCCAATCGGGGAGCGGCTGCGCGCCGTGGCCGGCCCTGGCGAGACTGACATTCGGGAGCGGCCAGTCGATCGTTCCGCGCCTCAGCCCGCCCGTCGTCGCATCGTCCCTCGCCGGGTCATGGCGGTGGACGAGGAGGCGGACCTCAGCGGCCGTGTAGCTCGTCGTCGGGCCTGCGTCCGGCAGCGCCGACAGGAAGCCGCGGAGCTTCGAGCGGGCGGTGCGGGTCTCGTCGGTCAGGCCCTCGTCGCCGGCCTCGCCGAGCGCGTAGGCCGAGATCCGATGGTGCCCGTTCACGTTGCTGGTGAAGACCGTCGTGCTCGCATCCATGACGCCCCCGACGGGGTAGTCGGCATCCGGGCCGAACACCCCCGCGGCCGCAGCCTCCGCCAGGAGGTCGTCCACCTGCCGCATGGTGAGCGTGGACTGCTGGAGGTTCGGCAGGAGCGGGGAGGGGTAGATGGCGATCTGCGGACCCGGTCGGATGACCCGGCCGTCGCCGAGGAGCGAGAACGTCGGCAGCTCGGTCAGGCGCGCCGCTGCGGGGGCGAAGCCGCCCTCGACCGAGACGCGGAGGACGAGATCGCCGGGACGGGTCGGTCGATCGAACGGACCCGAGCTGCCGCTGCCGCCGGACGGCAGGACGCCGCCGACGGTGCAGCCGGCGAGCTGGGCGATGAAGGGCAGCACGATGACGAAACGATGCATGGGGTCCTCGCGAGGTCGAGCGTCCTCGCCGAGACGTCCCGAACCCGCTCGCGGTTCCTACCGCTCGGGACGTCGGGCCCGATCCGGACGCGCGTCGCGAGCCTGACGATCGAGGGCCTGCTTGAACCACTTGGCTGAGCCGTCGTTCATCAGCGCCCGGTCGTGGGCGCCCAGGTCGTGGTCGCGGCGTCGCATCCGGGCGCGCTCGACGGCCGGGAGGTCGTCGTCGGCCGCCGTCTCGTCGTCGTTCGGAAGATCCGCGACCGGATCGTCGGAGGTCGGCGGGCGGTCCACGGTGTCATCTTCGCTCCGCCGCGCAAGTCGCCGCGACGAGGCGAGGTGGGCACGTGGCACTCCGTAACGGGCCGCTGGCCTTCGCGCCGATCTGCGGGCCCGGCGAGCCACGATCGAGGTCTCGCCCGCGGCGCCGTTCGCAAGCGGCTAGCCACGAACCGCTTCACGGGAAGCGCGCGGCGGCAAGTGAACGGGCGGTATCACCGGAGCGTGCGTGCCCTCGAAGCGTGTCCGAGCTGCGGCGCCGTGGCCTGGTACCGCGACGGCGTGACGATCGTCGCCTCGGCCGGCGGTGACCTCGTGGTGCGCCGGGTCATGCCGTCGGCGCTCCCGGGCGAGGACTGGAGCTGCGCCGAATGCGGCCGTGAGATCGGTTCCCGCCTCCCGCTCGCGCGGCGCCTGGACGAGCTCTCGGATGGCGCAGAGGACGCGATCGGCCGGACGGGCTTCGTCGCCTGATCGATGATGCCGGGAGATCCGGCGCGCGGCCCGCGTCAGTCGGGCGAGAGGGCCAGGTCGTCGCCGGGCGCGACGAGTGCGACCGGGCCGTCGTAGCGGGCACGGACGGCATCGATCGTCGCCTGGGGCGCGTAGCCCATCTGGAGGTGGGTCAGGAGCACGCGTGACGCCCCGGTTCGGGCCGCCAGGTCGCCCACGGCGGTGGCGTCGAGGTGAAGATCGGCGACCGGCGCGGGTCCCGTCCCGAACGAGACTTCCGAGAGCAGCCAGTCCCCGGGCCGGATGAGCGGGTCGAGGTCCGACGCGCGGCCGCAGTCGCCCGAGTAGACGAGCGCCGGCCCGTCCGGCGCCGGCGCGACCCTGAATGCGAACGCCTGATCGCGGTGGGTGACGGGCGCTGCGACGATGGTCAGGCCTGACCCGGGCGCTTCCACCGACCCCGCCCGCAGCGGCTCGATCGCGAGAGCGCCGTCGGCGAACGCCGGTTCGCCGGACAGGGCGTCGAGTCGGGCCGCGAGCGCGTCCGGCGCGATCACGCGAACCCGTCGGCCGGCGTCGAGCTCGAACCGCAGGTAGTGCCGCAGCGGGACGAGGTCGACGAAGTGGTCGGGGTGGAGGTGGCTGATGAGGACCGCCGCGAGATCCTCCGGTCGCGTGACCGTGAACAGCCGCGGAAAGGTGCCCTGGCCGAGGTCCAGCAGGATCGCCGCCCCGTCGCCGCGGACGACATACGCCGAGCCGACGGCCGACGGCCGGTCGGAGTAGGCGGGGCCTGCCCCGGCGACGAACAGCCGGAGCGACCGGCTCACGCTCCGCGCGGTCGGGCGATGAGCCGCCGAGCGATGAGCTTGTCGCCGAACTCGGCGCGCACGGCGGCGACCTCGGCGCGGTCGAGGTCGAACTCGGCCGCGATCTCGTCGAGCGTCGCGCTCTCGGTGCTCGTGATCGCTTCATCCGCCGCGCTCACGAGCCAGCATGCCCGGAGGACCGCGAGGCGCTGCTCGGGCGTGGAAGCGCGCCGGAACTCGCGCGTGACGAGGTAGTCCTCGGTCTCACCGTGGGTTCGGGCCTGGAGCTTCGCCATCTCGACGACGAGCACCGCCTGCGCTTCGTCGATGTTCGCGTCGGCGACGAGGATGCGTTCCATCTCGGCCGTCTCAGCGTCGCTGATATCGAGATCGGCGTATGCGGCGCGGGCCAGGACGTAGGCCATCGAGGCCAGCAGCCGCGCGCGGTCCGGAGGCATCGACTCGAGCCGGCCGACGATCCGCCGGACGGTCTCGGTCTCGCTGGCGTCGACCGGCAGCGGCGCGTTGGAATCGGCGTTCGCCGCGCCAGGACCCGAATCGCGGCTGCCGCCGAGCCCGAGAAACCGCCGGAATGCCACCTGGAAGGATCGCGGCTCAGCGGCGCGCGTCGAACAGGCGGTGGTACTGCGAGCGCAGCGCCTCGATCTGGGCCTGCGCCGCGCGCCACTCGGCGCTTTCCGGCGGGATCGCCTCGAGCCGGCGTTCGGCCGCGCGCCATTCGGCGAGTGTCTGACCGGCGGTGTAGACGATCGGGCGATCCCGCTCGCGTTCGTTGACCGGCTCGAGCACGGCGACAAAGCGGTCGTCGGGCTGCGTGGCGATGATGAACCGGACGCGCCGCCGATCGCCGTCCCGGCGGAGGATCGTCGCCTCGCCACCGAGGTCCGGGCGGCCCTCGGCCTCCCAGGCATCGCGGAGCGCGGCGTTCGAGTCGGGATCCCGAGGCTCCGGCGAAAAGGTCGAGGAATCTGCGGCGAGGAGCTCGTCACGCGACATGCCGAACAGCTCGAGCGCCGCCGGGCTCGCGTCGAGGAAGCGTCCGGCCGCGTCGAGGACGATCGTCGCCGGTTCGGCCTGCACCGTGAGCATCTCCTGCCTGATCCCTCTCCGATCGTTCCCGTCGCGTGCCTCGTCCCCGAACAGCATTCCGTGCCATCTGCGCGCGACGTCGCGTGACAGTAGCCTGACACGTGTCGTCCTGTCACCTCCCCGATCGTGGATTCGTGCGTCCCCGGGTCCCGCCGCGCACGCGGCACGTGGACATGAAAAAGCGGCCGCCGTGTCGCCACGTGCGGCCGCTTCGAGAGCTTCGAGGGACGATCGTCAGACGCGAGGCGCGCCCGTTCGTGTTCGTCCGGTGACTGCGCTCCAGATCAGGACGAGGATCACCGCGCCGATGACGGCCACGACGATCGTCGGGATGTTGATCCCGGTCACATAGTCGTTGCCACCGGTCAGCACGCCCGCGATGAACCCACCGACGAGGGCACCGATGATCCCGAGCACGATGTGCCCGATCACGCCGAGACTCTCATCGCCGCGCACGAGCATGCCCGCGATGTATCCCGCGATCGCCCCCACGATGATCCAGGAAATGATGCCCACTGGTTCGACTCCTCCGTTCTCCGAATTCGCACAGTTGCGTGATCCGGATCATCAACGCTGGCGGGTCACGTCTCCGACGTCATGACCGCGTCTGGCGCTTGCGAAATTACGACGAACGTGCTGCACGGGAGCGTGATCGCCGTCGGTTCAGGCGCTCGCCGTGTCGACGAGCGGGACGTCGACGAGATGCTCGGCGACGAACCAGACCTGGAGCTCGTTGCGCCGCAGCACGTCGCTCATCAGCAGGTCGTTCGTGCCCCAGTCCTTGCTCTTCTCGGTCGCGTCAATCGCGTCGCGAACCTCCGAGATGATCGTCTCGTGCGCGTCGAGCAGCCGGGTGATCATGGCCGGGACTTCCTCGGCGCCGTCGGGCGGGCGCTCGATCTTCGTGATCTCGGCCGCCTGGCGCGGGTCGCCGACGGCAATCCCGCCGAGCGTCTGGACCCGCTCGGCGACGAGATCGACGAGCTCGAGCTGCTCCTCGGCGTGCTTGTCGAACAGCAGGTGCAGCTGGTAGAAGGTCGGGCCGGCGACGAGCCAGTGATGCTTCTTGTACATCGCGTACAGGATCAACGTGTCCGAGAGGACCTGGTTGAGGAGCTCACAACTCTTCGATCGAGCGTCGGAGCCGAGCGAGATCGGCAGATCGCGAAGCGTCCCGAACCGCTGGATCTCGACGCCGCGCGTGTCCATCACCGGGTCCGGCGACATCCCGCGACCGCGGCCGTTGCTCGTCGCGGTGCTCGCCGAGCGGTTCGAGGCGGCGCTCGTGCCGCTCATGTTCGAGGCGGACCGACCGCTTGACGAGCGCGCGCTCGTCGTGCGTCGACCGGTGGATTTCGCAGTGGTGGTCGTCGCCATCTGGTGCCTCCTCGCACGCTTCGATTCGCGGACATCCCCATGCTCGGCGCGCGCGTGCAACGCCTGCCGGCGCCGCCTCGCGGGTCGCCTTGCGATGCCGTGACAGCCGCGCGGCCGTGCGGCCATGCGCGCAGCTTTGCCCGGCCCGCCGAATTCATGCCGCTGTCCGATGATTGCGCCCGCAACTTCCGATCGAAGCGCAGGACTACGAGCGGAAGACGACCCGCACGATCCCGGTCATCGCGCTCCGCCGCGTCTGATCGGCCGCTTCCGCCGCTGATCGCGCGGGCCGTCAGCCCCCGGCGACTGCCGGGATGACGTGCACGACCGAACCGTTCGGGACCGGCGTTTCGAGCCTGGCCGGCTCGCCGTCGACGAAGACGTTGATGTGACGTCGGATGGCCGGCCCGGGCTCGAGCACGCGGTCGGCGACGCCGGGCCATCGGGCGTCGAGCGCCCGAACGACCTCGTGCACCGTCGTCGCCTCGACCTGCGCCACCCTCGGCAGCTCGGCGACGACGAGCGCGAGCGACGAGGGCAGGTGGACGGTCACCATCGTTCGATGCCCCCGGGCTGCGTAGCGGCCGGCGTCGAGACCTTCAGCCGGCGATCCGGACCGCGTCGACAGACCAGATCGGCGGCAGCGTCGTGCTGATGCTCGACCATGAATCGCCGTTGTCGCGGCTCGCCCACAGCTGCCCGCCGCTCGTTCCGAAGTAGATCCCGACGGGATCGAGCTCGTCGCGCGCCATCGCCTCGCGCAGGACGGCGATGTAGGCGTCCTCCTGCGGCAGCCCGTCGGACAGGCGGGCCCACGAGTCGCCGCCGTCGGACGTCCGGTAGACGGCAGCCGATCCATCCGGCATGAACCGCCCCCGGTCCGGTTGGGTGAGCGGGATCGTCCAGGCCGTCTTCGGGTCGCGTGGGTGGGTGACCATCGGGAAGCCGAAGTCGGTCGGCAGGGACCCGGTGATCTCCTCCCACTGCCGCCCGCCGTCGAGCGAGCGGTAGACGCCGCAGTGGTTCTGCTGGTAGAGGTGCTCGGGCTCGCCGGCGGCCATGACGAGCTTGTGGACGCACATTCCCGTCTCCGGCGGTGGTCCCGGGATGAAGTCCGCCCGGACGCCCTTGTTGCGGGCCGTCCATGTCGCGCCCCCATCCGTCGTCTCGAACGTGCCGACGGCCGAGATCGCAACCCACATCCGGTTCGGGTCGCTGGGGTGGGGGATGATCGTGTGCAGGATGAGGCCGCCGGCGCCGGCCTGCCACGTCGGGCGGGATGGGTGGTTCGTGAGACCCTCGACGTGCTGCCACGTCTCGCCGCCGTCGTCGCTCCGGAACAGGCCCGCCGGGCCGACGCCGGCGTACACGGAACCGTGGGCCGCGGTCACGTTCCACACGGCCGAGATCTTCGGCGCGGCCTCGTCGTCTCCGTACGTCAGCCCGGCGCTCGACTGCTGCCAGGTCGCGCCGAGGTCGTCGCTTCGGAAGACCGTCGGCCCGAACCACGGGCTGCCTCCACCCGCGTACAGCCGGCCGGTCGCGGCGTCGTAGCTGATGTCCTGGATCGGCCAGCCCTCGCACGTCGGTCCGCGGACCTCCCATCGGTCACGCGCCGGGTCGCCCTCAACGATGAAGGCGCCCTTCTTCGTGCCGACGAGGAGCAGCAGTCGTTCCGGCATCGGTCGTCCCTCTTCGTCCGTTTGATCGTGTCGAAGCGTAGACGCCACGGCCGCGTCGGGTTCATCGGTCACGCCTTGCGATACGCGAGGGTTTCGCGGCCGCCGCGCTCCCGGCTCGACCAGGTCCGGCGTCGGGTTGCCCGCCAGGAAACGATTTCCGACCGCCCGTGGCTGGTCGTTGCTCCCGGGGGTCGCAGCCGACGCCATCCATCGCCTCGCGCGGTTCCATCTGTCCCCCGTGCGCAACGCGGCGACATGCAGGTGCCGAAAACGTACCCCGGGAGGCAACGCACGCGGCGGCCCAGGGACCGTGCGGCAGTTCGGCGCGTTTCCCGACCGCCATGGGCGCCGGCGCATACTCGGGAGCGGCTCGGCCGACGACGGGACGGCGGGCCGCAGCGCGAGGGGAGCAACAGGTGCGGACCCGGGACCTCGGGCGCGTTCGGATCGCGCGGGTCGCGCAGGCGACCCTCCTGATCGTCGCGGTGCTCGTCGCCTACAACGTCGGGGCGTCGCGTCGGGCGGCAGGAGTCGCGCCGGGCTCGGGTGGCTCGGTCCGTGCGGCGGCGAGCACGGCGACGCCGACGGCATCGACGATCGGTCGATCCGCTGAAGGGTCGACCGCCGCGTCGACCCAACCGCCGCCAGAAGCGAGCGCCGACGCGAGCGACGACGCGAGCGCCGAAGCGAGCGCCGACGCCGCCCGGTTCGGCCTCGCTCCGTCCGGGACCACCGAGCAGGCGCGTGTCGTCCGCGTCGTGGACGGGGACACGATCGTCGTCGACCGCGGTCGAGGCGACGAGAAGCTCCGCTACATCGGCATGGACACGCCGGAGACGGTCGACCCGAACAGCCCGGTCGAATGGATGGGCCCGCAGGCCTCGAAGGCGAACAGCGCGCTCGTCGCCGGCCGGACGGTCTGGCTCGAGAAGGACGTCTCCGAGGTCGACCGCTACGACCGGCTGCTCCGCGACGTCTGGTTGCGCGACGAGAGCCGGCCCGGCGGTTGGCTGTTCGTCAACCTCGAGCTCGTCAGGACCGGGTTCGCGCAGGTTTCGACGTTCCCGCCCGACGTTCGATACGTCGATATCCTGCTCGCCGCCGAGCGCGAAGCCCGCGCTGCCGGCATCGGGCTATGGGGTCCGGCCCCGTCCGACGCCGTCAAGCCGACGGCGGTTGGGCTCGTCGGACCGCTGCCGTCCGGCGACTCGGGGACCGGTTGCAGCCCGTCCTACACGCCCTGCCTGCCGATCGTCGGCGACCTCGACTGCGCCGACGTCCGGGCGCTGGGCAAGGCGCCCGTGACGGTCGTGGGCCCGGACGTCTACCGGCTCGATGGCGATGGCGACGGACGGGGTTGCGACTGAACGCCGCGCGTTTGCGCCACCCGAACCGACGCGCCGCCGCTACGCTCGAATGGTGAGATCGGTCTCCCGGCGACGGTTCCTCGCCGGGCTCGCGTTCGGTGCCGGCGCCGTCGCGCTCGGCGGCTGCGCGAGCCCGCCCGAATCGTCCTCGCCGTCGCCCGCAGGCCAGCAGCCGACACCGACGCTCGCACCGCCGCCATCGCCGTCAAGGGCCAGCGCGTCGCCGACCCAGGCACCGACCGCCACGCCGACGTCGACCGCGACGAGCGAGCGGGAGCTGCGGGCGATGATCGGGCGCCTGCTCGTCGTCGGATTCCGCGGCTCGACGCTGTCAGCGTCGCCGGAGATCCGCGACGCCATCGAGGCCGGGAATCTCGGCGGGGTCATCCTGTTCGACCGCGACCAGCTGACGCGAGGGACGCGGAACATCACCTCGCCGGGCCAGCTGGCGGCGCTCACCAAGGCCCTCCACGCGGCGGCGCCGGGCCGACTGATCGTGGCTGTCGACGAGGAGGGTGGTCGCGTCGCCCGGCTCGGCCCCCAGGACGGCTTCCCGGCGACCGAGTCGGAGGCGGCGCTCGGTGAGCGGAACGACCTCGCCCACACGCGCACGGCGACTGGCGCGATGGCACGAACCCTCGCCTCGATGGCGATCGGTCTGAACTTCGCGCCGGTCGTGGACCTGAACCTCAACCCGCGCAACCCGGCGATCGGAGCGCTCGACCGCAGCTTCTCGGCCGATCCGGCGGTCGTCGTCGCGAACGCCTCGGTCGAGATCGAGGCGCATCACGCGGCCGGCGTGAAGAACGCGATCAAGCACTTCCCGGGCGAGGGGAGCGCGACCGGCAACACCGACTTCGGCGTCGTCGACGTGACCGCGACCTGGTCCCGCAAGGAGCTGGATCCATTCCGCTCCCTCGTCTCGGCCGGGCTTCCGGACGCCGTCATGGTCGGCCACATCGTGAACCGGACGCTCGATCGAACCTATCCCGCCGCACTCTCGAAGGCGACCGTCACGGGCCTCCTCCGCGGCGAGCTCGGCTGGTCCGGCGCGGTCGCCAGCGACGACCTCCAGGCGGCGGCGATCACGAAGGCCTTCGGCGCACAGGAGGCGATCGAACGCGCGCTCGTCGCCGGCGTCGACCTCCTCGTCTTCGCCAACCAGCAGGTCTACGACGGGCAGATCGTCGCCCACACGATCGACACGATCGTCGGCCTCGTTCGCGCGCGGCGCGTGAGCGAGAACCTCATCGAGGCTGCCGCCGCGCGCGTCGAGACGCTGGCCGCCCCGGTTCGCGGCTGACCGTCGCGTGGCGCGGCGTCAGGTGCTCGACTCGCCCCACTCGGTCTCGCCGAACGACAGGGCGACATGCGACAGCTCGCCGCCGGACACTGCGCCGTGCCAGTGCTCCTCGCCGGGCGCGGTCTCGACCACGTCGCCCGGGCCCACCGGCACCGGCGACTCGCCGCGTGACGCGACGAGGCCGCTTCCATCGAGGATGTAGAGCAGCTGGCCCTCGGCGTGGCGGTGCCAGCGCGTCCGTGACCCGTTCCGGAACGTCACGACGAAGGTCGAGAGCGGCGCCGGGAGCGACTTCGCGGGCCCGAACGCCCGACGTTCGGCCGGCCCGCTGAAGTTCGGGTCCGGGCTCGTGTCGCGCTCCACGTCGGCTCCGCGAGTGATCCGCACGGTCGTCCTCCTGTTTGTTGTCCCGTCGATCGTACGCGCGATCGTGCCGCCGCCCGGGCGCGATCGTCGGGGTGCGGGGGATGCCGGCCGCGGGAACGGCCGTCGATCGATGCCATTCCCGTGGAGTGGTAACCGCGCCGGTTACGCCGGGCTCAAGGGCGGGGCGCGGGCCGTCGGAGAGGGCGTCGAGACGGCTCGGCCACGCCTGCGCACGCTCGGCGATGCCCGCCACGCTCGTCGCCGGCTGCGACGCGTGCCAGGGGATCGGCCTTGTCGCTCGGCAAGTCCCGCTGGTTACCGTGGGGCGGGAATCGGACGTGGAAGGCTGGGCCACAGCGTGACGGCGGTCGACCCGAGGCGCTACTCCGTCGGGACCTCGATCCGCGACGGACCGCCCTCGCCGGTCCGAGTCGCGTGGTAGGCGTAGCGGTCGCCCCGGTTGAGCAGTGTCGCGACCTCGAACGGCTCGCCGTACTGGTCGTAGGCCGTCTCGTCCGCCTCGAGGAGCGCGCTGCCCTCCGCGACGCCGATGAGCGCCGCGGTCCGCGCGTCGGCCGAGACCGCACGGAGGACGACCTCCGCGCGCGACGAGATGATCCCCGCCCGATCGCGGAGCGTCGAGTAGAGCGATGCTGACCCGAAGTCCACTCCCTCGAGCGCGGACAGCAGGCGGGCGTGGAGGATCGACCGGTCGAGCGAGAGCGCGACGCCGTCGATGAGCCGCACGCGCTCCAGGTCGAACACGGGTTCGCCGGGCGAGAGACGGAGCAGCGTGGCTTCGCCGGTCGCGGCGGGACGGAGCCCGGCGACGAGCACCCGCGACGTGACCTCGAAGCCCTGTCGCCGCGCCCACTCGGTCAGCCCGTGCGGCCGCTCGAGCCGTTCGGTGACCGCCGTCCGCGCGACGACCCAGCCGTGGCGGCCGCGCGGTTCGACGAGGTGCTGCGAGGCGAGGAGCAGGAGCGCGCGGCGAAGCGTGTTGCGCGCGACGCCGAGCCGGACGCCGAGCTCGCGCTCCGGCGCGAGACGCTCGCCCGGGGCGAGGCGGCCGGTCAGGATGTCCGCCTCGAGCCGCCGGTGCACGGCCACGTACGCGAGGTCCTCTCCGCGGGCGTCGAGTCGGACCGTCGCCGTGCGGGCCTGCGCCGTCACCCGGTCACCCCGTCACCACGCGCTCGCCTTGACGGTGGTTCACGTCTGGTCCATGCTCCGCGCTCGTGAAGTTGGCAATCCTCGGCGGAGGTGGCTTCCGCACGCCGGTGATCTACCGCGCGATCGCGTCGGGCGCGACTCGAACGCGGTACGACGAGCTGGCATTGTATGACGTCGATTCCGGCCGCCTGGACCGGATCGAGGCCGTCCTGCGGGGGATCGACGCGACCGAGGGCACGTCCGTCCGCCATCGCTCGACGACCCGTCTCGAGGAGGCGATCGAGGGCGCCGACGTCGTGTACTGCGCCATCCGGGTCGGCGGCCTCGCTGCTCGCTTCGTCGACGAGACCGTCCCGATCGAGCTCGGCGCGATCGGCCAGGAGACGGCCGGCGCCGGCGGGCTCGCCTTCGCGATGCGCACGGTCCCCGCGATCACGGCGATCGCGGAGACAGTCCGGCGGTGCGCCCCGAACGCCTTCTTCATCAACTTCACCAACCCGGTCGGGCTCGTGACCGAGGCCCTCTCGCCAATCCTCGGCGAGCGGCTCGTCGGGATCTGCGATGCACCGCAGGAGCTGTGCGGCAGGGTTGCCGCGGCGCTGGGGCGAGACGCGCGCGATCTCGCCTTCGACTACTTCGGGATCAACCATCTCGGCTGGGTCCGAGGCGTCCTCGACGGCAACCGCGACCTGCTGCCCGGGCTGCTCGAGGACGACGAGCGGCTGGGCTCGATCGAGGAGGGCCGGCTGTTCGGCACCGAGTGGATCCGCTCGGTGGGCATGGTGCCCAACGAGTACCTCTTCTATTACTACTTCCAGGATCGGGCGCTCGAGGCGATGCGCGGCGGCGTGGTCCGGGCAAGCTATCTGCGCGAGCAGCAGGATCGCTTCTACGCCGGCGACGGGACCCCGGCGGCGTCGCTCGCCCTGTGGCAGGAGACCCTCACGGAACGCGAGTCGAGCTACATGGAGGAGGCCTGGATCGGCCGCGAGACCGAGCGCGCGGCGGTCGTCGAGGGGCGACTCCCCGGCGGCTACGGCGGTCTCGCGCTCGGCCTCGTCGACGCGCTCTTGGGCGAAGGCGAAACGTCGGTTCGGATCCTGAATGTCCCGAACCGCTCGAGCCTGCCGTTCCTGGATCCCGACGCGATCGTCGAGGTCCCATGTCTCGTCGGACCGGGCGGCATCCGGCCGATTGCGATCGGCAGCGTCCCGATCGACGCGGCCGGGCTCATCCTCCGCGTTCGCGCGGCCGAGCGGGTGGCGATCGAGGCCGCCCTGAGCGGCTCGCGACGGCTCGCCGTCAAGGCGCTCGCGCTTCACCCGCTCGTCCCGTCGGTCGACGTCGCCGAGCGGATCGTCGACGGCTACGTGGCCCGCGATCCCATCCTCGCGGAGACGCTCCGGTGACGGGTGTCGCGGCGATTGGCGGCGTCTCGACGGCCACCGTCGACGTCGCCTGCGTCGGTCACCCCTTCCTCGACCTCATCTTCCGCGGGCTCGCGGCGATCCCGGGACCCGGCGAGGAGCAGGTCGCGCGCGAGCTCGACATCGTCCCCGGCGCGATCGCGAACGTCGCCTACGCGCTCAATCGCCTCGGGCTCGAGGCCGTCGTCTGTGCGCCCATGGGCAACGATCCGGCCGGCCGGCTGCTTCGCGAGCTGCTCGCCGAGGCCGGCGTCCGCTGGATCGGTGAGCCGTCGGCGACGACCCCCGTGTCGGTCGCGCTCCCGACGGCCGGCGACCGGGCATTCGTGACCGCGGCACCCGTGCCGTCGGTCGACACCGGGACGCTCGCCTCGCTCGAGCCGCGCGCGATCGTCGTCGACCTGCCGAACGTACCGCTCCTGCCGGAGCTGTCGGATCCGCCGGCGATCTACGCCGTCCTCGGCGAGCCCGAGGTGCGCGCGCTGGCGGGCAACCTGCCGGCCACGCTCGGCCATCTCCGAGCCCTCGTCGTCAACGACCGCGAGGCGTGCGCGCTCGTCGGGACGCCCGATCGCGACGCTGCCGCCCGAACGCTCGCCGCGCTCGGCACGACCGTCGTCGTGACGTGCGGTCCGGACGGCGCGCTCGCGGCCGAGCCCGGCGCATCGGGCGTGCACGCCGCCGACGCCGCGGACGCCGCGGACGCCGAGCGCGGGCTGACGCGTGCGCGCGCTCCGCACGTGGACGTCGAGGACCCGACCGGGGCCGGCGACCTGTT
>DASSHA010000064.1:0-14202 GCA_035693145.1 Candidatus Limnocylindrales bacterium
CGTTGCTGCGTCAGGCTTTCGCCCATTGCGCAAAATTCCCGACTGCTGCCTCCCGTAGGAGTCTGGGCCGTGTCTCAGTCCCAGTCTGGGTGATCGTCCTCTCAGACCACCTACCGATCGTCGCCTTGGTGAGCCGTTACCTCACCAACGAGCTAATCGGACGCAGGCCCCTCCCGAAGCGCCTTGCGGCTTTGGTGACGCGAATGAACACGGCACCACATGCGGTATTAGCCACCCTTTCGGGCAGTTATTCCCCACTTCGGGGCAGGTCACCTACGCGTTACTCAGCCGTCCGCCACTAACGATCAGAGCAAGCCCTGATCGTCCGTTTGACTTGCATGTCTCATGCACGCCGCCAGCGTTAATCCTGAGCCAGGATCAAACTCTCCGAAAGAAACCAGCGAGCCGAAGCTCGCATCAGTTCCGAAGGGTCTGACCACTCGCACATCCTTACCGGATTTCCTGCCACTCTTCAGTTGTTAAGGTGCATCACCGCGTGGCAGACGCCACCGGCGCAGAGCCCTAATGATGGGGCTTCGCGGCCATCGATGTCAATCGAGCGGGCCGCTCGGGACGGGAGTGCCCATCCCTCGCCGCTGCCTCCGAGGAGGCGGCACGGCCGCGGATCATATGGTGCACGGCCGGTGGGTGTCAAACGCCAGGCGACCCTTGGCAGACCGCCGCATCCGGGAGCCGGACCCCTTCGGAGGGGACCTGCCGCGCCCTCATGATAACCGGCGCCTCGACCTCGGGTCCACGATGAAATCGGCCAGGCGTTCGAAATGGGGCCCGCGCCTGGACCGTCAGATCGGGCTCGTCTCGACGAGCAGGACGAAGGCGGCACCGGCGACCCAGCTGAGCAGCACGAGCTCCGCCGACGGCGGGGCGCCGAGCGGGCCGATGAGGAGGACGTACACGACCGCCGCGACGAGCGTCGCCGCCAGCGCCTTGGCGAGCCGGAGCAGGATCTCGGCGACGAGGTTGCTCACGAGACTGCCCGCCGACCCTGCAGGGCGCGAATGAGGGTGACCTCGTCCGCGTACTCGAGATCGCCGCCGACGGGAAGTCCGCGCGCGATCCTCGTCACCGAGCCGACGCTGCCCTCGAGCCTCTCGGCCAGGAACATCGCGGTCGCCTCTCCCTCGAGCGTCGGGTTCGTCGCCAGGATCACCTCGACGAGCGGGTCGCCGTCGCGCGCCGACGCCGCGGCGCGCTCCAGCAGCTCGCGGATCCGAAGCCGGTCCGGTCCCACGCCGTCGATCGGCGAGATGGCACCGTGGAGCACGTGGTAGAGGCCCTTGAACTCGGCCGTCCGTTCGAGGGCCAGGACGTCGAGTGGCTCTTCGACGACACACAGCCGGCGCAGATCACGGCCAGGGTCACGGCAGATCGGGCAAAGAGGCGCGTCACTGATGTTGAAGCAGCGCTCGCAGAACATGACCTCGTCCCGCACGGCCACGAGCGCGGCCGCCAGTGTCCGCGCCTCGGTGTCGGGCGCGCGGAGGAGGTGGTACGTCAGCCGCTGCGCGGTCTTCGGGCCGACGCCGGGAAGCCGCGCGAACGCCTCGATGAGGCGGGCGACGGGCTCGATGAGGACGGCGGCCACGGCGATTCCGGTCCGATGGTCCGCTAGAGCCCGGGAATCTTCAGCCCGCCGGTCAGCGCGGACATCTTCGACTCGGCGATCTGCCGCGACGAGCGGAGTGCGTCGTTGACGGCCGCGACGATCAGGTCCTGGAGCATCTCGACGTCGCCCGGATCGACCGCGGCCGGGTCGATCTCGACGGACACGACGTCCTGCTTCCCCGTGACCGTCGCCTTGACGACGCCGCCCCCGGCCGATCCGTCGATGTGGGTCGTCTCGAGCTCGGCCTGGATTCGGCCCATCTCCTGCATCAGCTGCTGCTGCATCCGCTGCAGGTTGCCCATGTTCATTCGGTCGTCCTCCGCTTCGATCGCGGCTGAAGTGTCGCCGACTCCGCGGCCGCACGTGCGACGACGGCCTGGATCAGGACACGTCTCCGACGTCGACGAGGTCGTCGGCGAAGATGCGCCGTGCCTCGGTCACCAGCCGCTCGCCATCGTCGCCGGCCGGGAGCGGAGCGAACGCTTCGAGGTTCGTGGCGACGCAGCGGACAGCGACCGGATGGCCCAGGAACCGGCCGATTCCGTCCTCGAGGTTCGTCCGGCGTCGGTCGGCGATGTCCTTGAGAAACGCCTTGGTCTCGGGAAACCCGAGCGTGACGACGTTGCCCTCGACCGCGATCGGCCGGCATTCGGTCACGACCGCGCGCGTCGGTGGATGCTCGCCCAGCAGCGCAACGACCTCCCGCCAGTGGCCCAGGAGCCGGTCGAGGTCGCCGGCGGGCGGGCCCGGTTGCGTCGCGGCCGACGAGCTTCGTGAGCCTTCGGTCGTCTGGTCGGCCGGCGGTCGTTCGGCCGGCGGTCGTTCGGACGGCGGTCGTTCGGACGGCGCCGATCTGAGCTTCGGCGTCGCCACGCCGGCATCGGCCGGCGCGGGTGCTTCGGGCGCTGGCTGAGGCGCCGACCGCGCTGGGGCCGGCCGCTGCGCCGATGGCTGGACCCGGTTCGGCGCGGCGCCGTGGCCCGGTTCGGGGGGCATATCCGGCTGGACGGGCGAGCCGGAGCGACGGCCCGCGAGGAGCGCGAGCTCGAGCTGGAGGCGAAGGCCGCCGGCCGCGAGCGACGTCGGATCGATCCCCGCGAGCCCACGCGCGGCCGAGGCGAGCGATTCCGTCCTTGCGCTTTCGCCGCCGCCGAGGGCCGCGACGAGCTCGGCCCGAAGCGCGTCGACGACCTGGTCGAGAAAGACGCGGAGATCCCGGCCACGCTCCTCGAGGCTGTCGAGCGTCCGAAGCCCCGACAGGACATCCCCGCCTGCGAGCGCGTCGACGTACGCGGAGACGGCGCCCGCGTCCGCGAGCCCGAGCAGATCGCGCACGAACGCGTCGTCGATCGGGTCGGCGCCCGACGACAGGAGCTGGTCGAGGATCGATTCCGCGTCGCGCATCCCGCCGGCGGCCTGCTCCGCGACGAGGCGGATGGCGTCGTCGGTCGCAGCTCGTCCGTCGGAGCCGAGGATGGAGCGGAGCTTGCCTTCGATCTGCGGCACGGTCAGGCGGCGGAAATCGAAGCGCTGGACGCGGGAGAGGACGGCCGGACGGATCTGCGAGCTGTCGGTGGTGCAGAAGATGAACGCCACATGATCGGGCGGTTCCTCGAGCGTCTTGAGCAGGACGTCCCAGCCCTCCTTGATCCGCTGGACCTCGTCGATGACGAAGACCTTCCGGCGAAGGTCCGACGGCGTCGTCGCGACCGAGCGCAGCAGCTCGCGGATGTCATCGACCTTGTTGTTCGAGGCGGCGTCGATCTCGATGACGTCGAGGGCGCGACCTTCGCGAATGGCGATGCACGATTGGCACGCATCGCAGGGCTCGCCGTCCACGAGGTTCGTGCAGTTGAGCGCCTTGGCCACGATCCGGGCCATCGACGTCTTGCCGGTACCGCGTGGGCCGACGAACAGGAGCGCGTGGGAGACCTGCTCGGATCGGACGGCGTTGCGCAGGGTCGTGACGACCGGCTCCTGGCCCACGATCTGCGAGAACGTCTGAGCCCGCCAGCGCCGGTAGAGGGCCTGATGGGATTGCGTCACGGGAGGAGCCTCGGACCGGCGACGATGGATGATAGCCGTGCACCCCCTGTCGACCTGACCGCACCCGTGCCCACCTGTTCCCGGCGGCTCGGACCAGGCCGATCCGCGGCACCCGACGAGCATCGCTTAGGGCTGCTTCCTTCCGGACCTGACCCGGTTCGCGAGTCGCCGCTGCGCGGGACCCGGCCCTCAACGTCGCAGGGAGGGCGGCCTTCGAGAGCGGAGACCTCGAGAGGGAATTCAGCCCTGCTGGAGCGGATTGCAGGTACAGGGCACCGCTAGTTCCCCGCCTAGCACGGCCCGCGAATCATATCAGCGCGTGGACGTGCGACCGCCGTCGGTCAGGGCCATCGGGGCTGGGTCGGGCGTCGGTGCGACGTTCACACGGATCGTTTGGCGCAGAGCGACTCGGCAGTTTGGGTGGCGGAGAGGGCGGGATTCGAACCCGCGATGGGTTGCCCCATACCGCATTTCCAGTGCGGCGCCCTAGGCCTCTAGGCGACCTCTCCGCGGACGAGTATCGGCGACCGCGCGATGTGAGGAGTCGATCGCCGAGATCGCGTCTCCGGGCGAGCGGCACTCGCTCGCCGAAGCGGGCTGCCAGCGCAAGGCGGATGCGAGGACCCGGGCGAGTGCACCCGAACGTCGGTGAGCGAGGGGAGCAGTGGCGGAGAGGGTGGGATTCGAACCCACGGTGCTTTCGCACACCGCTTTTCGAGAGCGGCACCATCAACCACTCGGACACCTCTCCGCGCGGGAGGATAGCAAAGGCCCTGCGCCGCCTCGTCAGCCGGCCGTGGCAGTGGTCCGGGCGTCGTGGGGTGCGAACAGATCCTCGGCCTCGTCGCGCCGGATCCCGCTGACGATCTGCATCCGTCTCGGCAGCGAGCCGTGCTGGGCGAGCTGGACGACCGAGCCCGCGGCGCCGTCGACGAGGTTCGGGACGGCATAAACGAGCGTCTCGACGTTGCTCTCGAGCAGGGCGCCAACGCACATGGGGCAGGGCTCGCGCGTCGCGAAGATCGTCGCCTCGCCGAGACGGGCTGCGCCGAGCTTTCGAGCCGCCTCACGGAGGGCGACGATGACGGCGTGGGCCGTGGGATCGTTCGTCTGCTGCACCCGGTCATGCGCTCTCGCGACCATGGCCTCGTCCACGACGGCAACCGCGGCGTCGGGACGCTCGCCGCTGGCGAGCGCCTGCTGCGCCTCGGCCAGGGCCTCGCCCATGAACAGCTCGTAGTTCACCGCGGCGATCATACGCGCGACCTGCCCGGATCAGGTCGTGACCGCCACTCGGGCTAGGATGAACGGAACCCAGCTGCGATGGAGTTCCTCGATGGCCCGTTCGCCTCGGATCGGCATCCTCACCGGCGGTGGCGACGTGCCCGGGCTCAACTCGGTCATCAAGAGCGTCGTCTACCGCTCGAGCGAGCTGGGGTACGACGTCCTCGGGATCCGACGGGGCTGGCAGGGACTGACGCACCTCGATCCTGCGGCGCCGCTCGATCCCGAGTACGTCCGGCCGCTCGATCGCACGAACACCCGCACGATCGACCGGACGGGCGGGACGGTGCTCCACACCTCCCGCACCAACCCGACGAAGATGCCCGCACAGGCATTGCCGCGGACCCTTCCCGCCGAGCAGGCCGGCCGGTATGAGGTCAGCGAGGGCGTCTACGATCTCACCCCGCTCGTGCTCGACAACCTGGGCCGGCTGGGCATCGACGTCCTCGTCTCGATCGGCGGCGACGACACGCTCTCGTTCTCGCGCGTCCTCGACGATCATGGCTTTCCGGTCGTCGCCATCCCGAAGACGATGGACAACGACGTGGCGGGCACCGAGTACTGCATCGGTTTCTCGACCGCGATCACCCGGGCCAAGGAGCTCATCGACCGGCAACGGACGACGCTCGGCAGCCACGAGCGGATCGGCGTGTTCCGCATCTTCGGCCGCGATGCGGGCTTCACCGCGCTGTTCACCGCCTACGTCAGCTCGGGACGATGCGTCATCCCGGAGGCACGCTACGACCTCGATCGGCTGTGCCGCATCCTGGCCGAGGATCACGCCGCCAACCCGTCGCACTACGCGTTCGTCATCACCGCGGAAGGCGCCATCTGGGAAGGGGCAGAGGTCCAGGACGTCGGGGAGCCGGACGCGTTCGGGCATCGCCACAAGGTCAACATCGGCGAGGTCCTCGCCGCGGAGATCAAGTCGCGGACGGGCATCGAGTCGGTCGCCTCGGAGCTGACCTACGACCTGCGATCGGGCGAACCCGATGCGATCGACCAGATCGTCGCGACGACGTTCGCGAACGTCGCGATGGACCTCGTCGCGAGCGGCGTGACCGGAAGGATGGTCGGCATCCGCGAGGGCCGCTACGCGCATACCTCGCTGCCGGCTGCCGGTCGGCCGAGGACCGTCGACGTCGACGAGATGTACAACCGGGATCGCTTCCGGCCGCGCTACGAGGGCCGGCTGGGCGAGCCGCTCCTCCTCGTCTCGCTCGCCTAGGTTCGGTCAGCCCAGGCCGCTCATCTCGCGGATCGGCCGCGCCAGGTTCGAGTTGTCCTCGTCGCCGTAGCCGCGACCGACGAGACCATCCTCGAACTGCTGAGCGAGGGCGGCGAGGGGCAGGACCGCGCCGACCTGGCGGCCGAGCTCGAGCGCAATCCCGAGGTCCTTGAGGTGGAGGCTCGTGCGGAAGCCGAGCGGGTATTCGTTGGCGAGCATCCGCCCGCTCCGGTTCTGGAGGATCCAGCTGCCGGCAACGCCGCCGGACAACGCGCTCACGACCTTCTCGGGGTCGAGCCCGGCCTTGAGGGCGAGGACGAGTCCCTCGGCGACTGCCAGGTAGACGCCGCCGATGATGACCTGGTTGACAGCCTTGACGGCCTGGCCCGAGCCGACCGGACCGAAGTGCGTGATCGTTCGGCCGAGCGCCTCGAGCACCGGGCGGGCACGCTCCACCGAGGCGTCCTCGCCGCCGACGAAGATCGTCAGCGTCGCGTTCCGCGCCCCCTCCGAGCCCCCCGAGACCGGCGCGTCGACGAGGTCCGCGCCGAGCGCCCGGAGACGCGCGGCGAACTCCCGCGTCGCCGACGGGCTGATCGTCGACGTGTCCACGATCAGGAGGTTCTCGTGTGCGCCTTCGGCGACGCCGTCGGGCCCGAACAGGACGGCCTCGACGTCCGGCGTGTCGGAGACCGAGAGGACGACGACGTCGGACCGACGGCCGACGTCCGCCGGTGTGGGCGCCTCGGCCGCCCCTGCCTCGGCGAGGGCTCCGAATCGTCCCGGCGTCCGGTTCCAGGCGCACGTCTCGAACCCTGCGCGGGCGAGGTTCGCGGCCATCGCCGAGCCCATCGTCCCGAGACCGATCACCCCGACTCGCACTGCCGTCCTCCTCGCGTCCGCTTGCCGGCCGATGCTAGCCGCGGACGCCGCCGGACGTACGCTTCGGTCCGTGGAGGAAGCTTCGCCGTGGCGTGCCGTTGCGCTCGTGTTCACCGAGTCGGAAGCGGGCTGGCGGACGGCGAACGGTCTGCGCGGACGGACCCGGCGAGTCGCGGGCGCCACCGAGGTGGCGACGATCGTCGATCAGCTGCGGGCCGTTCCGGACGCCGTGTCGGCGTGGAGCGACGGCTCAGCCTCCCTGCACCTCGTCGACGTCCGCCTTGCCGGGCGGCCGATCGTCTCGATGTCCCCGACGTCTCCCGACCGGCTCTGGGTGGGACCCGAGGACGTCCGGCCCGAGATCGACGGGCTGGGCCGGCTGGGTCGCGTCGACTCGGTGATCGTCGTCTGGCCCTCGGACGGCCACGTCCCGTTGTGCGGCTGGGGCTGCTCGATCGGGCCGTCGGGGGCTGCCCGCGGGTCCGGATTCAGCTCGATCGTGTCGGACGAATGGCGAGACCACGCCCGACGGCCGTTCCCGATGGAGGGGTTCGTCCACGAATGGCTCCACCAGGTCGAGGGTGCGCTCCAGCAGCGCGGCGTCGGACCCGACGCGGTCCCGTCGCTGCACGCGGCGGAGGTGCTGACATCATGCCGCTCGGAGGCCGAGCCGCCGTTCGGGCAGAGCTACCGGCGCTGGCACGACCGCAACCCCGCCGGCCACTCGTGGCAGGAGTGGTACGGCGACTGGATGACGGGTCGCGTCCGTCGGCCCGACGGCCGAGGATGCTTCGGACTGACGCCGGACCTGTGGCGGCTGGCGCGGACGGGCTTCGGCTCGGGCCGCTGAGCGAGTCAGGGTCGCATCAGCTGCCGCGAGAAGTGATCAGCCGCCGCGAGGAGTGGCGCGCCCGAAAGGACTCGAACCTTCGACCTTCAGGTCCGCAACCTGACGCTCTATCCACTGAGCTACGGGCGCCGCGGGAATGGCGGAGAGGGAGGGATTCGAACCCTCGGAGCAGGTTACCCCACTCGGCGGTTTAGCAAACCGCTGCACTAGACCTCTATGCGACCTCTCCGCGAGGCCGGCGCATTCTAGCATCGGGTCAGCGGGCCCCGACCGAGGCGACGAACTCGCGCCAGGCCGCCCGCTCGGACGTACGATCGCCGCGCGAGAGCCTGGGCTCAAGTCGCGCGCGAGACGGGTTCGCACGCGCGACGTCCGCCGGATTGACGACGCCCGCGCCAATTCCGGCGAGCGCGGCGGCGCCGAGCGCGGTCGATTCCTCGCTCGAGGCAAGCTCCACGGGGATCCCGAGCAGATCCGCCTGTCGGCGCATCAGGTAGCCGTTCGCGGTCATGCCTCCGTCGGCCCGGAGCACTCCCGGCGCCTGCGACAGCGCATCGGCCATGGCGTCGACGACGTCCGCCACCGAATGCGCGATGCCGTCGAGCGCGGCGCGGGCGATATGCGCCGGGCCGGCACCCGGGGTGAGCCCGGCGATGACGGCCCGAACGTCCGGACGCCACCACGGCGCAGCGAGTCCCGCGAGGGCCGGCAGGACGCGAACGCCGGCGGTGTCCGGGACGCTCTCCGCGAGCACCTCCGTATCGGCCGCCGACTCGACCAGCCGCAGCTCGTCACGCAGCCAGGCGACGAACGAGCCCGCCGTGAGGACGCCGGCCTGGAGGACCGACGGCGTGGAGCCGTCCGGCAGCGACCAGCCGATCGAGGTCTCGACGAGACCTACGGGCGCGCGCCGAGCGCCGGCATTCGCGACGATGAAGACGCCCGTCCCGTACGTGGCCTTCATCGCGCCCGCGTCGAACCCGGCGTGCCCGGCCAGCGCGGCCTGCTGGTCGCAGGCCATCGCCCGAAGCGGAATGCTGCCGCCCCATCGACGATCGCGAAGCGTGCCAAGGTCGCCGGCGGTCGGGACCAGCCGCGGCAACGCGTCGCGCGCGACGCCGAACCAACCGAGCAGCTCGGGATCCCAGCCGAGGCCGGCGAGCGACAGGAGCTGGGTCCGCGAGGCTGTCGAGGAGTCCGTCAGCGGACCACGGTCGCCGAGTCGCGCGGTGAGCCACGCGTCGACGGTTCCGAGGCGGACCGTCCCGGCTTCGGCCGCCGCACGAACGGCGGCGTGTTCAGTGAGCAGCCAGGCGAGCTTCCCGGCGGAGTAGTACGGATCGAGCGGGAGGCCCGTCCTCGCCCGGATCTCGTCCTCGACGCCGCGGGCGCGAAGGCGCTCGACGATCGGGAGCGAGCGGCGACATTGCCACGAGACGGCGGGCGCGAGCGGCAGCATCGTGTCGGCGTCCCAGGCGACGACCGTCTCGCCCTGATTGGCGAGCCCGGCCGCGAGGATCCGTCCGGGACCGCCGACCTCGTCGAGCACGCCGGCGACCGAAACCACGACGGAATCGAGGATCGCTTCGGCATCCTGTTCGGCCCAGTCCGGCCGGGGATGGTGCGTCACCAGCGGTACCGCCGCCGTCGCCACCGCCCGGAGCCGTCGGTCGAAGGCGATCGCCCGGGTCGAGGTGGTGCCCTGGTCGATCGCGAGCAGGAGGTCTCGGCTCACGACGCGGGCGTACGACCCGGCGGACGACCGGTTGTCCCGGCGTGCAGCTCGCGGTCGACGTTCGTGACCAGCGTCGCGATCTGCCGCCGCAGCGTGTCGCGCATGAGCGGCGCGCCGAAGGTCGCCAACCGTCCCGTGACCTGGAGATCGACAGCGTACGAGACCTCCGTCTCGGTGCCGGGTCCGGCCGGTCCGTCTCGCGGCACGAGGTCGAATGGCACCGAGACCGCAAACGAGCCGGCAAGTCCGCGTGGCCGTCCATCGAGCTGGAGGCGAAGGTGCCGCGGCGGGTCGGCATCGTGGAACGACGCGGTCACGTCCGCGCGAACGGTCAGGAACTGGATCTTCGAGGCCAGCACGCCGCGGAAGCTCCCCGGACCGGTCGCCTCGATCGATTCGGCTCCGGGCAGGACCCGGGCGAGCGCCGCGGGGTCCTCGATGATCGCCCACACCGCGTCGGCCGATCCGTGGACGATCGCCCGGTCGCGGACGATCTCGCTCATCGGGCCGTCACCGCCGGTGCGCCGTGCGAGGACGACGCCTCGGAGAGGCGCTTGCCGAGGGCGCGGCCGGCCGCCGCGCACCGGGCGTGGTCATGACTCGGCTCGACACAACAGCCGACGGCCCACAGGCCGGCCGCCGGGAGGCGGCCGTCGTCGTCCACCGGCGCGGGCGTGCCGGGACGGCCGTCGAGGAGCCCGAGACCGCGCAGGACGAACGCCTGCGGTACGAGCCGGTCGGCAAAGACGAGCGTGTCGACGTCGAACCATCGGTCGCCGACACGGACGCCGGCGAGCCGTGCATCGCCGGTGTCGCCGCGGACCTCGACGGGCTCGGCGGCGAGCCGGACGACCGCCGAACCGGCTTGCTCCATCCGCCTACCGAGGTCGGCGGCACGCGAGGGGCCGCCGACCATCGCGACGCGGCGGCCGGGCCGGAGGCCGGCGTCGAGCAGCCGCTCGGCGAGGTCTGCGGTCATGATCCCGGCCGGACGCGGCCCCGCGATCGCTCGTTGCTCACGCGGCTGGACGTACGCCCCGGTCGCGACGACGACGTCCCTCGCGCTGCGCTCGATCGACCCCGCGGCCGTCTGGGCGAGCACGATCCAGCCGTCGTCAGCGGCCGGCGACAGGCCGACGACCGTCGCGCCGAGCACGACCTCGGCGGCCGCGGACGGGCGGGCGTCGCGGCCCGCATCGTCGGCGCGTTCCAGGACGGCGACCGCGAGGCCGGCGCGGGAGAGCTCAGCCGCCGCCGCGGCCCCCGCGTGGCCGGCGCCGACGACGACGACGTCGAGTGCGCGCAGCGTACCGGCCCGTCCCCGCGGCGCGACACGAGCCGTTGCGCCGACCCTGCCGTCGGTGGCCGTCGCGTCGTTCGCTCGCTCCCACAGCCACGAGCCTCGTCGGTGTTTCTCGACGTCGGCGACGGGGATGCCGCGCTCGGCGGCAACGATCCCGGCGACGCCGAGCGCACACAGGTTGCCCTGGCAGTCCCCGAACGTCGCGCCACCGCGACGCTTCACGCCGTCGAGGGTCGTCGGCGCGATCGCGCGGCGGCAGGCGGCCGCGACCTCGCCGCGGCTGATGGAGCGACAGAGGCAGATGATCTCGCCCGGCTCGTCCGGCAGCCCGCTGGGCGGTGGCGCGAGCCGTCGCCGGATCGGCGGACGGCGCCAACGGCGGCGGTCCATCACGTCCGCGACGACGGCCTCGGCGACCGCCGGCGAGGTCGAGATGCCGGTCGAGCGGATGCCGGCCGCGAGATACAGCCGGTCGGACACGGCCGACGGTCGGACGACGAAGTCGCCCGTCGAGCTGACGTGGCGGAGCCCGGCGAACTGGCGGACCGGAACCGCCTCGCGAAGCGCCGGCACCATCGCCCGGGTCGCGTCGAGGATGCGCTCGCGTGACGCGGGATCGACCGAGCGGTCGTCCTTGTCGCTCATGTCGAGCGCGGTCGGGCCGAGGAGCAGGCCGCCGAACACGATCGGCGTGACCAGCATCCCCTTGCCGAGCGGTCCGGGGATCGGGAGGACGATGCGATCCACCCCGAACGTCTCCTCGGAGACGAGGAACTGGCCGACCCGCGGACTCAGGGTGAACGATTCGTCACCGGCGAGGCGAGCGACCTCGTCGGCCCGAATGCCGGCGGCGTCGATCACCTGCTCGGCGAGGAGCGTCGTCCCATCGTCGAGCCGGACGGCGATCTCGTCCGTACGAACCTCCAACCCGACGACGCGCCGGCCGAGCCGCACCTCGGCGCCGCCGGCGACCGCGGCCTCGACGAACGCCCGGGTCAGCCAGAACGGGTCGACCACCGACTCGTCCGGGATCGAGAGCGCGGCCACGACGTCCTCGGCGAGGTACGGGGCGAGGTCGCGGACGACCGCGGCATCGACCAGCTCGGTCGTGACGCCCAGGGCCGCCGCGTTGCTTGCGACCTCGACCTCGAGCCGGCTCGCGTCCTCGCGCGTTCGGGCGAGCATGAGCGCGCCGACGGCGAGGAACGGCACCTCGAGGACCTCGATCGTCTCGGGCCACAGCTCCGCCGCCCGCCGGAGCATCCGGGATTCGACCGTCCCGGGCTTCGAGTCGAACCCCGTGTGGACGATCGCGCTGTTCGCCTTCGACGTGCCCTCGCACAGGTCGGGCTCGGCCTCGACGAGGATGCCGGCGATGCCGTTGCCGGCGAGCTCGTGGAGGATCGCGCCGCCGACGACACCGCCGCCGACGACGACGACCCTCGCCCGTTCGATGACGCTCACAGCGTGAGCTCCCCCACGAAGCGACTCCGGTCGCCGCGGTAAAGGTCGCGGGCGTGCTCGACCGCCCGTCCGCGCGCGTCCCACGCTGTCCGCTCGACGAGCATGATCGGGCTGCCGACGGCCACCTCGAGGACGCCCGCCTCGGCGGGGTTGGCCGCGACCGGTTCGAGTGTCTGCGTGGCACGGACAGGCCTCGCGTCATGGTCTCGCTCCATGAGGCGGTAGATGGACGCCCGTTCGAGGTCGTGGTCGAGGAGGCCGGGGACGATGCTTGCCGGGAAATACGACGTCTCGAGGACGACCGGGACGCCACGCGCGGAACGGACACGGACGACCTTGTACACGCGCTCATCGGGCCGCAGCCCGAGGGCGCCGGCGACGTGTGGGCCGGCACCGAGCTCGGCGCGCTCGATCACGCGCGTCCGTGGAACGATTCCCTGGCCGAGGGACGATTCGAAGAAGCCGCGAAGGTGGCTCGTGTCCTGGCGCAGCTTCGGCTGGCCGACGACGGTCCCGCTGCCCTGGCGGCGGACGATGAGGCCACGCTGCTCCAGGCGGGCGAGCGCGGCCCGAAGGGTCATCCGGCTCACGCCGAGCGAATCGGCGAGCTCGCGCTCCGGCGACAGGCGCGCGCCCGGCTGGAGCTCTCCCGCCTCGATCCGCTGCCCGATCTCCTCCTCGATCCGGAGGTAGGCCGGCAGCGATCGATCGGCGCGACCGGGCGTCGAAGCCGTCGCGCCGCGACCTGGCCGTGCGATCGCCTCCATCGTCCCTCACCTCGGCGCCGGGTTGGCAGCGATTGTATAGACCAATTCCTCGGTGTCAACGTTAATGAGCGGCGGCCGACCGCGGCCGTCGCCTCCGGAGGGCGTTCGTTGACGATCGTTCGGGCGGTGGTCTATCGTCCGCCCACCAGATGCACGCGTTCCTCTTTATCTACCGCAGCCCGGCATGATCCTCCCCGGTCCGTAAGGACCCGGGAGCACGGGTCGTGCCGGGACGAGCAGAGGCAGCGCCTCTGCTTTTTTGTTCCCCGGCGGCGGCCTCCGAGGGAGAGCAGGACCAGATGTTCGTCGTCATGGCGGTCGACGCGACCGAAGCCGAGATCCTCGGCGTCAAGAGCCAGATCCTCGCCGAGGGCATGACTCCATTCGAGCATGCGGGCACCGAGCGAACCGTGATCGCGGTCGTCGGGGAGATCGGTGCCCGAAAGCCGGTCCTGATGGGCCGTCTCGGCGGGCTGTCCGGCGTCGAGACGGTCACCCCGATCAGCCGTCCGTTCAAGCTGACGTCGCGCGAGTTCCACCCCGAGCCGACCGTCATCCGCGTCCTCGACGCGGCGATCGGCGACGGATCGCTCACGATGATGGCCGGACCGTGCTCGATCGAAAGCCGCGACCAGCTGTTCGAGACGGCGGACTTCGTGGCCGAGCACGGCGCGACCGTCATCCGCGGCGGCGCGTTCAAGCCGCGAACGTCCCCGTACTCGTTTCAGGGCCTCGGTGTCGAGGCGCTCCGGTACCTCGCCGAGGCACGCGAGCGGACGGGCCTGCCGGTCATCACCGAGGTCATGGAGCCGAACCAGGTCGACATCGTCGCGGAGTACGCGGACATCCTTCAGATCGGCACGCGGAACATGCAGAACTACTCGCTCCTCACCGCGGTCGGCCGGATCGCGAGGCCGGTCATGCTCAAGCGTGGCTACGGCGCGACGGTCGAGGAGTGGCTCATGGCCGCCGAGTACATCGTCAGCTCGGGCAACCCGAACGTCATCCTGTGCGAG
>DASSHA010000065.1:0-7706 GCA_035693145.1 Candidatus Limnocylindrales bacterium
GTTCATACCCTCGTGGGCAACGCGGTGGATGCTGACTCGCTCGGCGACGGCTCGCGCGGTCTGCGCTCGGCGCCCGCGCGCGGCGCCCGTGCCCGCGGCGCCGCAGCCCGATCGCCGCAGCCCGATCGCCGACGGGGGCCCGCTGCCAAGTGAGCACGGCCGGGCGCGGCATCGCCGGCGCTGACCGGACCCACGGACCCACCCACCCCTGGGCAGCGCAAGGCGGAGTCGGTCGCAAACGCCGGGTCGGCGGTCCGGCGACCCCCGCGAGCCGGATCAGGCCGTCGCAGGCTCCGTCGTGACGACGGGCTCGAGCTCCGCCGTTCGCGCGTCGCTCAGCGTGAGCGGCGCCAGCGTGCCCAGCGATTCGGCGACCACGACCGCGTCGTCGCCGTGGGCGAGTCGGAAGTCGGCCGGCGGATTGACGAAGGCGCGACCGCCACGGTTGACCGACAGGAGGGTCGCGCGGTGCTCGGCCCGAAGCCGCGCCGCGACCTCGTCGATGGCGAGGCCGAGGTAGCCGTCGGGCAACGTGATCCGGTAGAGCTCGGAACCCTCCCCGCCGGACACGATGTCGGTCACGATCTGGGTCAGCCCCGGGTAAAGCGCCGAGCGTGCGAGCAGGTGCGACGCGAGCGTCGAGGTCACGAGGATCTCGTCGGCCTTGGCGCGTCGGAAGTGGTCGGCGTGACGCGGGTGGTTCACCTCGACGACCGTTCGGATCTCGGGCGCGATCGACTTGATCGCCATGACGGTGAGGATGGAGGCCATGTCGGCCTCGTTCGAATCGTCCGCCGGGAAGACGACGGCCGCCGCCGACTCCTCGATGCCGGCGCGGCGCAGGTCGGCCGGCTCGGACGGGTCTCCGGACACGAAGTAGACGCCCTCGCCGGCCGGGTTCTTGTCGGCCTTCTCGAGGACGACGACCTTGCGCTGGTAGTCGTCGCCCTTGAGCTCGGCAAGCAGGTCGCGGGCCGTCGCGTTCCAGCCGCAGACGACGATGTGGTCCCGATAGCCCGAAGCGCCCAAGCCCTGGCCCTCCTTGAGCAGGAAGTCGATGACGAGCGCAACGAGCGCCCCGGTGATCGTGCCGATGATGGCGACGCCGAACAGCTGGAGGAGCCAGGCGACGATCCGGCCGCCCGGCGAGACGACGAAGGCCGGATCGCCCGAGCCGAGGATCGTCGCGATCCCCCAGTTGACCGAATCGAACAGGTCCTCGAACCGCCAGTGCTTCTCGAGGAGCGTGATCAGCACCGCCGCGGCGAGCACGAAGACGAATGCGCCGAGGATCAGGCTCGCGAAGAAGCGGCGGTCGAGCTGGCCTGCGACGCGCCGGCCGTACCAGGCGAGGCGGCGCATCATCGGCGCGGCGAACAGCGCCGCCATTCGACTCGTCATGGGACCCCCGTCACGTTCGGCGAGAGCCGGATTGTGCCACCAGCGTGCCTCGCCGCGCCAACCGTTCGAATGGGGTTCAGTCGTGCGGCGCCGCCGACTCGAGGACCTCGACGTCGGGGATCCCGGACAGGACCTCGAGGACCTCGTCGGCGCGCAGGCTGTGCGGCAGCCGGACGTCCAGCTCCACCTCGAAGCGGCCCTCGCCGAGCCGCTGGCTGCCGACACCGGCGATCTCGACGCGATGGCGCCTGAGCTCCTCGGAGACGACGCCGAGCTGCTCGAGCCGGGTGAGGACGATACGCAGGCGGATCGCCCGGTCGGCTCCGAGCCGGAGGCGATTGACGACGTAGTTGAGCGGCCCGAGAGACACGACCATGAGCAGGGCCGCCACGGCGCCCAGGATCAGCAGCCCTCCCCCGATCGCCATCCCGACCGAAGCCGTCGCCCACAGGCTCGCGGCGGTCGTCAGGCCACGGATCGAGGTGCCGTACTTGACGATCGCGCCGGCGCCGAGGAAGCCGATGCCTGAGACGATCTGGGCCGCAACGCGGGAGGGGTCGAGATCGATGTCCGGCCGCCCGACGACGTCGGCGAAGGCGAACATCGACAGCTCGGTGAAGGCCGCGGCGCCGAGCGCGAGGAGGAGGTGCGTTCGCATCCCGGCCGGGTGCTGGTGGACCTCTCGCTCCAACCCGATGAGCGCGCCGAGGAGAGCGGCGATCACGAGCCGCGCGGCAAGATTGAGCTGGAGCGTGACGTCGGCGGACATTGGGCCCGAGTCTAGACGGACGAGATGCGCCTTTGCCGCCTCGCTGTGTGATCCGCGGGTGTGACGACGGCGGGCGCGCAATCCGCTTGACGGGCAGAATCGTTTCGACCATCAGGAACCCAAGCCGGAGTGCCGCTTCGCTTTGTCGCGTCCCCGCTTCTCGATCGTCACCGCCGTCCACGACGTCGAGGCGTACCTGCCGGACTTCATCGACTCGATCGAGGGGCAGCGTCTCGACGCCGATCAGATCGAGGTCGTCGCCGTCGACGACGGGTCGACCGATGCGTCACGCGCGCTGCTCGACGACTGGGCGCGAACGAGCCGGCATGTCGTCAAGGTCCTGACGAAGCCGCGCGGCGGGCAGGCGTCCGCGCGGAACCTGGGGCTCGAGCACGCGACGGGCGAATGGGTGACCTTCACCGACCCCGACGACATGCTCGATCGGGACTTCTTCAGGGTCGCGGCCCGGTTCGCCTCGAGGCAGCCCGGCATCAAGCTGATGAGCGGTCGGACGGTCATTCTCAACGAACGGACGGGCCGGACGAGCGAGAGCCATCCGCGGCGGCGCCAGTATGTCGTCGGCAACCGGACTGCCGACCTCGATCGCGAACCGAACGTCTTCCTGTCGAGCTCGGCTGGCGGGCTCTTCAAGCTCGACAGGATCCGTGGCGACGAGTTGAAGTTCGACACCCGGATTCGACCGAACTTCGAGGACGGCCACTTCGCCGTTCGCTACATCATGAATCTGTCGAAGGCGCGAATCGGGATCCTCGGCGGAGCCAGGTACATCTACCGGAAACGCGCCGCCAACAACTCGACCCTCCAGCAGAGCATGGGCGTCACCAGCCGGTACACCGACGTCCTCGAGTTCGGCTACCTCGACGTCCTGCACCGAGCCGTCGCCAGGTACGGGAAGGTGCCGCCGTGGCTTCAGCACATCATCATCTACGAGCTGTCGTGGTACCTCTCGGAGGACGAGAAGGTCCGCTCGACGGTGCGGATGCCACAGGACGTCGTCCCGATCTTCCATGCGCTGCTCGGCGACGTGCTCTCGTACCTCGAGCCGGCCGTTGTCCACGGTCACACCGTTCGGCGCCTGAAGCCTGTCTGGGCGGACATCCTCGCCCACTCCGCGCGCGGCCGTGCCTGGCATTCTCGTGTGGCGGCGAGGACCAAGGTCGACCCGGAGACGCGCCTGCAACGCATCGCCTATCGCTATGTCGGTGAGCCGCCGAGCGAGGAGTTCACGCTCGACGGCGCGACGATCGAACCGGCGTACGCGAAGACATCGTCGCATACGTATTACCGGCGACCGCTTATCTCCGAACGGGTCGCCTGGCTGCCACTCGACGGCAGCGTCCGGCTTCGGCTGGGCGGCAAGGGCGTCACCATCGTCGACGGCTGGCCACCGCCTGCCCGCGCGGGCCGGCCCCGATCGCTCCTCGCGCGAGTCTGGCTGTACGCCCGGCTTCGCCGGACGTATGTCCTAGATGCCATTCGACGACGACAGCGCAAGGTCGTTGCCCGGCTGCGTTCCGCGGTCATCGGGACGCCGTGGCGGGTGCTCGCCCAACTCTCGCCGACCCGGTCCACGTTCGCCGATGCCTGGGTCCTCATGGACCGGATCCACGACGCCGACGACAACGCCGAACGGCTGTTCGAGTACCTCACCGCCGAGCGCCCTGACATCAACGCATGGTTCGTCGTCGAGGCCGGCACGCCGGCGTGGGAACGCCTGCGCGCGGCCGGAGTCACGCGCCTCGTCGCGCACGGGAGCTTCCGGTGGAAGCTGCTCATGCTCAACTGTTCGTGGTTGTTGTCGTCACATGCGGATCTCGCGATCGCCCGCCCGCCGCAGATCACCCGGATCGTGGGAACGCCGACGTGGCGGTTCGGCTTCCTCCAGCACGGCGTCATCAAGGACGACCTGTCGCTGTGGCTCAACCAGCGCGACATCGACCTGTTCGTCGTGAGCACGGAGGCCGAGCTCGAGTCGATCGTCGCGGACGGCACGAACTACGTGTACACGAGGAAGGAGACGCGGAACACCGGCCTGCCGCGCTTCGACCGGCTGCTCGCGAAGGGCCGCGAGGTTCGGCCCCAGGACCGCGATCTCGTCATCGTGGCGCCAACCTGGCGCAACTGGCTCGCCCGGCCGCTCGACCGAGGGTCGCAGCGCCGCGAGGTCGATGAGCTGTTCTGGACCTCCGACTACGTCCGCAATTGGGAGGCGGTCCTTCGCTCGCCGAGGATCGCGGAGGCCGCCGAGCGGCGCGGCTGGCGGCTGGGCTTCATGCCTCATCCGAACCTCCAGCCGGTGCTCGGCGCGATGGCCCTGCCGCCGAACGTCGAGCCCCTGACGTTCGCCGGCAACGACGTCCAGGGGCTGTACGCCCGCTGCGCGCTGCTCGTGACCGACTACTCGTCGGTCGCGTTCAACACGGCTTACCTCGATCGACCGGTCGTCTACTTCCAGTTCGACCTCGATCGGATGATGGGCGGCGAGCACGTCGGCCGGCAGGGCTACTACGACTACGAGCGCGACGGGTTCGGGCCGGTCGCGACGGAGGTCGAGGCGGCGGTCGACGCGATCGTCGAGGCGATCGACCACGGCTCGTCACCGACGCCGATGTACCAGCGACGGATCGACGAGACGTTCCCAGACCGCGACGGTCAGGCCTGTCGGCGCGTCGTCGCCGCCGTCGAGGAGCTGAGCCGTCCGTACCGCGTCAGCTCGCTTTGGGTTGGCTCGCCGCCTGTGGCGCGACGCGAGGGCGTGATGAGTTCGGGACGGACTGGCTGAACCGAGCGATCAGCCGGCCGCGGGCGGATCGACGAGCTCGATCCGGATCCGCTTGTTGATCCGGCCCTTCGACTCGTAGCCCACGACGCGGAGTGAGCCGACCTCACGGGTGTTGGCGACATGCGTGCCGCCGTCGGCCTGGAGGTCGAGGCCGACGATCTCGATCGTCCGGATCTCGTCGATCCCCTCGGGCAGGAGGTTCACCTTCGTCCGGATGAGGTCCGGGATCGCGAACGCCTCGTCGCGCGGGAGAACGTTCACGCGGACGTCCCGCGCGGCCGAGAGCTCGGCGTTGACCTTCGCCTCGATCTCGCCGACGAGATCCGCGCCCATCCGCTCGAACTCGAAGTCCATCCGGCCGGCCCCCGGCTCCATGTTGCCGCCGGTCACCTGCGCGCCGTAGTCGCGCCAGACGACGCCGCACAGCGCGTGGAGGGCGGTATGCGTGCGCATGAGGCGGTAGCGGCGTGACCAGTCGAGCTCGAGCGTGAGCACGTCCCCGACGCGAGGCGCCTCCACGCCGGGTTCGAGCTGGTGGACGACGTCCGCACCCGTCTTTCGCGCCGAGGTAACGACCCAACGCCGGCCGTCGGCGGTTCGCAGCAGCGTCCCCCGGTCCGCCGGCTGGCCGCCGCCCCCGGGATAGAAGACGGTCTGGCCGAGGATGACGAGCGGGCCGTCGTCACCCGACTCGATCGACTCGACGCGCGCCTCGCCGGTCCGTGCGTAGGCGTCGCGGTAGGGAACGACGTCGGTCATCGGCGTTCCGGAGTCCGACGTCGCGGCGGCTACTGGACCGTCAGCGTGCCCTTCATGTTCGGGTGAACATTGCAGACGAATGGATAGCTGCCGGCCTGCAGCGGACCGAACTCGACCGACTTCTGGTCGACCCCGTTGAACACGTCGGTCTTGACCACGTCGCCTCCGTTCGCGTCCTTGACGTCGACGTCGTGCGGGACCCCGGCGTCCTCGTTCTTGAACGTGAGGGTCAGCTTCTGACCGGCGGGTGCGGTCACGTCCGTCGTCGTGAACTGGATCCCGCTGGCGACGATCTCGACGGTGGCTCCGCCCCCCGCGCCGCCTGACGCAGCCGCGCTGGCCGAGGCCGCCGGGCTCGCCGACGAAGCACCCGATGCGGCCGGGCTCCCGGACGCGGCGGCGCTCCCCGACGCGACCGGCGTCGCGGACGCGGCGGGCGCATACGTCCAGTTCGGCGTCGAGCCGCTGCTCGAACAGGCAGCGACCAGGATGAGGCCAAGAGCGGCGAGCGAGGCAAGGCGAAGGAGACGCATCTGACTGACTGACCTCGGAAATCGAGCGCCGGCGGGCGGTAATGGAACCCGGCCGACGAAATGGTGTCTGGGCCTCAACTCTAGCCCAACCCACCCATTCCGGCCGTGCCTCGCTCCGCTCGGGCTCCGGGCGCCGGCCTCAGCGATCCGCGAGCGAGAGCCTGATCGACACGGCCGCGGCCTCGACCCGACCGGACACGTTGAGCTTCGCCAGGATGTTCCCGACATGGACGCCGACGGTCTTCTGGCTGATGAACAGGCGCTCGCCGATCTCGCGGTTCGTCCGGCCCTGGGCGATGAGCCCAAGAACCTCCCGCTCGCGCGGGCTCAGGCCGAACGCGTCGCCGCGCCGCGGCGCCGGGATGCCGGCGATCTCCTGGGCAATCCCTCCGGCACTCGAACCCGACGCCGGCAGCAGGCCGCCGGCACGACCTCCTCCGTTCGATCGATCGATGGGCGCCGCCATTCGCTCGGCCCGCGCCGGCCGCCTCGAGCGCACATCGGCCGGCCGGTCGGTTGCTGGACGCCACGCGACCGCGCGAGCGCCACCGACTGACCGACCCGACGCGCTGGCCGGTGCCGCCGCGAGAGCCGAGAGGCGGATCAGTGCCCGCCCGGCGAGCTCGTCGAGTGCGCCGAGCAGCGGACCTGCACCAAGCTGCGCCGCGATCTCCGCGGCGGCCTCGAGCGCCGGACGCGCATCCGCACGCGCGGCCCGTCCCTCGCCGGAACGGAGGACGGCTTCGCCCTGCCGCCAGCGCGCGCGAGCCACTTCGTAGATCTCGCCGATCGCCGCCCAGGATTCGGCGACCGCCGCCCAGCGAACCGGATCGTCGCGGCCCTCGGCACGGGCCCGGAACGCCCGGGCGGTCGCGAGCGAGGCGTCGGCGATCCGTCGCGAGCCGGCGAATCGATCGACTCCCGAGCGAGCGACGCCCGCTTCGGCCTCCGCGACGACCGCCGCCGCCCGCTCACGCGCCGACGCGACGCCGGCGAGGTCACGCCGCTCTGCGGCGGCCGCCGCCGCGGCCGCGTCGACCTCGACATGTGTCGCCGCCATTCGCGCGGCGAGCGCCCAGTCCTCCGAGCTTCGCGCCCGTGCCCAGCCACGCTCGACGGCACGGACCGCATCGGCCACGTCGCCCTGCCAGAGCGCGTGCGACGTCGCGGCCTGCTGGACCTGGACGGCGTACTGCGGGTCGTGGACGGTCTCGAGCTCGAGCAGGAGCCGCCCCAGCAGCCGGCCGGCCGGCTCCCCGCCGGTCGATTCGATCTCGAGCGTCGTCAGGTTCACGAGCGAATCGATCCGCTCGCCGCGCCACGTGCTCCATTCGAGCGCCGTCGTCGAGAAGTCGCGCGACTCGCGCCAGCGTCCCAGGAGGAACAGCGTGTAGGCCGCGTTGCTGCGCAGGAAGTTTCCGTACACCGCATCGAGACCGGC
>DASSHA010000066.1:0-27588 GCA_035693145.1 Candidatus Limnocylindrales bacterium
GTCGCGGGAGGCCAGGCCGGCCTGGCCGGGCTCGACGTGTCGGGACTCGTTCGGCCGGTGGTCGGCTCGGTCTTCTCGATCGTCGGGACGCTGACGGCGTACGCGATCCTGCCGGCCTGGCTGTTCTTCGTGCTCAAGGACCGCCGGCGGCTGGGTGTCGCGCTCGAGCGATCGCTGCCGGCCGCGTGGCGCGCCGACGTGTTCGCGGTCGTCGCGATCGTCGACCGCGTCTTCGGCAACTGGGCGCGCGGCCAGCTGCTGCTCGGGATCGTCGTCGGCCTTGCCTCGTTCGTCGGGCTCGAGCTCCTGTCGGTCGCGGTCGACCCGGTCTTCGGCCGCTACGCGATCCTCCTCGCGCTCATCGCCGGCGTCCTCGAGCTCATCCCGTTCATCGGCCCGATCATCTCGGCCGTGCCGGCGGTCCTCATCGGGCTGACCGTAGGGCCGCAGGGGTTTCTCGCGGCGCTCCTGCTGTACGCGGTCATCCAGCAGGTCGAGAACAACGTCCTCGTCCCGAAGATCCAGGGCGACGCGGTGGAGCTCCACGCGTCTGCCGTCATGGTCGCGCTCGTCGTCGGCGCCGCGATCGCCGGGATCCTCGGCGCGATCGTCTCGCTGCCGATCACGGCCGCCGGCCGGGACGTCTTCCGCTACCTGTTTGCACGTCTGTCCGAGCCACCGGCGTCGGTCGAGGTCGCGCTGGCGGCCATCTCGCCGGCCCTGGTTCGGAGGATCGCGCCGCCCGTTTCCGCGGTCAGCGCCGGCCCGCAGGTGTCCGCGGCTCCAACCACCGATCCAGGCAAACCCGTCGAGCAGGTGCAGGCGGCGGAGTCGCCCGAGCCGGCCGGGGCGGCCGAGCCGATCCGGCCGGCGGCCGAGCCGATCCGGCCGGCGGCGGAGGTCTATCCGGGGGCGGAGGTCGATCCGGCGCCGAGGGTCGATGCGGGCTCCGACTCGGGCGACCGCTGATCGCACCTGCGACGTCGCGCGGCAGGTTCAGGCGGTGGCGCGCTCGCCGTCGTCAGTCGCGGAACGAGACGAACCGCGCGCCGCGGCGGCTTCGCGCTCGGTCTCCTCGGTGATCGGCCGCGCGTAGAGCTCGTGGCCGTCCGAGGTCAGGCACTTCCCGCTCGCCAGCTCCCATTGCCAGCCGTGGAGCCGGCAGGTCAGGACCCCGTCCTCCACGGATCCGAACCGCGTGAGGTCGGCCTTCATGTGCGCACAGCGCTTCTGGATCGCGTAACCCGCGCACTCCCACGTCCCCTGGGTCGGGCCGCGCTCGGCGTAGAACCCCTCGGCGTACTGGAGCCGCTCTTCCGAGAGGCACTTGAAGAAGGTGTAGACGTAGTCGTTGTAGGCGCCGCGCCGGCGGGCCCGGAAGCGCATCGACAGGAACAGGTCGTTGACCCAGTCCTCGACGTGCTCGCGGACCAGCCACTCGACGAGCCCACGCTCGAAGAAGAACTGGTAACGCGGCTCCTCGTCCTCCGTGGGGGCCCGCACGACCCGGTCGACGAAGTCGAGCACGATCCGCTCGTCGCCGACGTCGATGAGCACGCCGGCGTCGATCCCGGCCGCGATCAGGTCGGCCTCCTCGATGAGCGGCTCGAGCCACGCCTTGAGCGCGGGGAGCAGCTCGACTCGCTCGTGGCCGTTCCGCCACTTCGCGTGCTCGCCCGCAAGGACGTCGCGCTTCCGCTCCTGGTAGCCGCGGAGGTACGCTCGCTTGTCGCCGAAGATCGTGTCCGGCTCGACCGGGTGAACGACCTCGAACGAACCCGGCCGAACCTCCGCCTTCGAGCCCGGGAGCATCAGCCGACCGCCCGTCCGGCCCTGCTCCTCGATGTAGCGCAGGAACGTCGGCTGGTCCGGGAAGATGTTCGTGTCCGCGTTCTCGAGGTCGTTCTGGTCGAACAGGTCGTCGTCGAGGAAGCATGGTGGCCCGGCCGAAGGAACGACGAACGCCGGGTCGAGGATCTCGATGTAGCGGAAGGCCCGCGCCTGCTGCGCGACCCGCTTCTTGTGGGCGAGCACGTCCTTCGCCCGCTCCGGGAACTCGTAGACCATCGGGTACCAGATCGCGCCCGAGAACTGGAGGAACAGCGCGTCGAGCGGGCCGAAGGCGAGCAGCCGGTCTGGATCGATCGGCCGCGAATCGTTCATGTTGAGGACGCGGACATCGCCGTCGTCGAGGAGCAGCGCGCTGTCGCCGATGGGGCCGTCCGTCGGGGCGACGAGGGCCATGATCATCATCCGCAGGCCGGCCGCCTCGAACGGCTCCTCGTTCGTCGTCTCGATGAACTTCGTGAACCCGAGCGCCTGGAGCTCCTCCTTGAGGTCCTCGATCGGGTAGTCCGGCAGGAGGACCGTGGCGTCCTTCGAGCAATGCTCGGCGAGCCAGCGCGGGTCGAAGTGATCGTGGTGGAGGTGGCTGACGTAGAGGAACGTCGGGTTGCCGATCAGCTTCGGGGCGATGCCGTCGTTGGCGGGGAACGGGAACCACGAACCGAAGTACGCCGGGTTGAACCAGGGGTCGCAAAGGATGCTGACGCCCTTCGTGTCGATGTAGAGGCCGGCCTGCCCGAGGAACGTGATCTGCATGCGAGACGAGGATACCGGCGGGCGGGAGACGGAGCGGCCGACCGCGCCGGAAGCGCGCCCGGGCGGGCGCCGCCTGCGTCGCGGCGGCGCGGTCGATGGATGAACGGTCGGTGCCGCGGCTGATCACCCCGCGTTGCACAACAGTCCACGATTTCGACGCCCGAGCGTCCGCACGTTACCTCACAAGCCACGAACCGACACGAAGACGCCGGTCCCGGTGTCGAGTCGTTGCCTGGGAGGCTCGTCGCAGGCCGCCATGTGCCCGAATCGTTCCCTGCCCGGCAACCGTGCCTGCCCGGCGTCGGTGCCGTGGTCGGCAACAGTGCCATGATCGGCGAACCGTCCGGCCCGGCGACGCCCCGGCCAGTTTGCCCGCCGCGACCTGCAACGGAACCGCCGCGCGAGCGGTCGGCCACGCGCAGGCGATACGACGCCGCCTCCCCCGGACGGTCGCCTCGATCGGACGCCTCCGGCATACTTGCCCTCTCCCGCCCGCCCGATCGCCGGTTTCGTGCCGGCGGCGGATCGGCGCACCGTCGACGATGGCTCGCAGAGGAGGATCGATGGCCGGCGACGTGTCGTTCGACGTCGTGAGCGAGTTCGATGACCAGGAGCTCAGGAACGCGCTCGACCAGGTCCGCCGTGAGGTCGCGCAGCGCTATGACTTCAAGGGCGCGACCGTCGACCTCACCCAGGGCAAGGACGAGCTGACCCTCGTGACCGACGACGAGTTCCGGGCGAACGCGGTGAAGGACCTCATCGAGTCGAAGGCCGTTCGTCGCAACCTGTCCCTCAAGATCTTCGACTGGGGAGCCGTGCAGCCGGCCGGTGGGAACAAGGTTCGCCAGGTGGTCGAGCTCCGACGCGGTCTGCCGGACGAGCTGGCGAAGCGGATCTCGAAGCTCATCCGCGACGAGTTCCCAAAGGTGAAGTCTCAGATCCAGGGGGACGCGGTCCGCGTATCGGGCAAGAGCAAGGACGACCTCCAGCGCGTGATCGCCCGGCTGCGCGAGCTCGACGAGCCCGTTCCGCTCCAGTTCCAGAACTACCGGTAGCGCGATGCCAGGCCGAACGTTCGCCAGCCGCGCGATGACCGTCGTCGCGATCCTCGTCGTCCTGATCTTCGTGCTCGGCACGCTCCTCGAGCCGTTGCTGCTCGCGGGCTGACCGACCACGATCCTCGCGGGGCCGACATGACCGACGAGCTGACCCGAACGCCCGAGCCGACGATCCCGGCCGAACCGGCGAATGCGCTCGAACCGGCGACGCCGATCGGGCCGGCGAGTCCGATCGGGCCGGCAGAGCCCGCCGCGCCCGACCACCCCGACGAGTCACCGATCGAACCCGGGCTGCCGAACGAGCCTCCGCCGCTCGAGGTTCCGGGCCGCGACAACGGATCGACGCCGGACGAGGTCCCGCCGCTGCCCGGCGCCGAGCGTTCGGCCGAGCCGCCCGCGGCCCCGAGGACCGTCGCCCGACTCATCGCCGACGCGCTGCGCGCTGCCGGCGTGAAGTTCGCGTTCACGGTGCCCGGCGAGAGCTTCCTCGGCCTCCTCGAGTCGTTCCCGGAAGCAGGGATCCATGTCATCGCCACGCGCCACGAATCCGGCGCCGCCTTCATGGCCGAGGCGTACGGACAGCTGACCGGACGACCCGCGGCCTGCCTCGCGACCCGTGCCGTCGGCGCTTCCAACCTCGCGATCGGCATCCACACCGCGCGCGCCGATTCGAGCCCCATGTTCGCGCTCGTCGGCCAGGCCGACCGCGGCAATCGGGGGCGTGAGGCGTTCCAGGAGGTCGATCTCGCTGGGACGATCGGCGGCCTCGCGACGTGGGCAGGCGAGATCGCGGCGCCCGAACACGCGGCGACGGTCGTCGCGGACGCCGTTCGCCAGGCGACAGGCGGCAGGCCCGGTCCCGTCCTCGTCTCGTGTCCCGAGGACGTGCTCGACCTCGAGGTCCCGGCGGGCACGGTCGTGCCGGTCGGTCGGGCGCCGACGGCCCGGCTGGACCACGATGCGATGCGCGCCGTCCTCCAGCTCGTCGCGACCGCCGAGCGGCCGGTCATCCTCGCCGGCGCCGGCATCCTGCGGGCCCGCTGCAGCCGCGAGCTGGTCCGGTTCGCGGAGCTGCTGCGTGTCCCGGTCGTCGCGTCATGGCGTCGCCCGGACGTCTTCCCGAACGATCATCCGCTGTACCTCGGGATGTCGGGCTACTTCGCGCCCCGGAGCGCCCGCGATCGGTTGCTCGAGGCCGATGCCGTGCTCGCGATCGGCTGCCGGCTCAACGAGCCGACGACCTTCGACTATCGGGTCCCGGCGACCGGCGTCCCCTGGGCGCACGTCGACCTCGCGCCGCGCGTCGCGGGCCACGGTCTGACGGCGGCCGACGTCGCGGTCACGGCCGATGCCGGCGTCTTCCTGCGGGCGGCGATCTCACGGCTGGAGCGCGGCGTCCTCGACGTCGAACAATCGCGTCGGCGCGAGGCGGCGACGGCGCGCGCCCGCTCGGAATACGAGGCCCAGGCCCGCGTCGATGGCGGCGATTGGTCGGGGCCGGGCGTTCATCCCGGGCAGATCGTCGCGACCCTCAGGGCGGTCCTCCCGGACGATGCGATCATCACGACCGACGCTGGCAACTTCGGGGGCTGGCTCGCGCGGGGCTATCGGTTCCGACGACCGGGCACGTTCCTCGGCCCGACGTCCGGGGCCATGGGCTACGCGCTGCCGGCGGCGATCGCAGCCGCGATCGTCCACCGCGACCGGCCCGTCGTCGCCGTCGCCGGAGACGGCGGGTTCGCGATGACGATGAACGAGCTCGAGACCGCCGTGCGCGAACGGGTTCGACCGGTCGTCGTCGTCTTCGACAACCAGCGATACGGGACGATCCGAATGCACCAGGACCGGCGCGGCGGCGACGGCGTCGGGACGGACCTCGGTCCGATCGACTTCGTCCGCGCCGCCGAGGCCTTCGGCGCCCGGGGCGTCCTGGTGGACACGACCGATGCGTTCGAACCCGCGCTGCGCGACGCGCTCGCCGGGGACCGTCCGACGGTCCTCCATCTGCCGCTCGATCGGCGCTGGATCTCGGTCGACGACCTGCCGACGGCTCGCCGCAACCCGGCTGAAACGCCCTCCGCGGGCGCGCCCGCTCCGCCCTCACCCGGTTCGATCGAGGATCGTGCCGGAGGTGCCACCTTGACCGATCCGCGAAGCCCGCTCGGCCGCGATCCGAACGACACCCACAACGAGCCGAAGGCGGACGCGCCGACGGACCCGGACGACGTCGGGGGCAGCTGATGCTCGCGACCTGCCGGGACGTCTCCCGGTGACCGATCCCGGCATCCCCGACTTCCCGCTCGCCGAGGATCCGTCGGCCGACGAGCGCGACGACGCCAGCTGCGCGATCGCCTGGACGTTCGACGACCGCGAGGTCCTCGAGGTCTACGTGGACCCGGCGCTGCGCGACCGCGCGGAGAGCATCTGCGAGACGGTCGAGGCGCTTGCCGGATCGCACCACGACATCGACACGCTCATCGAGGCAATCCAGACGTTCGCCCGCCACGAGGACCTGTCCGCGTCGGTCTACGACGAGCCTCGGGACGCCGAGCCCGGCATCGTGGCCGTCGCGTTCACGCTGGGCTAGTCGTCTCCGCGGTCCGCGCGAGGATCGACTCGATCACGCCACTCTTGGCGTCCGCGTAGTGCTGGACGTATCGCCACGTCCGGCTCGCGAGCTCGCGCTTGCGCTGCTCGTAGCGGTCCCGCTCGGCGGGGTTCGAGCGCAGGAGGTCGCGGAAGCGAATCATCCGCTCGATCTCCTCGCGCGCATCCGGCGAGAAGACGTGCAGGTTGATGTTCGTGTCCGGTCCCTTGAACAGCCGGTGCTCGTACCAGTCGGGCTCGCGGATACGGAGCACGTAGCCCTCGCGTTCGAGATCGCTCGCGTATGCCGGCTCGTTCGTCGAATCGGGCACGACGAGCAGGATGTCGATGACCGGCTTCGCGGACAGCCCGGGAACGGCGGTGGATCCCACGTGCTCGAGCCGAAGGACACGCGAACCCAGGATCCGGCGGATGCGTTCCGCTTCGCGAGCGAAGAGCGCCGGCCATTCGGGCTCATACGCCACGAGCAGGATCTGGTCGTCGAGGACCTGCGGCTCGCCCACGCTGACGGTTCGAATCTCGGCGTCGGACCGCGGCGGCGCGGCTGCGCCACCCGCGAGCGCGGCGCTCAGCGCGTCCCACGGAGGCGGCCCGCCGACCGTATCGGAGATCCGTTCACGCTTCGCTCGGGCGCGTCGCGACACCTTGCTGCTCCTCTGCTCGTGAAGGTCTAATCATCGCTGACGCGCGCGATCCGCGCCCAGTCGCCACACTCCCGGTGATGAGCGATCTGCCTTGCGGCATGCGATGGCCGTGAACGAGCGGGCGGGCGGTGCGGCCGACCCTGCGTCGCTGGTCGACGTCGACCGCCTCGTCTCGGCGTACCACGACATCGTGCCGGACGTGTCCGTCCCGGCGCAGCGCGTGGCCTTCGGGACGTCCGGGCACCGCGGCTCGGCGTTCGACGGCTCGTTCAACGAGGCGCACATCGTCGCGATCAGCGCGGCGATCTGCCGCTACCGCCGGCAACGCGGGTATGTCGGCCCGCTGTTCATCGGCCGCGACACGCATGCCCTCTCCGAGCCCGCCTTCCGAACCGCGCTCGAGGTCCTCGTCGGCGCGGGGGTCGACGTCCGTGTCGACGCCGCCGACGGGTTCACGCCGACGCCCGCCATTTCGCACGCGATCCTCGTCGCGAACCGGGGCCGTTCCGCGACCGACGGTCTCGCCGACGGCATCGTCGTGACCCCATCGCACAATCCGCCGGAGGACGGTGGGTTCAAGTACGACCCGCCCAGCGGCGGCCCAGCCGACACCGACGTCACGCGCTGGATCCAGGACGAGGCGAACGGGCTCCTCGCGTCGCGCGGCGCGGAGGGGATCGACGGCGTCGCCCGCGTGCCGTTCGAGCGGGCGAGAGCGCAGGCGGGCGGCTACGACTTCCTCGGCGCCTACGTCGACGATCTCGGCTCGGTCGTCGATCTCGAGGCCGTTCGCGGCTCCGGCCTGCGCGTCGGGGTCGACCCGATGGGCGGAGCGTCGGTCGCGTACTGGAGCGCGATCGGCGAGCGGTACGGCGTCGATCTGACCGTCACGAACGAGGTCGTCGATCCGCAGTTCGGGTTCATGCCGCTCGACTGGGACGGCCGGATTCGAACCGATCCTTCGTCTCCGTACGCGATGGCGCGGCTCGTGGAGCTGCGCGACCGCTTCGACGTCGCGCTCGCGGCGGACGCCGACGCGGACCGCCACGGGATCGTCACGCCGACCGGGCTGATGAACCCGAACCACTTCCTGTCGGCCGCGATCGGGTATCTCTTCGCCGGCGGTCGGGAGTGGGGGAGCCGCGTGGCCGTCGGCAAGACGCTCGTCTCGTCGTCGATGATCGATCGGCTCGTCGCCGACCTCGGCCGACGCCTCGTCGAGGTTCCCGTCGGGTTCAAGTGGTTCGTCCCGGGGCTCCTGGACGGCTCGCTCGGGTTCGGCGGGGAGGAGAGCGCGGGGGCGTCCTTCCTCCGGCGCGACGGATCCGTGTGGACGACCGACAAGGACGGGATCGCCGCCTGCCTGCTCGCGGCCGAGCTGACGGCCCGATCGGGGCATGACCCGGCCGCGGCGTATCGGGGCCTGACCGAGCGATTCGGTCGGCCCGCCTATCGTCGGATCGACGCACCGGCGACACCCGACGAGAAGGCGGCCCTCGCCCGGCTTTCAGCCGACGCCGTGCAGGCCTCGGAGCTCGCCGGCGAGCCGATCGTCGACGTCCTCACGCGCGCCCCCGGCAACGGCGCGGCCATCGGCGGCCTCAAGGTCGTGACCGAGACGGGCTGGTTCGCGGCGCGTCCGTCGGGAACCGAGGACGTCTACAAGATCTACGCCGAGAGCTTCGACGGCGAGACGCAGCTCGAGCGGATCCTCGGCGAGGCGCAGTCGCTCGTGACCGACGCGCTCGCGCATGCGGCTCGCTAGGACGCCGCCCCGGAACGTTCCGAGTCACGCCGTCGCGCGGAGAGCGTGGCGCGATAGGCCGCCTCGTACTCGTCCGCCATGCGCGCCGGGGAGAAGCGTTCGAGCGCCTTCTCGCGAACCACGGCTCGGTCGAGTCCGACGACCCGTTCGAGGGCAAGGCCCGCTTCCTGATCGTCGTCGACGAGGAAGCCGGTGACGCCGTGCTCGATCGTCTCGGTCAGGGCGCCGGCTCGCCGGGCGACGACCGGCGTTCCCGTCGCCATCGATTCGATCGCGACGAGCCCGAACGGCTCCGGCCAGGCGCCGAGCATGAGCGTCGCCGCCGCGCCCGCATACAGGACGTCCCGCTCCGGCGGTCCGAGCTCGCCGAGGAACTCGACGGTGCCGTCGTCGATCGCCGGCTGGACGACCTCCGCGAAGTGCTGGCGTTCGTGCTCGTCGTAGACCTTCGCCGCCATCCGCAGCGTCTTTCCGCTCGTCCGCGCCACCTCGATGCAGTCGGCAATGCCCTTCTCCGGCGTGACCCGACCGACGAACGCGAGGTAGTCGCCCGGGGACGGCCCGAACGGCATGTGGTCGAGCGGCAGGCCGTGATGGATCGTGGCGACCCAGTTCGCTCCCGGCGACCAGCGACGCTGGCTCTCGCTGATCGCGACGAGCGGGATGTCGTCGAACTCCTCGAGCAGCTCGGGGATGCCCGACGAGTCGAGCCGCCCGTGCAGGGTCGTGATGACGGGCGTCGGGCAGTAGCGCGCAAACAGGAAGCCCAGCGTCTCGACGTGCGAGTGGATGATGTCGTACGCCTCGCTCGCCGCCCACACGCGGGCGATCGTGACGTTGATGAACGACGAGACGTCGCCGTGGTAGCCGGTCGACCAGAGGCTCTCGTCGGGCGTCTCGACGAGCTCTCCCTCGTAGGTCGAATCGCCCGGGGCGTAGAGCGTCACGTCGTGGCCGCGTCCGCGCAGCTCGTCTGCCAGCGCGGCGACGACCCGCTCGGTGCCGGCGTACGTCGGCGGCGGGACCGGCAGCATCGGCGGGGCCACGAGCGCGATCCGAAGCGGGTTGTCGGGCAAGGATGCACCTCGGGCTGGTTGCAGGCGGCCGCGATCGCCGCGACCGATGGCACTACTCTCGACCGGTGGGCGTCGCGAACGGGCGGTCGGATCGGGCGGATCGCTTGCGGCTGGCAATCGTCCGCCGTCGTCGTGGTCGCTCCGCCGTGCGCACCATCAGCGTGCTCGCGGCTGCCGTCACGCTTCTCGCCGCCTGCGCTGCCGATCGGGCGCCAGGCCCTCCCGCGAGCGCGGCCTCCATCGCAACCGACGCGCCGCGCGTCTCGGTGGCGCCAGCTCCAGCGGGGTCGACCGCGATCCCGAGCCGCACGCCCGGGATCCCGCCGTTCGACCACATCTATCTCATCGTCATGGAGAACCACGAGTTCGGATCGATCGTCGGCAGCCCCGCCGCCCCGTATCTCAACTCGCTCGTCGACCGCTACGCGCTCGCGACCGACTATCACGCGGTCGCCCACCCGTCGCAGCCGAACTACCTCGCCATCTGGGCCGGGAGCACGTTCGGGATCCGCGACGACGGGAGCCACGACCTCACCGCGCGAACCGTGGCGGACCAGGTCGAGGCGGCCGGACGAACCTGGCACGTCTATGCGCAGGGATTGCCGCGCGAGTGCGCCACCGTCGCGATCGCCGACGCCGGCGTCGACCTCGTGGGCGCGGCGGGCACGTACGCTCGAAAGCACGAGCCGGCGATCAGCTTCACCAGCGTCTCGGGCGATCGCGCCCGCTGCGCGAGGATCACGAGGCTCGAGACGTTCAGCGCCTCCGCCGCAGATCTCGAGCTCATCGTCCCGAACCAGACGAACGACATGCACGACGGCACGATCGGACAGGGCGACGCATTCCTCCGGGCGTTCGTCCCCCGGATCGTCGATTCCCCCGGGTTCGGGAACAGCCTGCTCGTCATCACATTCGACGAAGGCACGACGAGCGCCGGTGGCGGCGGGCGCGTCGCGACCGTGATCGTCTCCCCGAAGGTCCGTCCCGGAGCGCGCTCCGACCGCCCGCACGACCACTATTCGCTCCTGCGAACGATCCAGGACGCCTGGGGGCTGGGCTGTCTCGAGCGCTCGTGCGACGCGAACGACCTCGGCGACCTGTTCGGCCCCTGATCCGGCGTGTGCGGTCTCGCCGAAGCTTCAGCCGCCCGGCCGCTGGGCGAGGGCCTCCACGACGGTCGCGTTGGGGATCGCGAGGAGGATCGTCGGCGGCGCGAGGACCTTCCAGCTGCGGCTGCCACCGCCGAGGACGATCCGCTCGCGACGCATGACCGCGGCATCGACCCAGATCGGGATCGCGGGCGGCAGCCCGAACGGCGTCACGCCGCCGATCTCCATGCCGCTGAGGTCGCGTGTCTCGTCGGCGGAGGCGAACGATGCCTTGCGCGTTCCGAGCCGGTCGCGGACGGCGTGGTTCACGTCGACCCGGTCGGGCGCGAGGACGACGCAGGCTGCGTAGACCCGTGGATGGGCCTTGCCCACGACGACGATCGTGTTCGCGGAATCCTGGGGGTCGAACCCGTACGCCTCGCAGAAGGCGGCGGTGTCGGCGAGCGCCGGATCACACGGGAAAAGCTCGTACTCGACACCGAGCGGCGCCAGCAGCGTCTCGAGGCGGTCGCGCTCGTCACTCATGACGCAGCCGATGGTGCCACCGCGCATCCTTTCCTGACGGCTGGCGTTCGGATCCCCGGAGGATGCCGCGTCCGGACGAACGCTCGCCGAAACTGCAGTCGGCGGGCAAAATGGCGCGATGACCGAGCTCCTCGCGACACCGAACCGAACGGACGACGTAACGGCCCCGATGGTCCAGCTCGAGGCGTATCGGGTCGAGCTGACCGCGTACTGCTACCGAATGCTCGGCTCCGCGTTCGAGGCGGAGGACGCCGTCCAGGAGGCGCTCATCCGCGCCTGGCGCGGCCTCGACCGGTTCGAGGGACGCTCGGCGCTCCGCTCGTGGCTCTACCGAATCGCGACGAACGTCTGTCTCGACATGGTCCAGGCGCCGCAGCGCCGGGCACGGCCGATGGATCTCGGGTCGCCCGGGACGGCGGACTCGGCGCTCGGCGCGCCGCTCGCGGAGACCGCGTGGATCGAACCGATGCCCGACGCGCGAGTCGTGCCCGCGACCGGCGACCCCGCGGACGTCGCGGTTGCGCGTGAATCCGTTCGTCTCGCCTTCGTCGCGGCCCTCCAGCATCTTCCGCCGAAGCAGCGTGCCGTGCTCATCCTTCGCGAGGTCCTCCACTGGAAGGCCGACGAGGTCGCCGAGCTGCTCGAGACGACCGTCGCCTCGGTCAACAGCGCGCTCCAGCGGGCGCGTGCGACGCTCGGGTCGCGCGACGTGACGACGGGCGAGGGCGTGAAGCCACTCGACGCGGTCCAGCAGGCACTGCTCGACCGTTACGTCGACGCGTTCGAGCGCTACGACATGGATTCCCTCACCGCGCTCCTCCAGGAGGACGCGACCTGGAACATGCCGCCCTACGCCCTCTGGCTCCAGACGCACCTCGACATTCGGCGCTGGTGCCTCGGACCGGGGATCGGCTGCAAGGGCTCCCGCCTCGTGCCGACGATCGCCAACGGGTCGCCGGCGTTCGGCCAGTACAAGCCGGCACCGGGCGGCGGCCACGATCCATGGTCGCTCCAGGTGCTCGAGACGTCAGGCGATCGGATCACCGGGATCACCTTCTTCCTCGACACCGAGCGCTTCTTTCCGCTGTTCGGTCTTCCGCCGCGGCTCGCGGCGTAGCGATCCGTCGCCCGGCAGGACGTCGCGCAGACCGGCGAGCTCGATGAGCTCGACGAGCGCCGGACAGGCATTTCGAAGCTCGATCGTCCCGCCGAGGCGCCTCGCGCGGAGCTGAACGCGCGCCAGCGCGTCGATCGTCCCGGCATCGGGCGTCGTCACCGCCCGAACGTCGCATGCGACGACGCGGCGAGTCGGGAGCCGTCGGCGGATCGTTGCGATGAGCGACTCGACGTCCGCGGGACCGATCGAGCGCGGGACGAGCACGCCGTCGCTAGGGCGCTGGTGCCTCGGAACCTGCAGATGCTTCACGCGTCGGCGCACGTCGGCACAGGGAGGCCTCCTCTCCGGGTCGTCGACCTCCAGACGGACGGGAGGGCCGGATCTCATCGCCGTTGTCGGCGGCGTCGGGCTCGTGGAGGCTCTCGCGGAGTCGAAGCTCCACGACCTCGAGCTCGGGCAGGAGACGCTCTCGATCCGCTGCGGCAGGCCCCCGAGGAGACGGTCACGGGTTCGATCGGTCGTGGTGCCGGACCAGACGGCCCCGGGGCCCACCCGATGTCGACAGGTGGACGCGAGGACTGGGATGGATCTGCAAGCAGTGGAGTGTGTTCCCGAGGGTACGTTCGGAAAGCCCAAGCGCGAACCAGGGCCCACCGCCTGCTGGTCTGTCTCATGCGCGAACTCATCTCAGCCGCCGCCGCTGCCGTGCGGACCGGACAGCCGGCCCGGCGAATTCGCGAGTGGTGCGCGACAGGCAAGCTCGAGTGCGAGCGCAACAGCGACGGCTGGCTCATCCCGTCGGACGGGCTCGACACCGTTCGCTCGCTCGGCGCGGAGCGTGACCACGTCGCGACGGACCATCACGTCGTCGCTCTCGCCCTGCCGGCGCCGGCGGAGGTCGACGTCGCCGCCGAGATCGCGCGCCGACTCCGGCTCCCGCCGAGCTCGGTGTCGTTGGGCCGGCTCGCGATCGACGGCCGCGAGTACGTCGTGGCCGTCTGGCGCAATGAACCGGACGTCGACGATCTCACGAGCCTGGCGACCCTCGCCGACGAGTTCGACGGCGAGCTGCTCGACGGAATGGCGACCGGCAGCTGACCGGTCAGGCGGCCGGACGTTCCACGGGGATCGCGGCGTGGGTTGCCGGCTGGCGCCCCGGGAACGACGACCAATGAGATACATGCGCCCGCACCCCGCGCGCTCCCGGACGTCCGGCCGGGTATCCGAGCCGTTGCAGACGCGGGGTAGACTGCGATCTTCGCATGCCATCCGCGGCGTGCCCGACCAGAGGTCCCGATGACGAAGCACTCGAGGCGAGAGCGCGAGCGGCGCAGCGAAGAGACGGCCCGAGTGGCCGAGATCCAGGCAGCCTGGGCGAGCAGCGTCCCGCCCGAGACCGCGAAAGCCTTCGCCAATCAGGTCGCGGCCGAACGGGCGCGACCGGCCAAGCCACACGAGGACATGGCGCCCGGGACCGCACCGCGGCCGCCACGACCGGGCCACGAGCCGAAGCCACCCAAGGAGCCCCAGCGCTCGCGGCGGGGCGGCTGATGCCGGCTCGGAAGCGCAAGGTCACGTACCCCGTCGCTCGGACCTCGAAGCGGCCGTCCGACACCCCGGCGCCCGTCTACCCGAGGACGAGCATCGCCATCGACACCACGGCTGCCGCCGGACGTCCGGGGCTCTCGATCGGGAGCCGCGTGCGAATCACAGGAACGGGCCTCTACGTCGGGGAAGCCGCCGTCATCGAGCGGTTCGCCGGCAACGTCATTCCGGCGGCGCTCGTCCGGACGGACGATGGCCGAACGCGGCAGGTGCGAACGATCGACCTCGAGCCCATCCCGCCCGAGGACTGACCCGGGCGCCGCCGGCTGAGGCCGGTCAGCCGGCGAGCACCCGCCGCAACGCTCGATCGAGCACGGGCCCGAGCGATCGGCTGAACGTCGCCGTCAGGTGGTGGCTGTCGCGGTAGACGATCATCCCGTTCGCCACGGCCGGGCAGAGGCCGCGCACGCACAGCGATGCGGTCAGGTCCACGACTGCCGCCCCCGAGGCCTTCGCTGCCGCTCGCTCCAGGACGCCGTTTCCGCCCGAGATGCGGAACGCGCAGGCGGTCACGTCGTCGGTGTGCGCGGAGAGGCAGCCCGGGATGTCGCTCTTCGCATACGGCGTGTCCACGACGATCGCCACGCGACCGGGCAGCCGACGGACTGCCCGTCCGATGGCCGCCGCCTCGATGCCGTTCGTGGCATCGGCGGCGGCGAGTGGCTTGATCCAGCGGCTCATGGCGACGACCACGAGGTCCGGCTTCTCGATCGCCAGCCGCGCGATGGTCGCATCGCGGAACGCCGCGCATTCGCGGTAGTCCCGCTCGAGGACGCGGTTCCAGACCGCAAGGTCGATGAACGGGCAGGACACCTTGGTGAAGACGAGCAGCCGCCAGCCGCGATGCTGCGCGATCGCCTCGAGCGCCGGGAACCAGTGGGCGGCGTGGCTGTCGCCGACGAGCGCGACCGTGAACGACGCATGCGCGGGCCCGTACGCACACGCCGCGTTCGGCACGGCCTGCGGCTCGAAGGCGAGGCAATGGTCCGCCCGCAAGCGCTCCTCGTCCGACCGGGCGGACGCCAACGCCGGGCGGACGTCTGCCGGCAGCGCCTCGTCGGCCGGCGGCTGGGGCCTCGTCGAGGACGCGACGACGGTCGAGCTCGGCAGCGGCGTGCTGGAGGGATTGGTGGTCGGGCTCGCCGCTGCGGAGCCTGGTGCGGGAGCGGCCGAACGCCGCGGCGACGGCTCCGTCGGCGCGGCGGCCACGACGGGAGCTCCGTCGTCCCAGGCGAGTGAGGGAGCCGCGACCGGCCCCGAACCCGGACTCGCAGCCGTCGGAACGGCACCCGCCGCGACGAGTCCGCCGCCGATGCTCGTGACGAGGAGGATCGCCGCGATCCCGGCCGAGACCGTCCGGGCCGGCGCCGCGTGGAGTGCCGGCAGCCCGCGCCGGAACGGCTGCTCGACGAGGGCCCACGACGCGGTCGCGACGACGACCGCGAGCCCGGCGAGCCCCAGGCGGCCGACGACGTCGGGCTCGACGCCGAGGGCGGTCGGGACGAGCACGAGGATCGGCCAGTGCCACAGGTAGAGCGAATAGCTGATCCGTCCGAGGAAGCGGACCGGAGCCCGAACGAGCAGGACCGCCGGCCCCGTTCTCGCAGTCCCACCGGCGATGAGCGCGACTGCGCCGAGCGTGGGCCACAGGGACGCCAGGCCCGGGTAGGGGACGCTATCGTCGAGCAACCCGGCGACGCCGATGACGGCCGCGAGCCCGCACCAGCCGACCACGACACGGACGGCCGCCGGGGCCCGAGCGATCCAGCGCCAGCCGACGGCGAGCAGTCCGCCCGCCGCGAGCTGCCAGGCACGCGTCGGGAGCGAGTAGAAGGCCCAGTTCGGGGCCGAGTCGGTGAGGACGATCGACGCTGCGAACGAGACGACCACGATGACCGCGAGGATGACGCCGGCAACGAGCCGCCGGCCGCGCGGGACGGCGGTCGCGACGACGAGGACCGCCGGCCAGACGAGGTAGAACTGCTCCTCGACGCCGAGTGACCAGAAGTGGAGGAACGGCGACGGCGCGGCCACCGAGCTGAAGTAGTCGCCGGCACCGAGCGCGAACCGGACGTTCCCGATCGAGAGCGCCGCAGCCATCCCGTCGAGGCCCACGGACTGACGGTCGAGCGGCGCGGCGAGCCGGTACCCCACCACGAGCGTGGCGACGATGACGACCGCCGCCGCGGGCAGGATCCGCAGCACCCGTCGCTCGTAGAAGTCGACGATCGAGATCCGACCGCTGCGCTCGCGTTCCCGGAGCAGCAGGCCGCTGATGAGGAAGCCCGAGACGACGAAGAAGACGTCGACCCCGACGAAGCCGCCGCCGAAGCCGCCGACGCCGACGTGGTAGAGCACGACGAGGGCGACGGCGAGGCCGCGAAGTCCTTCGATATCCGGCCGGAACCCGTCGTGCTCGCGTGGTCGGCTCACTGGCTGCCCTCTCCCTCGGTCGCCGTGGTGGTGCCTCGAGTCGACGGTAGGGATGCGCACCCCGTCTGGCACTCCACCATTTCGGCCGCCGGGACATGGCTCTCCTGGGTACCGGCCGGGGATGGACCCGTGACCGTCGTCGCTTGCACGCGGGAGGGACGGCCGCCGAAGCACGTCTGCGACGACCCGGCGCGCCTTTGCGGGTTGCCCCGAAGGGCACAACCGAACCCCCGACCATCTGACCGGGCCGGTTCGGGCCCATCCCGTCACTGACGGATCGCGTGCTGCCCGGCAAGGATGAGGAGCGTCCGCGGCTCACCCGCGCGACGTCCCGTCCGCCGCCGCTCCCTCCGTGTCGAGGGCACCGGGTCACTCGCCAACGACCAGGGCGGCTCCGCCGATCGTCGCCGCACACCGCGGCGTCAGGTAGAGAGGAGGCCCCATGCTGGGTCGAACCGCCCTCGGAAGACGGACGGCGTTCGCCGTTCGGACCCTCGTCCTCGTCGTCGCCGCGAGCGGCGCAGCCGTCACCGGATCGTTCGTCGCCGCGACGCCGGTCGCTGCCGCCGGCCCGAAGGTCGTCGTGGTCGTCGGGCCCACCAACGGCTCGACGGCGACGTACATCTCGCGGGCGAAGACGATTGCCGCGCAGGCACGCTCGCTCGGGGCGTCGGTCACGGAGATCTACACGCCGCGGGCGACGTGGGCACGGGTCTCGGCGGCCGCACAGGGCGCGAAGCTGTTCGTCTACCTCGGACACGGCAGCGGCTACCCGAGCCCGTACGGGTTCGACAAGTCGAAGGCCGACGGGATGGGCCTGAACCCGGTCGACGGCGTCGGCACGACGAGCCCGGTCAAGTACTACGGCGAATCGGTCATCGCCTCGAAGATCCGCTTCGCGGCCGGCGCCGTCGTGCTCCTCAACCACCTCTGCTACGCGTCCGGGGGCGGCGAGCCAGGAATGGCGCAGCCGAGCTGGTCGGTCGCGCGACAGCGCGTCGACAACTACGCGGCGGGCTTCCTCGGCGCCGGAGCGGGTGCCGTCATCGCCGACGCGTACACGAACGTGTCGTATGAGGTTCGCGCGGTCCTCACCGGTCGCAACGTCCTCTCGGCGTGGCGCGCGGATCCGAACTACAACCACCACGAGCGCTCGTTCGCCTCGGCCCGTCGTCCGGGGTTCACGAACTACCTCGACCCCGACCACACCTCGACCGTCTTCTATCGAGCCGTCACGACGAAGCCGGGCTTCACGACGGCGAAGACGGCGCCGGCAGCCGCCCTGCGCGCCACCACGACGACCGCGGCGATCCTGCGCGCCACACCGTCGGAGAAGGCGAATGCCAGGATGACGTTCGCCAAGGGCGCGGTCATGACCGTGACCGGTCGGCTCGTGAGCGACTCGAAGGGTCGCACGTGGGCGCCCGTTCGGGCCTCCAACGGCAAGACCGGGTACATGGCCGCCTGGCTGCTCCAGATCAAGGGCACCGCGGTGCCCGTGACCGCGACGATCGTGCGTGCCTCGGCGTCGACGACCGCACGCAAGGTCGAGACCATCTCGGCGGGCAAGCGGGTGACGGTCCTCCGGAGCGTCAAGGACGCCAAGCTCCGGGTCTGGCTGAACGTCCGAACCGCATCGGGTCACACCGGCTGGATGGCCGCCTGGCTGATGCGCCCCTAGCCAACGCATCGCACGGGACGGCCGGTGCCCGGGGCGCCGGCCGTTTCGTTCGTCCGGGACAATCGTCGGGACTGCGTGGCGGGACAAGCAGGGAAATGCGTTGCCCTTCGTGGGCCCGCGGGTCCACCGTGACGGCCTGCAGCCGATAGGGGGAACGCGACATGGTCGACACGACGGCGACAAGCGACATGACGGAGATGGCGGCGAAGTTCGAGACGGCCCTGCGGTCGAACGATCTCGCGGGGCTGACGCAGCTGATCAAGGACTACGGGACGGACGACTTCGTCGACGAGTACCCGCAATCTGGCGAGCGGCTGACCAAGGACGCCTCGGTGCGGATGGCCGAGACCTATTCCGAGATGACCGGAACGAGCCCCAAGTTCACGTACCGGCGGATGCTGGGCGGCGGCGACGTGTTCGTCATCGAGGCAACGATCGACTACGGAGACGGGATCCCCGTGAGCTACGTCGGGATCGGCGAGCTGCGCGACGGGAAGGTCGCGCGGATGACCGAGTACTTCGCGAACCCGTTCGAGGCGCCGGCGTGGCGCGCGGACTTCGTCGAGCGAATGGAGTCGACGCCGGCCTGATCGCGGTCGCCCGCGCGTCGCCGGCGCATCGCCGGCGCGGGTGACGCATCATCGACGGTGCATGACCCAGACCGACGATCCGAGTGCGCCGAGCGGGCACCCGTACGGGGGCGAGATCGAGCTCGAGCGCGCCGGGTGGGCGGAGCTGCAGGCGCTCTCGCGCCAGCTCGGCCCCGCGCAGCGGCTGGAGCCCGGCTACTACGTCGACCCCGACTGGAGCGTCCGGGACGTCGTCGGGCATATCGGAGCCTGGCTCGCCGAGGGCAAGAGTCAGCTCGAACGGATCACGACCGGCACGTACGACCGCCACGAAGTCGACATCGACGCGCTCAATGCCCGGTTCCTCGACGCGATGCGCGACCAGCCGTGGGATCTCGTCCGGCTCCAGGCGACCGCGGCCCGCCACGCCATGCTCGCCGCCTGGTTCGGCCTCGATGCGCGATCGGCCGAGGCCGATTGGTGGGTCCGAAAGTGCGGCGCGGATCATTACGGCGAGCACCTGCCGCGACTCCGGGAGTGGGTCGCCGAGCTCCGCGGTCGAACGGGACCCTCGACCCGACGATGACCGTCGACCGAACGACCGCCCGCGCGGTCGCCGACGTCCCTGGAGCTCTCGCGCTCGCCACGGTCGAGCTGCCGGTTCCGCCGGCTCGCGTCTTCGAAGCCCTCACGTCGCCGCAGATCGTCGAGTGGTGGGTCCGGCCGGGGGTCTTCGACACGCGAGACTGGTCGGGCGAGGTTCGGGTCGGCGGCAGCTGGCGCGCGTCCGGCGTCGGCGGCGGGCGGCCCTACGTTCTCGAGGGCGAGTTCGTCGAGGTCGATCGCCCGCGCCGCCTCGTCCACACCTGGCGGCTCGTCGGCGTCCCGGGCGCTACGTCGACCGCGACCTACCTCCTGGACGAGGTCGAAGGCGGCACCCGGATCACGTTCCGCCAGTCGGGCTTCGGGTCGGCGGACACGTGCATCGCGACCGCGATCGGCTGGGAGACGAGCTTCGCGCGACTCAGGCAGCTCCTGTCCGACCAGAAGGAGTGACCCGTGCGTGGTCCGCGGCAGCCGCGGAGCCTGCCGGGCCGCGGTCCGCGCGACGCTCCGCCAGGTCACCCGGCGCCGGGACGCCGCCAGGCGCATCAGGTGCCGGACGCCGTGTGGCGAGCGTCGATCCGAGGATGACGAGCAGGAAGCCGACGGCCATCGGCAGCGTGAAGGTCTCGTCCAGGACGAGCACGCCGAGGACGGCGGCCACCGCCGGGTTGACGTAGGTGATGACGGTCGCACGGACCGGCCCGATCTCGTCGATGAGGGCGGCGAATGCGAGGAACGCGGCGGCCGTGCAGACCGTGCCGAGGATGGCGACCGCGATAAGCACGTTCGTGGACGGCGTCGAGGCCGGCCACTGGACCGCCACGACGGGCAGGTAGATCAGCGTGCAGAGGCCGAGCGACAAGGCCATCACGCCGATCGACGGCAAGCCGCCCAGGCGGCGCGACAGGATGGCCGGCCCGAGGGCGTAGCCGACCACGACGACCGCGACCGAGGCGATCGCCAGCGAGTCCGATGCCTGGAAGTCGCCGCCGACGATCGCCGCGACCCCGACGAGCCCGAGCAGCAGGCCCAGCACCGCCGGGCGTCCGAGCCGGTCCGTCCCGCCGGTGGCGAGGGCGAGGACGGTCCCGACGAGCGGCACGCCGGCGATGAGCAGCCCGGCGAGCGAGCTCGAGATGTGCTGCTCCGCCGATCCCAGGAGCACCCACGGGATCGCGACTTCGACGACGGCGAAGGCGACGACCCATCGCCAGCGTCGCAGCACCGGACGGAGGTCGGTCCGCGACAGCGCGACCGGCAGAAGGATCGCGGTCCCGATCAACGCACGCGCGAAGACGAGCGTCGCGGGCGAGATCTCCGCGACGGCGATCCGGATGAACAGGTACGGGATGCCCCAGACGACGGACATCAGCGCGAACAGGACGAGACCGCGCCGCGTCATGCGGCCACCCTTCGGACGTGCCTCACCGGGGAATGTTCGCAGACCGCGCGCGAACCAACCGGACCGCGGTCAGATCTCGAGCGCCACCTTCGCGTAGAGCGCGGCACCGACCGCCATCGGCTCTTCCTCGAACACCACCAGGTTCGAGTGGTTGTTCGGGTAGCCGTCGTCCGCCCCGCGAGGCCGCGCACCGAGGAACGCCATCGCTCCCGGCACCTGCTGGAGGACATACGACCAGTCCTCGGCACCCATGATCGGCGCGTCCATCGTCACGACGTCGTCGGCGCCCACGAGATCGACGGCGATCTCCCGCACCCGATCGGCGACCGCCGCATCGTTGACGGTGACGGGGTAGAGCGGTTCGAACCCGACCTCGACGGTCAGGCCATGGGCGGCCGCCACGCCCTCGGCGACGCGACGGATGAGCTGCGTCACGGCCGTCCGCCGGCCGTCCGACACCGTGCGGTAGGTCCCTTCGAGCCGAGCGGTCTCGGGGATGACGTTCGTCGTCGTCCCGGCCGTGAGGTGGGCGACCGTGACGACGGCCGGATCGAACACGTTGACCTCGCGCGTGACCGACGTCTGGAGGGCCGTGACGATCTCCGCCGCGACGACGATCGGGTCCTGGGCGAAGTGCGGCGCCGACGCGTGGCCACCGCGGCCCCGGACGGTGATCGCGAAGTTGTCGGCGGAGGCGAGCAGGGCGCCCGGGCGGGTGCGGATCTCGCCACTCGGGTACTGGGTGCTGATGTGGATTGCGAAGCCGCGCGTGGCGGAACGATCGAGACCCTCGAGCAGCCCCTCCTCGAGCATGACCCGCGCCCCGAAGAAGCCCTCCTCACCGGGCTGGAACATGAGGACGACCGGCCCCGGGAGCGCGGCGGCGTCGCGGGCGGCGCGCTGGACGAGCAGCTTCGCGCCGCCGAGCAGCATCGACACGTGCGTGTCGTGCCCGCACGCGTGCATGAGGCCCGGGATCTGCGAGGCGAACTCGAGGCCGGTCGCCTCGGTCAGCGGCAGCGCGTCCATGTCGGCCCGCAGGACGACGGTTCGCCCGGGTCGATCCCGGCCGATGACGGCCGTGACCGAGCTCAACCGCGTGCCGCGTTCGGCCTCCAGGCCCAGCGCCGCCAGCTCCTCGACGATCACGCGCTGCGTCTCGGGCAGGTCGAGCCCAAGCTCCGGGCGGCGATGCAGACGACGTCGAAGCGAGACGATGTCGTCGAGCTGGGCGCGGGCCGCGTCGAGCAGATCGCCATGGCCAGACGCGACGCCGGCTGGTCGCCCCTCGGTCATCGTGGCATCGAGACCTGGCCCGTCGAGTCGACCGAGGTCTGCCCATCGATTGGCGCGGTCGTCGCGAGCACGAGGACGTGGATCGGGATGCGCGGGACGTCCTCGTAGCGCTCGTCGGCGGCGATCATCCCGTCCGTCGGGATCGCGAGAGCCTCGATCGCACGATCCGTGACCAGGGCGTACGGGACGCGGCCGACGAGCTCGCGGACGTGGTTCTTGAGCAGCCGATGGACCAGGTTGACCTCCGCGCCCAGGAGCTCCTCGTGGCCGGCGATCGGCTGCACGACGTACGGCCCGTGGTGCAGCACGAATTTCAGGTCGAGGTCGCCGATCCGGGCACACGCCGTGCACGAGCAGGTCCACTGCGAGCCGGCCGTCGCGAGCTGCCCGCGGAACGCCGCATAGCAGGCGCGGAGGCAGTCGAGCGCGGCGGTGCCGTGGGGCGCGCCCTCGCTGACCGCGAAGATCGCGTCGCCCTCGAACTTCGCGAGCCGGAACGACGGCGCGATCGCACCGAGCATCGTGTCCAGCAGGTGCGACAGGACGGCGTAGGCCGGCGGCGGCTCGTCGGCCTCGACGATCAGCTGCCGGTGCGCGTCGGCGACGCCCTGCAGGAACGCCGTGTAACCGGAGATGTCGGCGAGCAGGAGCGATCCGTTCCGCCGGGAGCTGTGCGCACTGGGATCAGTCATCGGATCGATTGTCCCGCATCGAGCGTTCGACCGGCGTCGGCGAGACGCGCGGCGTCGCACAAGCCGCTACTGTCGCGTCCGACCGGGTGATCCGCGCGTCCATCGCACGCCGGCCGGGCTCACCGCCCGTGACCATCCGATCCAACGAGGGGCTCAGCTCGTGACCGTCCGAACGCCTGGCTATCGGGCGCGGGGCGAACGAACGCCACCGCGAACGACATCGTCGGGCTACCACCCCGCGCTCGACGGAATCCGCGCATTGGCGGTCGGAGCCGTCCTCCTCTACCACCTCGATTTCGGCTGGGCCGGCGGTGGCTTCCTCGGGGTCGAGGTCTTCTTCGTCCTGTCGGGGTTCCTCATCACCGGACTCCTGCTCGGGGAGTGGCGGCGGACCGGATCCGTGTCGCTCGTCTCGTTCTACCGGCGCCGCGCCCGGCGGCTCCTGCCGGCGCTCTACCTGCTGCTCATCGTCGTCGTCGCGTTCGCGGCCCTCCGACTGACCGACGAGCTGGGCCGGCTCCGGGGGGACGTCGCCGGGGCGCTCGCCTACGTCACGAACTGGTACCTCATCGCGAACCAGCAGTCGTACTTCGCGGCGCTCGGCCGGCCGTCACTCCTCCAGCACCTCTGGTCCCTCGCCATCGAGGAGCAGTACTACGTCCTCTGGCCCCTCGCCCTGCTCGTCCTCGCACGGCTTGCCCGTGGCCGCACGGCGAGGATGTTCTGGGTCGTGCTGGGCGGCGCCGTCGTGTCGACGGTCTGGATGTGGATCCTCTACCAGCCGTTCGAGGATCCGTCGCGGCTCTACTACGGGACCGATACGCGCGCGGCGAGCCTGCTCATCGGATCGGCGCTCGCCATCGTCGCCCCGGAGCTCGTCGCGCGCGGTCGGAGTGCGCGGGCCGCATCGTTCGCCGCCGACGTTGCGGCCCTCGGAGCGCTCGCGGCGCTCGGATGGTTCGTCGCCACAGCCGATCCGTTCGGCGACTTCCTCTACCAGGGCGGCTTCGCGCTGGTCTCCGTCGCCACGGCGGTCCTCATCGCCGCCGTGACGCATCCGGCCTCGGTCATCGGCCGGCGCGTGCTGGGGCAGCGGATCCTCGTCTGGCTGGGCCTGCGCTCGTACGCCATCTACCTCTGGCACTGGCCGATCTTCATGGTGACCCGGCCCCAGCTGGACATCCCGCTCGACGGCCTGCCGAACGCGGCCCTCCGCCTGGGCCTGACCCTCGTCGCCGCGGACCTCTCGTTCCGGCTGGTCGAGGATCCGATCCGGCACGGCGCGCTCGGACGTTGGTTCGATCGGATGCGACACCCGGGAACCCAGGCACGACAGGCCCGTCGCCGCGGGTTCGCCCTTGCCGGATCGCTCGCGACCGTCGTCGCGATCCTGTCGCTGACGCTGATCGGCGCGCGGCCCACGACCGGGATCACGGGGCTCCCGCCCGGCGTCAACAACGGTCAGCCGACCGAAGGCGACTCGTCGCCGGCGACGCCCGCCGCCAGCCCGACGACCGAGCCAACCGCCACTCCGAGTGAACCGGCCGAGTCCGCCACGCCGGAGGCCGCCGGTTGGACGCTCCCCGTGGGACTGCTGCTCGTCGGGGATTCGCAGGCGAACCTCCTCGCCCTCAACGCGCCGAAGAGCGTCGCCCGCTCGTTCACGATCACGAACGGCTGGAAGGAGGGCTGCGGCATCCTCTCGGACAGGATCATCAGCCGGATCGGCTACCGCAGGAACATGGCCGAGTGCTCCAGCTGGCCCGATCGCTGGCGCTCGCAGCTCGCGAAGAGCCATGCGCCGATCACGCTCGTGATGCTCGGAGCCTGGGACGTGTTCGACATCGAGCTCGACGGGCGAAAGGTCGCCTTCGGCACGCCCGAATGGGACGCGCATTGGCTCGACCAGCTCCGCGAGGGGATCGGCATCATCCGCGACGGCGGCTCCCAGGTCGCGCTGTTCGGCATCCCGTGCTATCGGCCGGTCAACGGCGGTGGGACGCCGAACCTGCCCGAGCGCGGCGACGACACCCGGACCGCGCACCTCAACGACCTGCTCCGAGCGTCCGCGGCCGAGGATCCGGCGCACGTGTTCTACGTCGCCGCGCCGCACGAGTTCTGCGATGACCAGGAGGTCGCGACCGACCTCTACTACCGTTGGGACGGCGTCCATTACGGCGGGAAGGGCGCCGGTCTCGTCTTCGCCACCATCACCAAGCCGCTGCTCGCGATTCCGCAACCCTGATGGCGACCGGCTGACCGCGACGTCAGCCCGGTATCGTCCCGATCGTGCAGGGCTGGATCTCCCGACAGGTCGAGCGGGTCGTGCCCGGGCGGCTGGGCCCCGGGTTCCGCTGGCTGCTCGCGGCGACGGTCGTCAACAACGCGGGCGACGGCGTCGTCATCTCCGCCGGACCGCTCCTCGTCGCGTCGCAGACGCGCGACCCGTTCCTCGTCTCGCTCGCGCTGCGCATGGAGTACCTGCCGGCGCTCCTGTTCGGGGTCGTCGGCGGGACGGCCGCCGATCGGTACGATCGGCAACGCCTCGTGGTGCTCGCGAACGTCGGTCGCGCGCTCGTCCTCGCGGCCCTCGTCGCGACGATCGCGACCGGCGTCGTGAACATCGCGTTCGTCCTCGTCACGCTGTTCATCCTTGGAACCGCGGAGACGTTCGCCGATTCGGCCAGCAGCACGCTCGTCCCGAACCTCGTCGCGCGTGACGATCTCGGCGTCGCGAATGCGCGGATGCAGGGCGGGCTCCTCCTGACGAACCAGCTGCTGATGCCGCCGATCGGCGCGTTCCTGTTCGTCGTCGGGATGGCGGTCCCGTTCGCGGTCAACGCGGCCGCGTTCGCGTGCGGCGCCGTGCTCGTGTCACGGATCGCGCTCAGCTCGAGGGTCGAGCGGCAACCGGGGAGCTGGCGCGCGGAGATGGGGGAGGGGATCCGGTGGCTGGTCGCAAATCCGGCGATGCGGACGCTCGCGCTCACCATCCTGGCCTTCAACGTCACGTTCGGCGCCGCGTGGTCGGTGCTCGTGCTGTATGCCCCGGCGCGCCTCGGCATGAACGAGGTCGGGTTCGGCCTGCTCACGACCGCCGTTGCCGTCGGTGGACTGTTCGGCGTCGTCGGCTACGGCCGGCTCGAACGACGGTTCGCGCTCGCGGACATCATGCGCGTCGGCCTGCTCATCGAGACGTGCACCCACCTCGTCCTCGCGCTGACGACGTCGGCGGCGGTCGCGCTGCTCACGCTCGTCGTGTTCGGCGCGCACGCCTTCGTGTGGGGCACGACGTCGACGGTCGTGCGACAGCGTGCCGTCCCGGACGAGCTCCTGGGCCGGGTGACCGGCGTCTACCGGGTCGCGATCGTCGGCGGCATCGTGATCGGGACGCCGGTCGGAGGCATCCTGGCCCGCACCTTCGGGATCACGGCGCCGTTCTGGTTCGGGTTCATCGGTTCGGGTCTCCTCGTCGCGCTCATGTGGCGGCAGTTCGCTCATATCGCGCATGCCGGTGAACCTGCCGCGGCACCGGCTGCCTGACCCGACCCCGGGCCGAACCGGCTGCGGGAAACCAGCCGGTGACCAGCGGCGTACTTCCCGGGACCGCAGAAGGAGCTTCCGTGAGCACGATCCGAACCGTCATCGCCGTCGTCCTGTTCCTCGTCGGGGCAGTCTGGATCGGCCAGGGGATCGGCGTCATCGGCGGCAGCGCCATGAGCGGCAGCACGTTCTGGGCGATCGTCGGAGCCGTCCTCGTGACCGTCGCGGCCGCCATCGTCGTGACGGGCCGGCGGACCAACAGCTCGATCGCGCCCGACGACCGCGCCTGAGCAGTGACGCCGGTTCGCGGCCGGCAGGCGTCAAATGACGTACTCCGATCGCGACAATCGCTCGATCCCAAGGGAGCGCGAAGGGCGCGAACATCGACCGATGACCCAGCCGCCGCTGCCATCCCGGCGCCCCCTCTCGATCGTCGACCTCGGCTCGCTCCTGTTCCTCGGGGCGGTGTGGGGGGCGGTGTTCCTGTTCATGCGAGTGGCCGCGCCCGAGGTCGGCGCGGTCTGGGCGGCGGAGGTCCGGCTCGCCATCGGGGGCGCGGTGCTCCTCGCCTTCGCCGGGCGCCGGACGCTGGTCGCGGCGCGCGGTCGGCTCGTCGCCTTCGCGATCGTCGGCGCGTTGTTCGCGGCGGTGCCGTTCACGCTCATCTCGTTCGCAACGCTGACGCTGCCGGCCGGTTTCACGGCGCTCCTCAATGCCGCGACGCCGCTGTTCACGGCGGTCATCGCCGTCGCCGTCCTGAAGCAGCGCCTCGCGACGCGCGTCGTGGCCGGACTAGCCGTGGGCGTCATGGCCGTGGTCGTCCTCGTGGGCTGGTCGCCGCTCCCGACGGACGCGACGACCCTCCTCGCGGTCACCGCGGGCCTCGGCGCGCCGGCGAGCTACGCCGTCGCCGGGAACTTCGTCCGGGCCAGGATGTCGGGCGTCGGCTCGCTCGAGCTCGCGACCGGGATGGTCGTGGGCGGCGCGCTCATCGCGCTTCCCGTCGCGTTGCTCAGTGGGGCGCCGCGCACGCCCGGGCTCGACGGCGTCATCTCGCTCGTTGCGGTCGGGACGCTCTCGACCGCGCTCGCGTGGCCGATCTTCTTCCGCGTCCTCGCCCGAACGACCGCCACCGCGGCGAGCACGGTCACCTTCGTCGTCCCGGCATTCGCGCTCGCGTGGGCGTTCGTCGCCCTCGCGGAGCCTGTGGGGCTCAACCTGATCATCGGCTTCGGGCTGATCCTCGCCAGCCTCGTGCT
>DASSHA010000067.1:0-15031 GCA_035693145.1 Candidatus Limnocylindrales bacterium
CGTGGCGAAGGTCGAGTACTTCAATCCAGGCGGGTCGATCAAGGACCGCGTGGCGATGGCCATGATCGAGGCCGCCGAGCGCGACGGGCGATTGCGGCCCGGCGGGACGATCGTCGAGCCGACCTCGGGCAACACCGGCCACGGCCTGGCGATCGCCGCCGCGCTCAAGGGCTACCGCTGCATCTTCGTCATGGCCGACAAGCAGTCGACGGAGAAGCAGGCGCTCCTGCGGGCCTACGGCGCAGAGGTCGTCCTCTGTCCGACGAACGTCGCGCCGGAATCGCCCGAGTCGTACTACTCGGTTGCGGCCCGCCTGGCGCGCGACATCCCGGGCGCGTTCAAGCCGGACCAGTACTGGAACCAGGAGAACCCGAACGCGCACGAGGCGACGACGGGACCGGAGATCTGGCGCGAGACCGAGGGCCGGATCACGCATCTCGTCGCCAGCGCCGGGACCGGTGGCACGATCACGGGCGCCGGCCGCTTCCTCAAGGCGCAGAACGCCGCGATCGTCGTCGTCGGGGCCGACCCCGAGGGGAGCGTCCTGTCGGGCGACACGCCGCGGCCGTATCTGACCGAGGGGATCGGCGAGGATTTCGTGCCCGGCACGTATGACCCGTCGGTCGTCGATCGCTGGGTCCGCGTCTCCGATCGGGAGGCGTTCGCGATGGCCCGCCGGATCACGCGGGAGGAGGCCATCCTCGCCGGCGAGTCGTGCGGGACGGCCGTCGTCGCCGCGCTGGACGAGGCGCGACGGATCATCCACGAGCGCGGACCTGGAGCCGCCGACGCCGTGATCGTCGTGATCCTCGCCGACGGCGGGCGCTCGTACCTCTCCAAGCTCTACAACGACGAGTGGATGCGGGCGAACGGCCTGCTTGCCACGACGGGCGGCGTCGTCCGGGTCGACGCCGTGCTCCGCGACCGCCACCACGGCGACGAGCTGCCCGACGTCATCGTCGCCCGCACCAACCAGCGGGTCGGTGCGGCGATCGAGCTGTTCCAGCAGTACGGGATCAGCCAGATGCCGGTCACGGAACGGGACGACGCGGCGATCGAGGGGATCGTCGGCTCGATCAACGAGAAGGGGCTGCTCGACCGCGTCTACCGCGACCCGGGCGTCGTCGAGCGGACGGTCGGGGAGGCGATGGACCGGCCGCTCCCGACGGTCGACGCCTCGGCCTCGCTCGACGACGCATTCGCGCTCCTCGCAGATGGCGCATCGGCCGTGCTGGCGGTCCGCGGCCGGCGCCCGGCCGGCGTCGTGACGAAGCTCGACCTGCTCGAGTACCTCGCCCACCGCGGCGACGCTCGCTAGGCCGGAGGGACGTTCGCGCGCTTCGCCGCCCGCCGGCCGAGGTAGTCGGACCACAGGAGGCGTGCCGCTACCGCTCGCCACGGACGCCACGGTTCGGCAATCGCCTCGAGGTCGTGGGCGTCCGGCCGACGAGCGAGTCCCTTTGCTGCCTGGACGGCCGCCGCCAGGGCCAGATCGCCGGTCGGCCAGACGTCCGGTCGGCGGAGCGCCATGAGCAGGTAGATCGTCGCCGACCACGGACCGATCCCCGGCAGCGAGGTGAGCCGGGCGTGAACGTCGGCGTCGTCCGCCTCCGAGATCGCCGCGAGATCGAGCCGGCCGCTGGCGATCGCGGACGCGATCTCACGGACGTAGCGGGCCTTCTGACGGCTGAAGCCGAAGGCGAGGAGCGCCGCGTCGTCGTGGCCGAGGAAGGTCGCGGGCTCGACGGGGCCGGCGGCCGACAGCCGATCGAACGCCGCCCGCGCCGAGGCGAGCGAGACCTGCTGCTCGAGGACGATCAGGACGAGCGTCGGAAAGCCCGGCTCGCGCGCCCAGAGCGGCGGAACGCCACGGGTCGCGAGGATCGCCGCGAGGGACGGGTCGTGAGACGCGAGCGTGCGGGCGGCCCGGCCGAGCGTCGCCTCCGTCAGGGGTTCAGGTCTCGGCGCCGGCATCGCGGGCGAGAGTAGTGCGAAGATCGCGGCTGTGACCGATCGCGAGCCGGCGAATCCCGCGACGCTCCTCGAGGGCGTCTCGTTCGACACGCTCGCGGTCCACGCCGGTGCCGAGCCGGACGAGCTCACGGGCGCCGTGTCACCGCCGATCTATCAGACCTCCACGTACGCCCAGGATGGCGTCGGCCGACCACGTCGTGGGTACGAGTACGCGCGATCACAGAACCCGACCCGCGAGCGGCTCGAGCGCGCGGTCGCCGCCCTCGAGGGCGGTCGTCACGGGATCGCGTTCGCGAGCGGTTCGGCGACAACTGCCGCGCTCGCCGAGCTCGCCTCGTCGGGCGACGAGATCGTCGTCGGCGACGACGTCTACGGCGGGACGTTCCGCTATTTCGAGCGGGTCCGGCGCAACGCCACGGTCACGGCGCGCTTCGTCGACCTCGCGTCCGGTCCCGACGCGCTCTGGGAGGCGCTGACCGATCGGACGGCGCTCGTCTGGTTCGAGTCCCCGACGAACCCGCATCTTCGCCTCGTCGACATCGCGGCGATGGCGGAGGCCGTGCGCCGGCGCGCGGCCGATGGCGGCCGCCGGCCGCTCGTCGTCGTCGACAGCACGTTCGCGTCGCCGGCCCTCCAGCGCCCGCTCGAGCACGGCGCCGACGTCGTCTTCCACTCGGCGACCAAGTACCTCGCCGGGCACTCGGACGTCGTCGCCGGGGTCGCGGCCACGAACGACGACGCGGTCGCCGAGCGGCTCCGGTTCCTCCAGAACGCCGCCGGAGCGGTCCCGGGACCGTTCGACTGCTTTCTCGTCCTCCGCGGTCTCCGGACGCTCCCGTTGCGGATGGAGCGCCACAGCGCGAACGGTTCCGCGGTCGCGCATTTCCTCGCCCGACGCGACGACGTCGAGCGCGTCAACTACCCGGGGCTCGCCGGCTCTCCGCTCGTCGGGGACGGGTGCCAGATGGCCGGCGGCGGTGGCATGGTCTCATTCCTGCCACGCTCCGTCGGCGAGCGGTCCGCCGAGGAGCGAGCGGTCGCGATCGCCGAGGGGACGCGGCTGTTCACCCTCGCCGAATCGCTGGGCGGGATCGAATCGCTCGTCGAGGTGCCCGCGGCGATGACGCACCTGTCGGTCCAGGGCTCGCCGCTCGAGGTCCCGCCGTCGCTGGTCCGACTGTCGGTCGGGATCGAGGGAGCCGGCGACCTCATCGAGGACCTCCGCCAGGCGCTCGACCGAGCCTGAGCAGCCCATATCGATTCGACGCGGCGTCCGCCGGCCGCCTGCGTGAGCGTTTCGTCACGCCCCCTGACGATCCGGCTACTCGCCGAGCCTCCGGCAGGTCGTACAATCGCTCGCAACCGAACCGCAACGTTGACCGCGGAAGCCGACTCCCGGAGCGACCGGTGGCGTCGCCACCATCGACCTTCGGGCACGCGCGGCCGGTCAGCTCGAGCGTCGGCGGGCCCGAGCGCCCGCCCCAGCGAGGAGCATGACCGTGACCGCGACCCGGATTCCCGCGACGACGACCCCGACAGCTTCGACGACAACGTCCGGCCCCGACGAACGCGTCGGCCGCGCGGCCGCGGAGAACCTGTCCGTGGCGGCGCTCTACGAGCGAGCGGTCGTCGCCGAGGAAGGCGTCCTCGCGGCGAACGGCCCGCTCGTTGTTCGGACGGGCAAGCACACCGGCCGCAGCCCGAAGGACAAGTTCGTCGTCCGCGAGCCCGCGACCGAGCAGACCGTCTGGTGGGGCGACGTCAACCAGCCGATCACGCCGGAGCGCTATGCGGGGTTCCGGCGGCGGCTGCTGGACTACCTCGCCGAGCGCGACGTGTACGCCCAGGATCTGTACGTCGGGGCCGATCCGGACCATCGGCGCAGCCTGCGCGTGTACACCGAGACCGCCTGGGCGAGCATCTTCGCCCGCAACCTCTTCCGTCGCCCCGCGCGCGAGGACCTCGCCGGGTTCCGCCCGAACTTCACGATCATCGACGCGCCGTCCTTCCGTTCCGACCCGGCGATCGACGGGACCCGGACGGAGACGGCGATCCTCGTCGACCTGGTCGGGATGGAGATCCTCATCGCCGGCACGATGTATGCGGGCGAGATCAAGAAGTCGGCCTTCACCGTCATGAACTACCTCTTGCCGGACGAGGACGTCCTGCCGATGCACTCGTCGGTCAACGTCGGCGAGGGGGGCGATCCGGCCGTCTTCTTCGGGCTGTCCGGGACGGGCAAGACGACCCTTTCGGCGGATCCGTACCGGACGCTGATCGGCGACGACGAGCACGGCTGGGGCCCGAACGGGCTGTTCAACTTCGAGGGCGGCTGCTACGCCAAGACGATCCGGCTGTCGCCGATGTACGAGCCGGACATCTTCGCCACGACGAAGCGGTTCGGGACGATCCTCGAGAACGTCGACCTCGATCCGGCGACCCGCGCGCTCGACCTCGATTCGGAGCGCTTCACCGAGAACACCCGGGCGGCCTATCCGCTCGAGTTCATCGGCAACGCGTCGGACACCGGGATGACGGGACACCCGCGGAACGTCGTCCTGCTGACGGCCGACGCGTTCGGCGTCCTGCCGCCGATCTCGCGCCTCACCCACGAGCAGGCGATGTACCACTTCCTGTCGGGCTACACGGCGAAGCTGGCCGGCACGGAGGTCGGGGTGAAGGAGCCGAAGGCGACGTTCTCGACCTGCTTCGGCGCTCCGTTCATGCCACGCCACCCGGCTGAGTACGCGCGAATGCTCGGCGAGCGGCTCGCGCAGCACGGCGCGCAGGCGTGGCTCGTCAACACGGGCTGGACCGGCGGGCCGTTCGGCGTCGGCGAACGGATGAACATCAACCACACTCGCTCGATGGTCCGCGCGGCATTGTCGGGCGCGCTCGACGACGTCCCGACGCGCGTCGATTCGACATTCGGGCTGGCCGTGCCGACCTCGTGCCCGGACGTCCCCTCCGAGGCCCTCGACCCGCGCCGGACGTGGGCCGACAAGGACGCCTACGACCGCCAGGCCGAGAAGCTCGCGACGATGTTCGTGGACAACTTCGCCCAGTTCTCCGGTCAGGTCCCGGCCGACGTGGAGGCCGCGGGACCGCAGTCGCGGTAGCGGAGGGCGGCGCCCGCGCGCCCCGGGGACGCGATCCGGCCTTGCCCGCCCGCGTGCCATGTCCATGGTCACCTCACACGGAGGCAGGCGTCACGAGCGCCATGACTCGTCGCGGCCGCCCCGGCAAGTGCTGCTCCACGCTCGTGACGAGCACGACCGGGGGCCTCGGGCGCCACGATCCGCCATGACTTCAGCGCTAATCGCCGGTCAAGTGCTCCAGATGACCATGCAGCTGTCATGCCCAAGCGCAAGCGGGACGTGCTGTCCCTCGAAGCCGTCCGGAGAAACCGCGAGCAGCTGGGCCGCCTCGGTGCCGACGTGCGTGCCGGCCGCAAGCGCCGACGCCTGACCCAGCAGCGGCTGGCGGACTTGGTCGGGCTCAGTCGATCCGCCGTCAGCGCGATCGAACGCGGGCTCGGCGGCGGCCACACGCTTGACGCATGGCAGCGGGTCGCCGTCGCGCTCAACCGACCACTTCGCCTCGACCTCGCGAGGGACCCGCTGGACGCGCCTGCAGATGCGGGCCATCTCGGCGTCCAGGAGCTCGTGCTCGGCGCCGCCCGGCGAGCCGGCTGGAGCGGGAGCTTCGAGCTGGCGACGCGGCCGGCCGAACCGTGGCGCTCGGCCGACGTGGGTCTCGTCGATCGTCGGCGGCGACTCCTTGTCCTCGTCGAGTGCTGGAACTCGATCGGTGACGTGGGCGCGAGTGCGAGAAGTACGAATCGCAAGCTGGCTGAGGCCCGTGGGCTGCCCGCGGGTCGCGGCGGCGAGGCGCGCGTGTCCGGCTGCTGGGTCGTTCGGGCGACGGCACGCAACCGAAGACTCGTGGCGACGTATCCGGAGCTCTTCGCCGCGCGGTTCCCGGGCTCGTCACGGGGATGGCTGGAAGCGCTCACGGTCGGCGCCGAGCCACCCATCGAACCGGGGCTCGTGTGGGCGTCCGTCGAGGGAAGCCGCCTCTACCCGTGGCGTCGGCGCCTTTGATTCGGGTGGTTCGGGCGGTGTCTTCCTACAATCAGGGGACTCGCCCAAAGCCCGACTCCCAGGAGGCTGCCCGCCCATGACCCGCATCGCCCGCCACAAGGTCACCGTCGTCGGCGCCGGGAACGTCGGTGCCACGACGGCGCAGCGGATCGCCGAGGCGGGTCTCGCCGACGTCGTGCTGATCGACATCGTCGAGGGGCTGCCCCAGGGCAAGGCGCTCGACCTCGCCGAAGCGGCGCCGGTCGTCGGGCACGACGCACGCGTCAGCGGCACGAACGACTACGCCGACACCGCCGGCTCCGACATCGTCGTCGTCACGTCCGGCCTCGCCCGCCAGCCGGGGATGAGCCGCGACGACCTGCTGGCGAAGAACGCCGGGATCGTCCGCTCCGTCGTCGAGCAGGCGGTCAAGCACTCGCCCGACGCGATCCTCATCGTCGTCACGAACCCGCTCGATGCCATGTGTCACGTCGCCATGCAGGCATCCGGCTTCCCGCGGGAGCGTGTCCTGGGGATGGCCGGCGTGCTCGATTCGGCGCGCTTCCGGACGTTCATCGCAGAGGAGCTCGGCGTGAGCGTGGAGGACACTCACGCGTTCGTCCTCGGCGGCCACGGCGACACGATGGTCCCGCTGGCGCGCTACTCGACCGTGGCCGGGATCCCGATCACCGAGCTGATGTCTCCGGAGCGCGTCAAGGCGCTGAGCGAGCGGACCGCGAACGGCGGAGCCGAGGTCGTCGCGCTGCTCAAGACCGGGTCCGCCTTCTACGCGCCGGCGGCGTCGGTCTTCGAAATGGTCGAATCGATCCTCCTCGACCGAAAGCGAGTCCTGCCCTGCGCCGTCCGGCTCGACGGCGAGTACGGCCACGACGGGCTCTTCGTCGGCGTCCCGGTCGTCCTGGGCGCGAACGGCATGGAGCGCGTCATCGAGATCACGCTGGCGGAGGATGAGCGGGCAGCGTTCGATCGTTCGGCTGACGCCGTCCGCGAGCTCGTCGACAAGCTCGCCGCGCTCGCCTGAATCCGGCCGAAGCCGGTCCGACGGGTCGCTAGACTCCCGGCGTGCCCGCGTTCGTCCCGCCGGCCGTCGTCCGCCTGGCATTCGATCCCGTCGTCGCGTTCGGTGGGCTGGCCGTTCGCTGGGAAACCGTCGGGATCGCCGTCGCCGTCCTCGTGGCACTCGTCGTCGCCGCGCTCATCGCGCGCCGGACACCGATCCCCGGGGAGACCGCGATGCTCAGGGCGGACGATCTCCTGTTCGTCGCGGTCGGCGCGGCGCCCGGCGCGGTCCTCGGCGGGCGGATCGGCTATGTGCTCCTTCACCTCGACTACTACCGTGCGGCGCCAGCGGCGATCCTGGACCCGGCTTCAGGAGGGTTCGAGCTGTCGTGCGCCGTCGGCGGCGGGATCCTGGCGGGCCTCGCCGTGGCCGCCATCCTCGACGGCGGAACACGGCGCTGGGCCCACGTCGCGGCAGTGCCGCTGTTCCTCGCGCTCGGCATCGGCAAGCTGGCGCTTGCCCTCGGCGGGACGGGTCAGGGCGCCCCGAGCGACGTGGCCTGGGCGACCGCCTACGACGGACCCGGGCCGTGGGGCTCGCTGGCGCCGGCCGTCGCCTCCCACCCCGCGCAGCTGTACGAGGCGGCCGGCTCGTTCGTCATCGTCGTCGTCCTCGTCGCGCTCGCGGCCGGCGGTGCGTTCGACCGCCGCGATGGACGCCTCCTCGCTCTCGGCGTCGTGTTGTGGGCCATCCTCCGCGCTGGCGTCGCCGTCGTATGGCGCGACGCGCCGGTCCTTGGCCTGGTTCGAGCGGAGCAGCTCCTGTCGCTCGCCCCACTCGCGCTCGGCCTGGCTTCCTGGGTGATGTTCGGGCGACCCTTTGCGACGCCGGACGACCGAGCCGCGGGCAATCCGCTCCACTGGCCCGACCCGTCGATCGCCGAGCGCTGGCGAGCACGAGCCGACCGCCGCTGAAACGACCGGCGCCCGGAGGTGTTTCGGAGGCGCGCAGGGGTATCGTTGAGGATCTCGGGCGGCGCCCGACGCACGATGGAGAAGAGCACCATGACGCAGGTCGCAGAGCCTCGAACGAACACCGAATCGCCCACGGACGCCGCGCGCGACCGAGTCACCCACTGGATCGGCGGGCGGGCCGTCGCCGGCACGTCGGGTCGGAGCGGTCCCGTCTACAACCCTGCGACCGGGACCGTCGCCCGGGAGGTCGACTTTGCGTCCGTCGAGGAGATCGACCAGGCGGTCGCGGCGGCAAAGGCTGCCTTCCCGGCCTGGCGCGCGACCTCGCTTTCGAAGCGCACGGAGATCCTGTTCCGGATCCGGAACCTCGTCGATGAGCACCGGCACGAGATCGCCGCTTTCCTGACCGCCGAGCACGGAAAGGTCACCTCCGATGCCCTCGGCGAGGTCGCTCGCGGCCTCGAGAACATCGAGTTCGCGACCGGCGTCGCGCAGCTCATCAAGGGCACGTTCAGCGAGCAGGTGTCGACGAACGTCGACGTCTACCAGATCCGCCAGCCGCTCGGCGTGGTCGCGGGGATCACGCCCTTCAACTTCCCGGCGATGGTCCCGATGTGGATGTTCGCGAACGCGATCGCGTGCGGCAACACGTTCGTCCTCAAGCCGTCGGAGAAGGACCCATCCGCTTCGCTCTACGTCGCCCAGCTGCTCAAGGAGGCCGGGCTGCCCGACGGCGTGTTCAACGTCATCAACGGCGACAAGGTCGCCGTGGATCGGCTGCTCGAGCATCCGGACGTCGCGGCGATCTCGTTCGTCGGCTCGACGCCGATCGCGCGGTACATCTACGAGACCGGGACGAGGAACGGCAAGCGCGTGCAGGCGCTCGGCGGGGCGAAGAACCACATGGTCGTCCTGCCCGACGCGGACATCGACATGGCCGCCGACGCCTCGATCTCGGCGGGCTACGGCTCGGCAGGCGAGCGCTGCATGGCGATCGCGACCGTCGTCGCCGTCGGCGCTGCCGCCGACCCGCTCGTCGAGGCGATTCGGGCACGGCTGCCGAAGGTCCGGATCGGACCGGGCGACGACCCGAGCTCGGAGATGGGTCCGCTCGTGACGAAGCAGCACCGGGACAAGGTCGCGTCGTACATCGACTCCGCGCGCGATCAGGGCGCGGAGATCCTCGCCGACGGCCGCGAGCACCCCCTCTACAAGGATGGCGAGGGCTTCTTCCTCGGCGTCTCGCTCGTCGACAACGTGACACCGGCGATGGACGCCTACAAGGACGAGATCTTCGGCCCCGTCCTCACGGTCATGCGGGTGGCGACGTACGAGGACGCGGTCAAGCTCATCAACGACAACCCGTACGGCAACGGCACGGCGATCTTCACCCGCGACGGCGGCGCAGCGCGCCAGTTCCAGTTCGACGTCCAGGCCGGCATGGTCGGGATCAACGTGCCGATCCCTGTCCCCGTCGCGTACTACAGCTTCGGAGGCTGGAAGAGCTCGCTCTTCGGCGACCTCCACATGTACGGCCCCGAAGGCATCCAGTTCTACACGCGGGCCAAGGTCGTCACCTCGCGCTGGCCGGACCCGGGAACCTCGCAGATCGACCTCGGCTTCCCGCGCACCAGGTAGCGAGGGCGCCGATCCCGGCCATTCGACGAGACCGAACGGAGGCGCCAAATGCTCTGGGCCCTGATCGTCGTCCTGGTCGTCCTGTGGTTGATCGGCCTCATCGCGAACGTCGTCGGGGGGCTGATCCACATCCTGCTCGTGCTCGCGGTCATCGTGCTCATCTACCAGTTCGTCACCGGCCGCCGGAGCGCGTGAACGCGGCACGTGTCGTTGCCGCCTCGCTGCTCGCCCTCGTCGCGTTCGGCGGCTGCATGGGCGGCAGCGCCGGCAGCGCCGCGCCGACCTCCGCGTCGGGCGGTGGTGGCGCGAATCCGGGCGCGTCGATCGTGAGCGGTTCGCTCGGCCCGGTCGTCCTCGACCCGATCCTCGACGACGCCGCTGCACGTCTCGGCACGGCGCGAACGGCGGTCGAGGTCGTGACGGCGGAATCTCGCACGTGGCCCGATGGCAGCCTCGGCTGCCCGCAGCCGGGCATGGCCTACACGCAGATCGTCACGGACGGCTATCGCGTGGTGGTGAGGGCGGGCGCCCGAACGCTCGACTATCGAGGGACGGCGCCGGGTCGCTTCCGGATGTGCGAGGCCGTCACCCCGAGCTGACGTCCGGTCGCAGACACGCGGAGGGCCGGCCCTCGACGGGCCGGCCCTCCTGATTCGTGGCGGAGAGTGTCAGGGAGCGACGATCAGCCGCTGTGTAGCCTCGCTCGTTCCGGGCGTGACGTTCGACGTCATCCGGGCGATCGAATCGTAGACGCCGGGGCCAGCTGTGGCGTCGTAGGTGAACGTCGCGGTGCCACCGGCGGTCGGGCCGGTCAGGTTGACCGCCCACTCGGTGTTGTCGGCCGGGGTCGTGAGGTTCTGGCCGCTCGAGCCGTCACGGTTCTCGGCGCCCGAGTTGCCGCCGGAGCCCGGATCGGGCGAGGCGGTGTTCGCGGCGCCGTACGTGATCGTCACCTCCTCGCTCTCGGGACCGCTTCCGGCGGCACCCGAAGCGAGACGGAACCACAGCTCCATGGTGTGGGTCGTGGCGTTGCTGAAGTTCTTCACGCCGTCGTAGTCGACGACGAGCCAGGTCGACGCACCGTCGGTCAGTGTCGCGACGCGGATGGCCCCGGCGCCCGTCGCGGACGGGTTGAGGTCGTTCCACAGCGGCGCGACGACGTTGTTCGGGCGGTTCGGGTTGGGGAAGGTCTGCGGGTCGAACACGATGTCACCCGAATCTCCGCCGCCGACGACGACATAGCCGTTCGACACGACGCCGATGCGGCTGTACGGCTCGCCGCCGTAGTAGAACGTCGGGACGTCGAAGTTCGAGATCGAATCGTCGGCGACGCCGGCGACCGGCGCGATGTTGAAGGCAGAAAGCGGCAGGTATCCGCCGATCCGGTCGACAGGCGCGATCGACGCCACCTGCGGTGGGAGCGCCGGGGTCAGTGTCCCGCTCCACGCCACGCCCTTGTTCGACTTGACGAGCCTCGCCGGCGGGGAGGCGTTGCTGTAGCGGAGGCCGTTCGTGCCGCTGACGGTGACGTCGACGTCGGCGTCGACCGGTGCGAAGTTCGCGACGGCGACGGTGCACGTCGCGGACTCACCGTGCTCGAACGCGGTCGGGGCGCAGGCGTGGGTAAGGCTCACCGCGCCGGCGGCCGTGTCGACCTTCTTGAACGCGACGGGGATGGTGACGGCGTTGCCGCCGCCCTGCGGCGTCAGCGTGATCCGGCCGAAGTACTGGCCGGCTGCCAGCGCTCGGCCGTTGATGGTGATCGAGAACGTCAGGGACTTGCCGGCCTTGACGCTGAGGTTGCCGTCGTTGCGGCCGACCTTGATCGACGCACCCGCCGGGGCGACCGTCTTCACCTTGAAGACCTGGTTGCGACCGGACACGTTGATCGCGGTCCGCTCGGTCGTGATCGAGCCGAGCATGGTCGGCGCGTTCACGCTCGGGATGTTGATGTCGATCCGGCGGAGCGGGTCCGCCGCGACCGCCGCGAAGTCGGCGGCCGTCTCGTTGAAGACGAGCGTCGGGTTCACGGCCCGGTCGGCGCGGATCGAGCCGGCGCCCATGTCGAACGGATCGGCCGGCGTCGTGCCGTCCTCCTTGACGACGTCCTGGACGGACGAGGTCATGAGCGCGGACTTGATCTCCTCGGGCGTCCACGACGGGTGCGCCGCCTTGACGAGCGCCGACACGCCGGCAGCGTGCGGGCTCGACATCGACGTTCCGGCGATCGCCTGGAACAGGTTGCCGGTCGGGCCGTTCGTCGGCGTCGTCTCGTCGGGCTGAGGGGTCATCCCGGCGAGGACCTGGATGCCGGGAGCCGTGACGTCGGGCTTGATCCAGTCGCCGGATGGGCCGCGCGACGAGAACGAGGCCATGACGTCGGGCCGGGTCGGCGTGGCCGTGCCCTGGACCCACGTTGCCGTGACGTTCGTGTGTCCGTTGATGAAGTCGAGGAGGTCGGTGTCCGGGCCGTCGACGTGGATCGCCGGCAGCCAGTGGTTGTCCGTTTCGACGTCCATCTTCGTCGGGTTGTACAGGATCATCCCCGCCGCGCCGCCCTGGAGGACGTTGAAGCCCTTGTCGACGCGCGCATTCGTGCCGCGCTCGCAGGCGACGATCTTGCCGGTCGCCGTGCCCGCGGCGAGCGGGCTCTGGCAGAGGACGTCCTCGCCGGGCAGGGTCTCAGCGAGGACGACCGGGGTCGGCGTCGAGATTCCGTTCGTCACCGTGACGCCCGACATGTCGAACGTCGCGCCACCGTCGGCGGCGAGGTGGAGGGTCGAGGTGAAGAAGCGCGGCCCCGTCGAGGCCCCGACGGTCGTCACCCAGGGGCCGGCATGGTCGGAGGTCCCGGCGCCCGGCCCGCTGTTGCCGGCGGAGGCGTTGACCGAGATCCCGGCGTTCGTCGCGTCGAGGAACGCGAGCTCCACGGGGTCGGTGTACGGCTGCGCGCCGCCCGAGATCGAGAAGTTGATGACGTTCACGCCGTCGGCGATCGCCTGGTTGACGGCCGCGACGGAGTCGGAGCTGAAGCAGCCCTGCGACATGCAGACGCGGTATTCGATGACGTGCGCGCCCGGGGCGATGCCGCTGACCGGCCCGCGCTCGACGCCGTAGAGCATCGCCGAGTCGACCCGCGAGCCGGCTGCCGTGGAGGCGGTGTGCGTGCCGTGGCCCTCGGAGTCACGCGCCGAGCAGACCTTCGTCGTGTCGTTGCAGAACTCGTGACCGTCCGAGCCGACGAGCGCGAGGTACGTGTCGAGGAAGGCGTACGCGCCCAGGAGCTTGTTGTTGCAGGCGAAGGCCGGCCCGAGGTGGGCGGCGTCGCTGCCGTCGCCGAACTCGCAGGCCGGGGTGCTCGCCGGCGTCGGCAGGCCCCGGTCCACGAAGAACGGGCTCTCCGGCCAGACGCCGGTGTCGAGCAGGCCGACGATGACGTTGCTGCCGGCATTGTCCTGCCCGCCGAGCGACGGCCAGACGTCCGTCGCGCCGATGAAGTCGGTGTTGTCGTCCTGTGGCTGCTGGATCGAGTCCTTCTGGACCGCGGCGACGCCGGGCGTCCTGAGGAGCTTCCCGATCTGATTCGCGGGCACCGATGCCGCGACCCCACCGTAGGCCGTCGTGTACGTGCCTCGAATCGTCAGGCCGTCGACGGCCTTCTGCGCCGCCGCGCTGATCGACTTCGCCTCGCTCGTCGCCCACCTGGCGTAGGCGGCGACCGCGCCGCGGTTCGCCTCGAGCGACTTTCCGGTCGCGCGCGGGCTGGTTGCGGCCAGCCCCGCGACGCCGCCGGCGTACGAGGCCACCGCGTCGACGTCGTACTTGACGAGCACGTTCACGCGCTTCGAATCCGTCCGCCCGAGCAGCGACGGATCCGTCTTCGCAAGCGCTCCGGACGCCGACTTCGGCGCCGTGAAGGTGCTGTCGGCGCTCAATGGCGTCGCCGAGAATCGAGACGGGTCGCCGGCGACGGCGACCCCTGCGAACGCGAGCTGTGCGGCGACGAGCACGAGCGTGGCGAACGAAACCCCGAACCGCCTCACGAGCATCTCCTCCCGAGCCGATGCATGAAGCGACGGCCGGGGCGCCTCCCCAGCATCCGGGCCGTCGACCAACCGAGTCGCGCCGAAGGTACCGCCCTTGCGAAATGCGGGTCAATCCGGCAAACGCATGACAACTGTCTCCCGGTGCCGGCCCGCAACGAGGTCGTTGCCTGGGCGGCCCGGGCGTCGTCAGCTCATTCGGGCGAAGTCCGCCGGTGACCGCTTCACGAAGCGGCCATGGCCGGCGGGACCCACCCACGCGCCGTCCCGAACGACGACCGTGCCTCGCGACAGCACGACGTCGGAACGGCCCTGCACCTCGCGGCCCTCGTAACAGCTGTAGTCGACGTCCATGTGGTGGGTGCGTGCGCTGATCGTGTGGCGCGCCGTCGGGTCGTAGACGACGACGTCGGCATCAGAGCCGGCGGCGAGGGCGCCCTTGCGAGGGAACATCCCGAACAGCTTCGCCGGAGCCGTCGCGATGAGCTCGACCCAGCGTTCGCGGGTGATGCGACCGTCCACGACCCCGCCGTCGTGGAGGAGGTCGACGCGGTCCTCGACGCCCGGCAGTCCGTTCGGGATCTTCCGGAAATCGCCCCGGCCCAGCTCCTTCTGGTCCTCGAAGTCGAACGGGCAGTGATCGGTCGAGACGACCTGGAGGTCGTCCTTCACCAGGCCCGTCCAGAGGTCGGCCTGGTGGTCCTTCGTCCGCAGGGGCGGCGAGCAGACGAACTTCGCGCCGTCGAACCCGTTGCCGAGATCGTCGAGCGAGAGGAACAGGTACTGCGGGCACGTCTCGGCGAAGACCTTCGAGCCCCGGTCACGTGCCGCGCGCACCTCGTTCAGGGCATCGCGGGCCGAGAGGTGGACGATGTAGAGCGGGACGCCGGCCGCTTCGGCGAGACGGATCGTCCGGTTCGTCGCCTCGCCCTCGAGGATCGGGTAGCGGCTGATCCCGTGGTAGAGCGGTTCGGTGTGACCCGCATCCACGTTCTCGGCGGCGATGACGTCGATCGCGGGGCCGTTCTCGGCGTGGACCATGATCAGCCCGCCGTTCCGGGACGTCTGCTGGAGCGCGCGGAAGATCGCCCCGTCGTCGCTGTAGAAGACGCCGGGATAGGCGGTGAACACCTTGAAGTCCGGGATTCCCTCGTCGACGAGCTGATCCATCTCGCGGAGCGAATCGTCGGTCACGTCGCTCATGATCATGTGGAAGCCGTAGTCGACGACCGCGTGTCCCTCGGCCTTCGCCAGCCACGCGTCGAGGCCCTCGCGGAGCGATTTCCCCTTCGACTGGAC
>DASSHA010000068.1:0-11104 GCA_035693145.1 Candidatus Limnocylindrales bacterium
GTGGCACCCGGTGATGGTCCGTCACGATGACGTCGATGCCGCGTTCCGCGGCCGCGCCGATCTCGCGTCCGCTGCTCGACCCGGTGTCGACGGTCACGATCAGCCGCGCGCCGAGGCCCTCGGCGGTCCGGACCGCTTCGAGCGACAGGCCGTGGCCCTCGTCGAGCCGGCTCGGGACGTATGGCTCGGCGCGCAGCCCGAGCGCCCGGAGGACGCGCGCGAGGATCGCGAGTCCGGTCAGCCCGTCGGCGTCGAAATCACCGAACACGAGGACGACCTCGGCGCGCTCCCGCGCGAGCCGGATCCGTTCGACGAGGAGTGCCGCGTCCGGCAGCAGGGCGGGGTCATGGAGCCCGTCGAGCGGATCGGCGAGGAATGCCCGGAGCGCGTCCGGCGTATCGATCCCGCGAGCCGCGACGACGGCCAGCGCCCGGCCACCGAATCCATGGCCCTCGGCGGCGAGGGCGAGCTCAGCTGGCACGGCTGCGGACGACGTGAACCGCCAGGCGTGGCGGGCACGGATCGGGATGCGGGCGATCGGCACCGCGCCAGTCTGGACGTCGCCGCTCATCGCGCGCTCATCGCGACAGGCCGCCGATCCAGTCGTTCGGACGGGGTTTGGGCGCCCCCGCAGCCGCTACGGGCCTGCGCGGCGCGCGACACGGGCGGGTGCGGTTCGACCCTTTCGGCGGTTCTCCCACTCCTGCCAGACGACGAGGAGCGGGCTGGCGTTGAAGATCGACGAGTACGTCCCCGAGATGATCCCGATGAGGAGCGCGAGGACGAAGAAGCGGATCGCGGAGCCGCCGAACAGGAGGAGCGCAAGCAGCGTCAGGACGACCGTGAAGCTCGTGTTGATCGAGCGGCCGAACGTCTGGAGGACCGAGTGGTTGACGATCCGGTCGAACGGTTCGCCGGCGTGGCGCGCCTTGTTCTCCCGGACGCGGTCGAAGACGACGATCGTGTCGTGGACGCTGAAGCCGATGATCGTCAGCATCGCCGTCACGAACAGCGCGTCGATCTCGACCCCGAAGAACGAGCCGAGGACCGCGAACGTCCCGACGACGACGATCACGTCGTGGAGCAGCGCGACCAGAGCCGTCACGCCGAACTTGACGTCGTGGAAGCGGAACGTGATCCACGAGAGGATGCCGATCGCGCCGACGATGATGAGGACGATCGCCTGCTGGATGAGGTCGGAGCTGACGACGGGGCCGATCGTCGTGAGCGAGTCCTGCCGGTCGATGGGACCGAACTTCGCCTCGAGCGCCCCGACGACCGCCCCGAGCTTCCCGCTCGTCGGGATCGCACTGCCGCCGGTCAGGCCCGCGGCCGCCGAGGGGGACGGGCTCGCGGATGGGCTGGCTGATGCGGCCGGGCTCCCGGACGGGCTGGCTGATGCGGCCGGGCTCCCGGACGCCGCCGGGCTCCCGGACGCCGCCGGCAAGGCCGAGGGGCTGGCCGATGGGGCGAACGAGCCCGATGCGGACACGCTCGCCGCCGGGGAACCGCTTGCCGCCGTTGAACCGCTCGCGCCCGGCGAACCGCTCGCGCCCGGTGAACCGCTCGCGCCCGGCGACCCGCTCCCCGAGGCGGAGGCCGATGCCTCGGGCGACGGCGAGGGTGCGGCGCTGGGAAGGTCGAGCGGGATCATCCGGATGTCGAACGTCCCGTCAGCGTTCTTCGTGACCTGCGAATCGGCGAGGTCCTGGGCCGCCAGGACGCCCTTCACGTCGTCCGAGCTGACGTTCGGGTTTGCGAAGTGGATCGACCAGCGCGTGCCGCCGGTGTAGTCGATCGAGAACTTCAGGCCCTCCTTGCCGCCGGTCAGCGGCGTCAGGAGGATGAAGATGAGTCCCGGGATCGTGATGAGGAGCGAGAGCAGGAAGAACCAGTTCCGCTTGCCGATGACGTCAAACACGCCCGCGCGCTTCCCCCCTCAGCCGTGTTCGAGCGGACGGTCGGGCGACGAACTCCTGGTCGCTGACCCCGTACAGCCAGGCCTTGCGTGCGCCCTGGCGGGCGACAACGACGCGGAGGACGCTCCGCGTGACGGTGATCGCCGTGAACATCGAGACCAGCACGCCGATGATGAGGACGAGCGCGAAGCCGCGGATGACCGACGATCCGAAGAAGTACAGGATGAACGCGGTGATCAGGCTCGACACGTTCGAGTCGAGGATCGAGTTCCAGGCTCGGTTGAAGCCGGCCTCGATCGCCAGCGGCAGGCTCTTGCCGACCCGCAGCTCTTCCTTCGTCCGCTCGAAGATGAGGATGTTCGCATCGACGGCCATGCCGACCGAAAGCACGAACCCGGCGATGCCGGCGAGCGTGAGCGTGACCGGCACGAGTCGGAAGATCGCGAGGACCACGAGCGCGTAGTAGACGAGCGCGCCGCTCGCGATGACGCCCGGCAGCCGGTAGTGCAGGACCATGAACAGCAGGACGAGCGCGATCCCGATGATCGATGCCACCACGCTCTGCTTGAGGAACGCGTCGCCGAGCGTCGCTGAGATCTGCTCGTTCGAGAGCTCCTTGACCGGGAACGGCAGCGAGCCGTAGCGCAGGACCGTGATGAGGTTGTTCGCCTCCTGCGAGGAGAACCCGCCCGGACCGCCGGTGATCTGGCCCTGGCCACCCGGGATCGCGCTCTGGATCGTGGGCGCCGAGATGATCGTGCCGTCGAGGACGATCGCGAACTGCTGGCCGATGTTCTGGGACGTGTAGGTCGCGAACTTCGATGCAGCGTCGCCCTTGAGCCGGAAGTCGACGGCACGCTGGCCCGTCTGCGGGTCCGAGCCGAGCGTCGCCGTGTCGACCTGGTCGCCACCGAACAGCGGCGTGAACTGGCTGCCTGGGCCGACGTCAATCTGCTGGTTCTGCGTCACCTGGACGCCCGGCGGGATCGGCACGAACTCCAGCCGGCCGGTCTGGCCGACGAGCGCGCGAACCGATTCGACGTCGGTCGCGCCGGGCAGCTCGACCACGACGCGGTCCGTTCCCTGCGTCACGACCTGCGGCTCGGACACGCCTGTCGAGTTCACGCGCCGCTCGATGATGTCGCGGACGACGCTCATGTCGGCCGTCGTCGGGCACTTGTCCGCGACGCACTGCGCCTGGTACTCGACGCGCAGCCCGCCCTGGAGATCGAGGCCCAGCTTCGTCTCGAGCGCCCGAGAGCTCTGGCCGGGCGGCGCCCCGAACGGAACCTTGAGGTTCGGCAGGAAATCGATCGCGATCGCGAGCAGCCCGATGACGACGATGAGGGCCGGGAGGAAGCGACGCACGACGCGGCATGATACCGGACGGTCGTTCGGGCCCGAGGCCCCCGGAGGGCGAAGAAACCGCTACCGAGCGGCCCGTCGCGCCGCGAGCCGCTCGGCATGGGCGATGTCGCCGAGGCGCTCCAGGGCCGCGCTCGCCGCGTCGAATCCCGCATCGTCGCCGGTGAGGATCGCGCGCTCGGCCTCGGTCCGGGCGAGGTAGACCGGCGCGCCCATGGCCCGGTAGAGGTCGGCAGCGCGAGCGAGCTCGGCGGCGTCGTCGGTGGCCACGCCGAGAGCACGACGTGCCTGCGCCTCGGTCAACCTGATGCCGAGGCTGGACGTCCGCTCGATGATCGGGCCGACCTCGTCACCACCCGGCAGTCCGTGGTCGGCGAGGACGGCAAGACCGATCTCGACCTCGTCGGGGCGCGAGATGAACTCCCGCCAGCGGTCGACGATTCCCTCGGCCACACGGTCGTACTCTCCGTCGACGACGAGCCGGAGGCCGACGAGCGTCCGCGCCTCCTCGAACTGACCGAGCAGCTCCCGCGCGGTCGCGGCGAACTCCTTCTCGAGGGCGGATTCGCGTCTCGCGCGCGCGATCTCAACCACGCGGATGAAGCCGTGGACCGCGTACCCGACGGACGATCGGTCGTATTCGATCCACAGGTCGAGCAGCCGCCGTCCCGCGACGACGGCTTCGTCCCAACGACCGAGGATGTGCAGCGCGGCCACCTCCCAGCCCTTCGCGCCGATCCGGTAGCCGAGGACCTGGCCCGGCCCGAACATCGCCTCGACGGCGCGGACCGACGCGAGGCCCTCTTCCACACGACCGAGGGTGATCAGCGACCAGCCCCGGACGATGTAGGCATCGGCGCGCTCACCGCTGTCGAGCCGGTCTCCGAGCGCGAGGCGCTCGGCCGCGGCGTCGGCCGCAGCCTGCATGTCGTTGGCCGCCATCGCCAGTGCGCCACGGGCGTCGAGCGCCATGCTGCGCAGGTCCACGTCGCCGAGCGCGACGGCGATCTCGTCGGCCTCCCGAGCTGCGTCGACGGATGCGATCGCGACCTCGGCGACGCCGCCGACCATCGCGGGAGCGAAGGCCAGGCCGCCAAGGAACCGAGCCCGGACAGCGTCGTCGGAGACGTCCGGGAGCAGGTCGAGGCCGAGCCGTCGCAGCTCGTCGATCCGCTCGACCGAGAGGCCGGCGACGGTACCCATCCAGCGCGTGTCGACGAGCAGCTCGGCGGCCGCGATCCGAAGCCGATCCGTGGCCGACGCACCACTCGCCGTCGCGATCTCGAGCGCCCGGGCGTACGCGTCGATCGCGTCGTTGCCCGAGATGAGGACGTCGCCCAGGCGTTCGTAGAGGGCGGCCTGCTCGGCTGCGGGGGCGAGCTCGATCGCCGCCCGGATGTGACCCGCGGCCTCGAGGTTGGCCGCGCCGGCCATCGCCGCGTCGGCTGCGATGCGCAACCAGCGGACGGCGCGCGACGCCACATCCTGTGGAACGTCGCCGGACATGGCCGCGAGCGTCGTCGCCTCGCGATAGTGGTAGGCGACGAGCTCCGCAACCTCCTCCTCGCGCCCCGCCGCCCGCGCCTCGAGCCAGTCGCCGGCCGCTGCGTGAAGGCGGGCGCGCTCGGCCCGCGGCAGCGTCGAGTAGGCGACCTCGCGGATGAGGATGTGCCGGAACGACACGCCGTTTCGGGATGGACGGACCAGGTCACGGTCGATCAGCTCGTCGACCGCGTCGCGGACCGACGCGCCGATCTCCGGCTCGAGCGCCACGAGGCCGTCGGGCTGGAAGCTCCGGCCGAAGACCGAACCGAGCTGGATCGCGCGCCGGACGGGCAAGGGCAGCACGTCGATCCGCGCGAGCACGGTCGCCTGGACGGTGTCGGGCAACGAGCGGAGGCTGGCCGCGACCGCCTGGGTGGCGCCCAGGTCAGGCGTCCTGTCGACGATCGCGCGAACGAGCTCGCCCGCGTAGAACGGGTTTCCCTCGGCGCGGTCGACGACGAGGCGAACGATGTCGGGCGACGGCCCGTCGAGCAGGTGCTCCACGAGCTTCGCGACGTCCGGATCGTCGAGCGGCTCGAGCGACAGCGAGACGTAGTTGCGGCGGCCACCTCCCCAGGTCGGGCGGCGGTCGAGCAGCTCCGGCCGGGCGAGGACGACCATGAGGAGCGCGGCCTCCCCCCGGGGAAGCAGCACGGACTCGATGAGGTCGAGGAGCGAGTCGCTCGACCAGTGGAGATCCTCGATCGCGAGGACGAGGGGCGCATCCGCCGATGCGAGCTCGACGAGCGACCGCCACGCGTCGACGAGAGCGGAACGGTCGATGCCTTCGACCTCCCCGCCCCCGACGGTCGCAGCGATGACGTCGGCGGTCCGTTCCGCGGCCGGGTCTCCGCGCTGCGCGAGCCAGCGGACGGCAGCGGCCCGGAGATCCTCCGGGCTCGCGTCCTCGGGCAGCTCGAGGATCGCGTGCGCGATCGCCCGCAGCGGCCAGTACGTCAGCCGCTGTCCGTAGGGCAGGCATTGGGCGAGCGCGATGCGGGCAGCCGGATCGAGCGCCGGCAGGCGGTCCGCGAACTCCTCCAGGAGCCGGCTCTTGCCGACGCCCGGCGACGCGAGGACCGTGACGAGGAACGGCCGGCGCTCGCGAAATGCCCTCGAAGCCGTCAGCTCGAGCTGAGCGACCTCACCCTCACGGCCGACGAGCGGGACCCGGAGCGTCGTCTCGGCGACCCGGCCTGTGAGCCGTCGACAGGCGACAGCCGTCGACTTGCCCTTCGCCTCGATCGAGTCCATCGATTCGAACGCGAAGCCCCGCGACGCACGGGCGGTCCGTTCCCCGACGAGGATCTCCCAGGTGTCCGCCGCCTGCTGCAGCCGAGCCGCGGTGTTGACGGCATCGCCGGTGACGAGCGAATCGGCCGCCGTCGGATCGCGCGCCGCGACGACCTCGCCGGTCTGGAGCCCGAGCCGGATCGGCAGGCGGTCGCCGAGACGTGGATCGTCGCGCACGCGATCCCGGAGCTCGAGCGCCGCGGACAGCGCCCGGTTCGGGTCGTCGTCGTGCGCGATCGGCAGGCCGAAGACGGCCATCGCCGCATCGCCGATGAACTTCTCGATCGTGCCGCCGTGGGCCTCGACGACGTCGCGTGCAATCCCGTAGTAGCGGCCCAGCAGCGCCCGAAGGTCCTCGGGATCGAGCGACTCGCCGAGCGCGGTCGAGCCCGCCACGTCGGCGAACAGAATCGTCACCAGCCGTCGCTCCTCGCTCACGGCCGGGACGATACCCGCCCGCGCCCGGCGGCGGACCTAGCCGCTGATCTCGGCCCGTTCCGTGACGACCGCCGTGACGGCCAGCGATCCCAGGAGCCAGACGCCGACGAGGACCATCGCGAGGTTCGCGTCAAGCGACGGGAACTGCTGGCCGCCGCCGCCGAAGCCCCCGCCGTTCGCGCCGGTCGAGACGGCCGCCGTCGCGACATGGAACGGCAGGTACTTCACGATGTCGGGCAGGAAGATCCCGGCGAATGTCTCTCCGAAATAGAGGGCGATCCCGGCGCCGATGCCCGCGAGCTGGCTGCGCGCGACCGTCGCGATCGCGAAGCCGAGCGCGCCTTCCTCGATGACCGCAAGCCCGCCGCGCACGAATTGCTCCGGCAGCCGGCTCAGCGTCGAGGCGTCGTTCAGGCCCGCCGTCGACACCCCGGCGAGGCTCGCCCCGACGAGCGCCGCCACGACGCCGATGAGGAAGGCGAGCACGAGCCCGACCGCGATGACGATCGCGATCGCGGCGAAGGAGAGGAGCATGTAGCGGCTCCGACTCTCGCCCCGCGCGACGGCGTTCTTGAGCGTCCCCCAGGTCCACTCCGAGCCGGCGATCGCGGCGCCATACGTCACGGCGAACAGGCCGCCGAGGCCGAGGATGAACGACAGGACCGCGTCGTACGCCGCCGGGAAGGTGACGAGTGAGAGCGCCGCCGCCCGCTCCGGCGCGGTCCCGCCAGATCGATTTGCTGTCGCGCCCACGGCGATCTCGATCAGGACGAGCAGGCCCGTCAGCAGCCCGAACGTGACCCACGTGGCGAGTCGTCGCGCGAGCTTGCGGATGCCGGACGGCAGGAGCCTCATCCGAGCCTGGGCCCATCGCGGCCGGCCGCACCGGTGGTGGGGTCCGCTGCGACGTCGGCGCCCGCCCGGCCGAACGAGGGGCCGCCGGCGGCAGCCTGGTCACCGCCCGTCAGCTCGAGGAACAGAAGCTCGAGGTCGTTGCCGGATTCGAGCCCGGTCGCCCAGATCCCGGCGTCGCCAAGGGCGCGGTTGAGCGCGCCGATCCGTTCGGCTCCCGTTCGGACGGAAAGCCAGCCGTCGCTCGCCGACGTCACCACCTCGGGACCCGCGAGCTGCTCGAGGACGGCTCGCGCACGGTCGGCGTCGGCCGGCGGGACACGAACGCGGACCGTGCCCTCGGCGTCGAGCAGGTCACCGATCGGGCCCTGCCGCACGAGGCGCCCGGCGGCGATGATGCCGACGACGTCGGCCATCTGCTGGATCTCGCCGAGCAGATGGCTCGAGACGAAGACGGTCTTGCCCCGCGCCGCGAGCCCGCGGAGGGTGTCGCGCATGCCGACGATGCCGGCCGGATCGAGGCCGTTCGCCGGCTCGTCGAGCAGCAGCAGCTTCGGGTCGCTGAGCAGCGCCCCCGCGATCCCGAGTCGCTGCTTCATCCCGAGGGAATACCCCGCGACCTTGTCGTCGGCGCGATCACCGAGGCCGGTGAGGTCGAGCAGCTCGTCGACCCGGCCGCGCGGCACGGGCGCGCCGGTCGCCGCCAGCTCTCGAAGGTTCTGGCGGCCCGACAGGAACGGATAGAAGGCCGGCGATTCGACAAGTGCCCCGACCTCGAACAGGCGATGGCGGTCGCCGCGCCCGAACGGACGGCCGAGGATCTCGATGGTCCCCGCGTCCGGGTGAATGAGACCGGTGAGGAGTCGCATCGTCGTCGTCTTGCCGGCGCCGTTCGGTCCCAGGAACCCGTAGACGACGCCGCTCGGCACCGCGAGGTCGAGCCCGGCGAGCGCGGTCCGAGGGCCGTAGCTCTTGCGCAGGCCGTGCGTGGCGAGGGCGAATTCGCCGTTCGTCGTCGAGCGTGCGGCGGCGGTCAACGGAGGGCGACGACGAGCAGGATGACGATCGCGAGCAGCGCGACTCCGAGCAGCAGCGTGAGCGAGACGACACGTCGCCCGGCCGCTTCCGCCGCCGCGCGGGCATCCGCCAGCTCGGCCGTCAGCCGGACCAGCTCGTCACGGCCCGCCTCCGTCGGGCGCGTAACGGTCGGCGCGTGAGTCGGCGTGGCGGTCTCGTCCGGTGAGAGCATCCGCGCGAGATGCGCGTCGAGACGCGGGTCCGCCGACTGCCGAACCACACCGCGGGCCGCCTCCGACAGGTGCGCAGCGTCCTCATCGGCTTCGGTCGGCTGTTCCCGCGGCGCTGGTTTGGTCCGCGCGCGGGCAGCTCTGTTCGCGTCCTGTTCTGGCATGGCCCGGCCACCGTAGCAGGGCCGGCAATCGTCCTGCCACCCGGTCACGCGCCTCTGCCTGGGGGGGCTCGATGGCCGGCGGCGATCTGGCAGGCCGAGGTGCGTACTGCGCTTCGGGTATGACCGATCGCTGGCAGTGATCAGATCCGATGCCCCGGCGTCGACCCGATCGCCGCAGCCGATCGAACGCGCGCGGTGAGGGCGCTGGATGCCTCTTCGGTCGCGGCTCGATCGCTGCCGCCGATCAGCCCGACCGGCGCGGAGCGAATTTGATCGGTCGCGGCGAGATGACGCGCGGGGCACGGACTGATCGACAGCGGGCCCGATGCCGGAGAGGGATCACTTCCGACGCCACCGAGTCTCTCCGATGCGCGCCAGAGATGGCATCGACATCCCGAGGCCCCGTTTCCTGCTGGTTCGATCCCTGCCGGACATCACGACGACCCGACATGGTCGAACCTGATCCTCCGGCGGTATCGAGCCGGCGAGGACGACCGGAGCGTGAGCTACGCCTCGAGGCCGGACTTGATCTGGGCAGCGAGCTTGGCACCGATCCCGGGGACCGCTGCGATCTGCTCGACCGGCGCCTCCCGGACGCGGCGCGCCGAGCCGAACACCCGCAGGAGCGCACGCCGGCGTTTCGGGCCGACCCCGCGCAGGTCGTCGAACGCCGAATGCACGGCCGCCTTCGCGCGAAGCGAGCGGTGATACGTGATCGCGAAGCGGTGCGCTTCATCGCGGATCCGCTGGACGAGGTAGAGCGCGGGCGACGTGGGCGGCAGGACGACCGGGTCGGATGTGAACGGCGGGAACAGCTCCTCGCGCTCCTTCGCAAGCCCGAAGACCGGCATCTCGTGGAGACCCAGGTCGTCGAGGACGGCCTTGGCGCCGTTCACCTGCGGCTTGCCGCCGTCGACGATCACGAGGTCCGGGAGCGCCCAGCGCAGCTCCTCGGCACTCCCCTCTTCGCCCGCACGAACGCGCCGGAACCGGCGCCGTAGGACCTCCTGGTGTGACGCGACGTCGTTCGCGCCCTCGACGGTCTTGATCCGGAAGCGCCGGTACTCGCCGGTTCGGGGCTTGCCGTCCTCGAAGACGACCATGCTGGCGACCGATTCGCGGCCCTGGAAGTTGCTGATGTCGTAGCACTCGATCCGCAGCGGCGGCGCCGCCAGGTTGAGCGCCTCGGCCAGGTCCTCGAGCGCCGCCAGCGTCTTGCCCTGGTCCGCGAGCCAGCGAGCCTGCTCGCGCGCGAGCGTTTCCGTCGCGTTGCGCGTGGCCAGCGCGAGGAGCTCGCGCTTCTCGCCGCGGACCGGGACGTGGATCCGGACGCCCGAGCCGCGGCGGTCGGCGAGGAACGCCTCGAGCGTCGCGGCCTCGGGCAGCGAACATGGAACGAGGAGCTCCCGCGGAACGGACGTCGCCCGGGCATAGAACTGCTCGAGGAAGCTCCGCAGGACCTCGTCGTCCGGGACCTCGGGAAGCGCGTCGAGCAGGTAGACGTCGCGGCCGATGAGCTTGCCGTTTCGGACGGTGAAGAGCTGGACCGCGGCCTGCGCGCCCTGTCGGGCGAGCCCAACGCAGTCGAGATCCGTTCGGGCGAAGGCCGCCATCTTCTGGCTCTCCATCGTCCGCTCGATCGCACGGACCTTGTCACGCAACGCGGCCGCCCGCTCGTACTCGGTTCGCTCGGCTGCGCCGTCCATCTCCCGGCGGAGCTCGCGGACGAGCGTCTCCTGGCGTCCCTCGAGGAAGAGCTCGACCTGCTCGACGTCCTTCCGGTACGCCTCCTTCGAAATGGCCTGGATGCAGGGGCCCTGACAGCGTTTGATGTGATAGAGCAGGCACGGCCGCGGGAGTGCCCGCTCCCCGTCCCGGATCTCGATCGTGCACGTCCGGAACGGGAACAGCCGGCGGACGAGGTTCATCGCCTCGTCGACCGAGGACGCCGAGGCGTACGGCCCGAAGTAGCGGCTCCCGTCGTTCGGCAGCTTGCGCGTCCGCTCGATCCGTGGGAAGTCGTCGGCCAGGGTGATCTTGATGTACGGGTAGCTCTTGTCGTCCTTGAGCCGGACGTTGAAGCGCGGCTTGTAGCGCTTGATGAGGTTGTTCTCGAGGAGGAGCGCCTCGCTCACGGAGTCGGTGAGCGTGTACTCGACGTCCGCGACGCGGTCGATCACGGTCCGGATCCGGTGCGCCTCGCCGTACGGGCTCTGCTTCTGCCAGTAGCTCCGGACGCGGCTGCGGAGGCTCTGCGCCTTGCCGACGTACAGCACCGTGC
>DASSHA010000069.1:0-83486 GCA_035693145.1 Candidatus Limnocylindrales bacterium
CGTCTGGCTGAGCTCGGGTGGCGCGCCGCCGGCGACGCGCTCGCGAAGCGCGAGGCTCGCCCCGGCGAGGACGAGCGCGCGTCGGTCGCGACCCGTCCCGAGCGCGAGCTCCGCGAGGTCCCAGATCTGCATCGCGACGCCGCTCATGTCGCCGACCTCTGAAAAGAGCGCGAGCGCCTCCCGGGCCAGGCCGCTGGCGTCGACGGATCGCCCGATTGCCAGCTCGATCCGGGCCTGGACCCCGAGCGCGCTGGCGACCCGGAAACGATCGTCGCCGGCCTTCGCGCGTTCCACGCCTCGCTTCACCGCGTCGAGCGCATCGTCGTATCTGCCGGCGAGGCTGAGCGACATTCCGAGGCCCAGCAGCGCAGCCGCCTCGCCGCGCGGGTCGCCCAGCGCACGGTAGAGCTCCGCGCTCTGCTCGTAGAGCGGAAATGCGTCGGCGAGCGCGCGTGCGACGGCGCGCATGAAGGCGAGGTTCATGAGCGCCTCGGCGACGCCGGCCCTGTCGCCGAGCGCCCGGACGATCGCGAGATGCTCCTCGTAGTACGCCTGCGCAGCGGGGAAGTCGTTCTGCCAGTAGGCGAGGCCACCGGCGCCGTTCACGGCCTTCGCGCGGCCGAAGCTCATCGCCGCTCCGCCCGGGCAGGCGAGGAGCTCGCGCAGCATCGCGAGGCCCTCGCCGAGGTGCGCCCGCTGGTGCCAGAAGCGCCACAGCCGGCCGGCCGTCGCAAGGCCGGTCTCGAGCTGGCCCGAGTCGAGCGCCCAGCGCAGCGCGACCCGGACGTTGTCGTGCTCGACCTCGAGCCGGTCGAGCCAGCGGCCGGAGTCGGAGCCGATGAGCTCTGGCTCCGCTTCGGCGGCAAGCGCCGCGAACGCCGCGAGATGGCGATCGCGCACCGCCTCGATCTCGCCCGACGCGGCGAGCTGCTCGAGACCGAACTCCCGGATGACGTGGAGCATCAGGAAGCGCGGCTCGCGGCCGACGCCCTCGGTCGAGCGGACGAGGCTCTGATCGGCGAGCGCCGACAGCCCGTCGAGGATGTCGATCCCGAGCTCGCCGCCGGGGTCGGCGACCGTCTCGGCGGCGGTGAGGCTGCAACCGCCGGCGAACACCGCAAGCCGCGCGAAGAGCGTCCGCGCGACCGGCTCCAGCAGATCGTGGCTCCAGCCGACCGCGCCGCGGAGCGTTCGCTGCCGGTCCGGAAGGTCCTGGGCACCGCCGGTGAGCAGACCAAGCGATCGCTCGAGCCGATCGAGGATGGCCGCGGGAGGAAGCAGCCGCACCCGTGCGGCGGCGAGCTCGATGGCGAGCGGCAGACCGTCGAGCCGCGTGCAGATGCCGACCACCGCGTCAGCATTGGAGGCGTTCAGCTCGAAGTCGGGCCGGACGGCCTGCGCCCGGGTGACGAACAGCGCGACGGTTTCGTTCGAGGCCAGGGCGGCCGGGTCGGCGGCGCGTCCGGCGTCGGGCAGCGGCAGCGATCCGACCGGGTACTCGTGCTCACCGGCGAGGTGGAGCAGGCCACGGCTCGTGACGAGGACCGCCAGCGCCGGACAGCGTCTCAGGAGCGCGCCGACGAGCGGGGCCGCCGACGCGACCTGCTCGAAGTTGTCGAGCACGAGGAGGACGCGTTCGGTCGCGATGCGCTCGGCGACTGCGTCCATGATCGGGCGCAGCCCCTCGTCGACGACGGCCAGCGCGCCGGCGATGGCGGGCCCGACGAGGTCCGCATCGACGATCGGCGACAGGCCGACCCAGGCGACGCCGCCCGGGAACTCGGCGAGGGCGGCCTGCGCTGCGGCGATCGCGAGGCGCGTCTTGCCGGTGCCCCCGGGGCCGGTCAGGGTGACGAGGCTCGACGACTCGAGGAGCGAGCGAACCTCGGCGATCTCGCGGCTTCGGCCCACGAACGTCGTCGGCTGCGCCGGCAACCCCGCGAGCGGTGAGCCGCCCGACCGGAGCGTCGGGAAGTCGCTCGGGAGGCCCGCCGCGACGACGTCGTAGAGCCGGATCGGCTCGAAATCCTTGAGCCGGTGGATCCCCAGATCACGCAGGTCGACCCCCGGACCGAGGGAGCCCTCGATCAGCGCGCGGGTCACCTCCGACATGACGACCTGGCCGCCGTGCGCCGCGGCGGCAATCCGCGCCGCCCGGTTGATGTCGATTCCGACGTAGTCGTCGTCGGCGCGTGTCGCCTCGCCCGTGTGCAGGCCCATTCGTACCCGCACGTCCCCACCGTCGGGCCAGGGCTCCGCGAGCAGCGCCCGCTGCGCCGCGATCGCGGCACGGAGCGCTGCCCCGGCCGAATCGAATACGACGAAGAACGAATCGCCCTCGGTCCCCTGCTCGACGCCGCCCTCGGCGATGAAGGCAGCCCGCAGGAGGACGCGATGGCGCGACCTCAGGGCCGCCCAGGTCGCCGTCCCGAGCCGCTGCTCGAGCCGGCTCGACGCCTCGATGTCCGAGAACAGGAACGTCCGCGTTCCCGTCCGATGGCCTTCCGCCGTCACCCCATCAGACCCCGACGCCGTCTCGAACCCGGCGACCTACTGACGGCCGTCCTCCGTCACCGCCCGCAGCCGCTCCGCGACCCCGCGGAGCAGCGCCAGGGTCAGCGCCGGCTCGGCGAGCAGGATTGCCTCGAGGTCCCACGACGCGAGGGCGAGGCAGCGCGTCGCCGTGGCCGCGACGACCTGGGCGACCCTCGGCCGCCCGTCGAGGACCGACAGCTCGCCGACGAAGTCGCCGGGGCCGAGGCGGGCGATGGTTCGGCCGCTTCGAATGACCTCGACGGACCCGTCCAGCACGACGAAGAAGCCCGTGCCGATCTCGCCCTCGCGCGCGATCTGCGCGCCCGGCGCGTAGTCGACCTCGACCATCCGCTCCGCGATCCGGGCAAGGTGGTCCGGCGCGACGTCGGCGAACAGCGCGACGCCGCGCAGCAGCTCGAGCTTCGTGTCGTGAGTGACGGCCATCCGCGCGATGGTGGGCCGGCCCGGGGCCCCGCGTCAATCGCCGGTCGCTGCCCGCGCCGTGCCGTTCCCGCCGACGCGGTGCAGAATTCGACGGACGGGATCTCGAGAGGGGACAACATCGCATGGCGGACCGTGACCGCATCGTCGCCGCGATTGCCGGGTTCGCGATCTTCGCCGACCTTTCCTCGCCACAGCTCGAGGGCGTCGCGCACGCCTTCGAGGAGGCCTGGTTTCCGGACGGCGAGCGGATCCTCCGCCAGGGCCTGACGGGCTCCGGCTTCTACGTGATCCTCGAGGGGGAGTGCTCGATCCGGGTCGACGGAGAGGAGCGCGCGCGACTCGGGCGCGGCGAGTTCTTCGGCGAGATCTCGATCCTGCTCGGTGAGCCACCGGTCGCCGACGTGGTCGCGCTCGGTCCCGTCCGCTGCCTCGTCCTCGGCGGGCCGAAGGTCCAGCCGTTCCTCGTTGCGCACCCGTCTGTCGAGTTCCGGATGCTCCAGGCGCTGGCACGACGACTCCGCGACGCGAACCGCTGGCGCAGCTGATCGACCATGCGGCCGAACGCACGAGGCGAAGCCGCCGAGACCGCCGCTGACGGCGGGCGGCCATTCCCGCCGGGCGACTATCCGGTCGTCGTCGTCGGATCGGGCCCCGGCGGGATCCAGGTCTCGTACTCCCTCGCGCGGCTCGGGATCCCCCACGCCACGATCTCGGCCGATGAGGCGCCGGGCGGCATGTTCCGCCGCTGGCCGTTCTTCCAGCGACTGCTGTCGTGGACCAAGCCCTTCGCGCCCGAGCCCCGTGGGTCCGCCCCGTACGAGCGGTACGACTGGAACAGCCTGCTCGCCGTGGAGCCCGAGCACCGCGCGCTCCAGCCGTCGTTCATGGACGGCACGAGTTACTTCCCGTCGCGCCCCGAGATGGAGCGCAACCTCGCGGCATTTGCGGAGCGCACCGGGACGACCGTCCGCTACGGCACGCGCTGGCTGACGACCCGCCGCGAGGACGGCCCGGACGGTGTCCGCTTCGTGCTCGGAACGAGCGACGGCGACTATCGCAGCCCGGTCGTCGTGTTCGCGGTCGGCGTCGCGGAACCGTGGTCGCCCTCGACGCCCGGGATGGAGCTCGCGCGGCACTACGCGGAGACGCGGGCGGCAGAGTCCTATGCGGACCGACGGGTCTTCATCGTCGGCAAGCAGAACTCGGGCTTCGAGCTCGCCTCGGGCCTCCTGCAATGGGCCCGGCGGATCGTGATCGCCTCACCCTCGCCGACCAAGCTGTCCGTCGACACGAACTCGCTCGTCGGTGTACGTGCGCGCTACGTCCAGCCGTACGAGGACCACGTCCTCGGCGGCGGCGTCTCGATCCTCGACGCATCGATCGACGCGATCGAGCGCGGTGAGACCGGCGGCGAGCTCGTCGTCCGGATGCGACAGACGGCGAGCGGCAGTCCGCTCGCCGTGCCCGCCGACGACGTCATCTCCGCCACCGGGTTCGTCGCCCCGCTGCTCGACCTGCCCGATCTCGGGGTCGCGACCTTCGGGCACTCCCGCGTCCCGGCGCAGACCGCGTGGTGGGAGAGCGCGACCGTGCCCGGGATCTACTTCGCCGGAACGATCTCCCAGGGCGCCCAGGGACTCCGAAAGCACGGCATCCCGTCGAACTCCGGTGCCGTCCATGGGGCGCGCTACAACGCGCGGATCCTCGCCCGCGAGATCGGCCGCCGGCATTTCGGGCAGGCGGGGCACGGCCGGTCGATCGCCGCCGGCGACGTCATCGGCCTGCTCATCGATGAGATCGCGCACGGCCCCGAGCTGTGGCACCAGCGCGGCTATCTCGTGCGCGTCGTGTCGTTCGACGCCGACGCCGGGGTGCGTGACGAGGGGACGATCCCGCTCGCGGCCTTCCTCGACGAGCCGGGATCCGATGCCGTCGGCATGACGCTGGAATCGGATGGGACGGGCGCGATCTACCCGGTCGCCTACGTCCGCCACGCCGGGCGCACGACTGAGCACGACTTCGATCCGGACCCACTGCTCGACTTCGGCGCACCGCGCTACCGATCCGAGATCGAATCGATCGTCCGCGACGTCGCGCCCGAGCTGGCCCCAGCGAGTTAGCCTTCGCGGGTTAACTGCGACCGCATTAGACGTTGACGTCTAATCGAGGCTCGGTTAGCTTGCACGGCATGACACCAGACGGATGGGGGATCGTCCTGTTCGGCGACGTGGTCGACTCGCGCCGCGAGGCCGCCGAGACGGCCGACTGGCTTCGAACGGTCTGTGGCGACCTCGACGCCCGCTACGGCGACGCGCGTCTGGCGGCCTTCGGGTTCACCCAGGGCGACGAGCTCCAGGGGCTGCTGCGTCTCGACGCCGACCCGTTCCTGGCGGTTCTCGCGACGGGGTTGCGCGACGATCGACGGCGGATCCGCTGGTCGATCGCCGCCGGCGCGGTCGCCCGCGGGCGGGGACCCGCGACCGAGCGGAGCGGACCGGCCTTCATTGCCGCCCGTGAGCGACTGGCCGAGGCGAAGGCCGCCCGGGACGGCCTGTCGGTCGTGACCGGCGATCCGGCGGCCGACGCATTGTTCGACGACCTCGCACCGCTCCTGACGACGCTCATCGACGAGCTCACGTCGCGCCAGCGGACCATGGCGCGGCTGCTCATCGTCGACGGCCTCCGACAGGCAGAGGTGGCCGAACGCCTGCGTGTGAGCCGCGCGACCGTGTCGGTCGTCGCAGGCCGCGGCAGGGTGCGCGAGATCGGTCGCCTCGCGCGGGCCCTCCATCGAATCCTCGACGGCGCGGGCGGGGACGGGCTCGTCCGGGGATGACCGAGCCCATCGTCGTCCTCGCCTGGCTCGTCGTCGCCCATCTCGTGGCGGACTTCGTCGTTCAGACGAGCCGCATCGCGATCGACAAACAGGATGTCGGCCGGCGTGCACGTCGCGCGCTCGTCGACCACGCGATCGGCGTCGCGGTCTGCCTCGTCCCGCTGGTCGTCGCCTTCGGGCTGCCCGGCCTCGCGTTCCTCGTCCTCACGTTCGTCACTCATCCCCTGATCGACCGGGCGAAGGTCGTGCTGAACCGCCGGGCCGAAACCGTGGCGCTCGCCGACGCACTCGCCCGTCACGGGACGCTCGTCGGTTCCGGAGGCCTCGGGACCGCCTGGACGCCCGTCCCGGCAGCGCTCTTCGTCGTCGACCAGCTCGTCCACGTCCTCGTCGCCGTCGTCCTCTGGGCCGTGCTGCTTCGCGAGACGGCGCTCACCGGCGCCTGGTCAGGGGCCGTCGACGCGCTCGTCGGCGGTGTGCCCCCGGCCGAGGTTCGGGCGGTCGGGCTGGGCGCGGCGGTCGTCGCCGCGCTCGCCATCGTCAACGTCCGCGCGGCATCGCTCCTCATCGGGACGCTGGTGAGCCCGCGGGAGGTCCTGCTCGGTCAGCCACCGCTGGAACCGCGGGCCGAGGACTCGAGGGACGACGACGCTCACGACCGCCCAGGCTCGCGGCCGGCCGCGGCGACGCAGGACGATGCCGTGCAGGACGATGCCGTGCCGGCCGGCGTCGCGTCGGCCGAGGTCGCACCGGCCGAGACCTTCGTCAGGATGCGCATCGGCCCGCTCGAGATCCGATCGGCTGTCACGTCCGGCACGCGCGAGACGCACGCGGCGACGGCGGCTGCCGCGCGGGCGCCGGGCCACGCCGCCGGTCGCATTCACCCGACACCGATATCGGCCCCGGACGCGGGCCCCGCCCGGATCGGGGAGGCGATCGGCGTCCTCGAGCGTCTGCTCGTCATCGTCTTCGTCCTGACCGGATCGCTGGCGGCGATCGGCTTCGTCGTCGCTGCCAAGACCCTCGCCAGGTTCAAGCAGCTCGACGATCGCGCGTTCGCCGAGTACTACCTGCTCGGCACGCTCGCGAGCGTCTCGATCGCGCTGCTCAGCGCGATCGCCGCCGCCGCCGCGCTCGGGATCCCGCTGAAGGGATGACGCTCGGCAACCCCTGGCGGCGTGTCCGCCGGAAGACGGTCTACGAGAACCCGTGGATCCGGATCCACCACGACGACGTCATCCGGCCCGACGGACAGCCCGGGATCTACGGCGTGGTCGACTTCCGCAACGTCGCGGTCGGCGTCGTCGCCCTCGACGAGCACGAACGGCTCCTGCTCGTCGGCCAGTTCCGCTACACGCTCGACGCGTACAGCTGGGAGATCCCGGAGGGTGGCGTGCCGTCCGACGAGCTGCCGCTCGACGGAGCGAGGCGCGAGCTCGCGGAGGAGACGGGCTACCGGGCGGCCGACTGGCGGCCCCTTTGCCGGCTGGCAACCTCGAACTCGGTCACGAACGAGGTCGGCCACGTGTTCGTCGCCCGCGAGCTGACGGCCGGCACGGCACGCCCCGACGGGACGGAGGTGCTCTCCACCCGCTGGCTGACGATCGCCGAGGCCGTCGCGATGGTCGACCGCGCGGAGATCACGGATGCGATGAGCCAGGTCGCGATCCTGCGGCTGGCCCTCGCTCAGACGTCGCCGGGCGAGGCCGGCGAGCGCCCGAGCTCGGCCTCGGGCAGGAACAGGAAGCGGTAGCCGAGCGCGACGATCGCGGCGCCCACGAGCGGCCCGATCCAGTAGACGTACCAGTTGTCGAGGAAGCCTGACACGACGGCGGGACCGAACCAGCGTGCCGGGTTCATCGACGCGCCCGTGAGCGGTCCACCCATGAACACGTCGGCGGCGACGGCGAGGCCGATCGCGAGTCCGCCGATCTTCGGCGCCCGGGGATCGACGGCGGTGCCGAAGACGGCTGCGATCAGGACCATGGTCAGGATCGCCTCAACGAACGTTCCGACGCCGACGGTCACGTTCGCGCCGAGTGCCGGCGTGCCGAGATGCGTCGGATCGGTCGCCGGGTCGAAGACGACCCGCAGCGCGAGCCCCGCGATGAGTGCGCCGACGAGCTGGGCCACGACGTAGCCGACGGCACGCGCGCCGGACATCCGGCCGGCGACCCAGACGCCGAATGTGACGGCGGGATTGAAATGCCCACCGGAGACGGCGCCCAGCGCCGAGACCAGGACCGCGAGGACGAGGCCGTGCGCGAACGCGATCCCGACGAGCCCGGCGGCCGGGTCACCTCCACCGATCGCGGCGATGACGACGCTGCCCGCGCCGACCACGAAGAACAGGAACGTGCCCGCGCCTTCGGCGACGAGTGCCGCGGTCGTTGGTCGATCCATCGAGACCTCCACGTCAGCGGGCCACGATCGGCGGTGGGCCCCTGCCGCCCGGATCGTATCCTCGCCGGGACGACCGGGTTTCGCGAGTCGGGGCCCGCGCGTTCGCGCCCAGGAGATGCTGCATGCGCACGACGGGGAGCCAGCTGCTCGGGATCGTCATCGTCCTTGTCGGTGTCGCGTTCCTGCTCGCGAACTTCGGGCTCCTCGACCTCGACTGGCGCAGCTTCTGGCCACTCGTGCTCGTGGCGCTCGGCGTCGCGCTCGTCCTGGGCGGAGCGACGTCCCGGGCAGGCGAGGCGAGCGAGGTCCGTGTTCCCCGCGGCCCGACCGCGGTCGAGCTCGACCTCACGGCTGGCGCCGGACGATTCAAGCTGCGGGGCGGTGCGACGGCCCTGTTCGAGCTCGCGTCGGGCGACGACGACGTCCGCTGGTCGACGGATCGGGCCGGCGACCGTGGCCGGATCCGCGTCCGTCAGGAGGGCCGCTGGGCCCCGTGGCAGTGGCGGGGCCGACCGACGGAGTGGCAGATGGGGCTCGCCTCGGACGTCCCGGCGGCGCTCGACCTGACCATCGGCGCGGGCCAGCTCGACGTCGATCTCATCGATATCCGGCTCATCGGCGCGCGGCTGTCGTTGGGCGCGGCGTCCGGATCGCTGCGCCTTCCACGGCCGGTCGGCGACGTGCGGATCGAGCTGACGCTCGGCGCCGCCTCGCTGCGGCTCGGCGTCCCGGCCGGCGTCCAGGCGCGGGTGACGAGCAGCGGCGGGCTGTTGTCGATCAGCGGCGAGCGCGAGACGGCCGGCTGGGCGGGCGCGGCCGATCGGGTCACGGTCGCCGTCTCCGGCGGCGCGTCTTCGGTTCGAATCGAGCCGGCGTGACCTCAGGCGGCGATGGCCGTGATGTGCGGCTCGGGATCGGCGATCGTCGCGTTGCTCCCGCAGCCGTCGCAGTGCACGACGTGCGCGTCGTCGGCAAGCTCGGTCCAGGCGCCGCACCAGGGGCATTCGACGACCGGGGTGATCCGGAACTGTGGCGCGCTGGTCTCGTTCATGTCCGGCAGTCTGCGGGCAGTCCGTGACAGCTAGCGTGTCACGCTCGTCGGACGACCGGTGACCGCCGCGATCGAGACGACCGAGCTCGCGAAGACGTACGGCAGCACGGTCGCGCTCGCCGCGCTCTCGATGCGGGTCGAGCGCGGTGAGGTGTTCGGCTTTCTCGGGCCGAACGGCGCCGGCAAGACCACGGCCGTCAAGCTGCTCCTCGGCCTGGCCCGGAGGACGGGCGGCACGGGCAGCGTCCTCGGGGCTCCGCTCGGTGATCGCCGGATCCGCGCGAAGATCGGATACCTGCCGGAGCAGTTCCGCTACCAGCCCTGGCTGCGCGCGGACGAAGTCATCGACTTCCACCGGCGGCTCAGTGGCGTCTCCGCATCCGACCCCCGCACCGCGACCCCGACCCTCCTCGCGAGCGTCGGCCTCGCGTCGCGCCGGAACGACCACGTCGGGACGTTCTCGAAGGGCATGCAGCAACGACTCGGTCTTGCCGTGGCCCTCGTCGGCTCGCCCGACCTGGTCGTCCTCGACGAACCCACGTCCGCGCTCGACCCAGTCGGTCGGAGCGAGGTGCGGGTCCTCGTGCGGGCGATCGCCGACCGAGGTGCGACCGTCTTCCTGAACTCGCACCTGCTCACGGAGGTCGAGCGCGTCTGCGACCGCGTCGCGATCGTCGATCGCGGACGCATCGTCGCGGCGGGCCGGCCCGACGACCTGGTCGAGGACTCGGGCGTGCGCATCGTCGTGAGCGGGCTCGACGCGCCCGCGGACGTCGCCGCGAGGTTCGGATCGGTCGACGAGGACGGCGTTGGCTTGCGCGTCGGCTGCCGCCCTGACGACGTCTCGGACCTCGTCGCCGCGCTCGTCGCGGCCGGTGGCCGTGTCCACGCCGTCGAGCCGCTCCGGACGACGCTCGAGGACCGATTCCTCGCACTCGTCGCTCCGACCCACGTGAGCGGCACGTGATCGCCATCGCCCGGATCACGCTCCTCGAGGCTCTTCGACGACGGCTGCTCTGGGCGCTCCTCGGGTTGACGATCCTGAGCGTGCTGCTGACGACGTGGGGGATCGGCCGGCTCGTCGACGTCGCCCGGACGTCGCGCGGTGGCCTCGACGCGATCGAGCTCGCGCTCGGCGTCTCCCAGGTCCTGATCCTCGTCGCCTTCATGTTCAGCTTCGTGCTGGCGATGACCGGAGCGTTTCTCGGTGCGCCGGCGATCGCCGGCGACCTGGAATCCGGTGTCGCGCTCGCCGTCCTGGCCAGGCCGATCCGGCGCGCCGACCTCGTCGTCGGCCGCTGGTTGGGCCTGTCGCTCGTCCTCGCCGCATATGCGCTCGGCGCGGGCATCCTCGAGACCGTTGCGGTCGCCACGATCAGCGGCTACACGCCGCCCGACCCGATCGGCGCCGCGCTCCACGTCGCCGGCGAGGGGATCGTTCTGCTGACGTTCGCGCTGCTCCTCTCGACCCGGCTGCCGGCCATCGCCGGGGGGGCGATCGCCGTCGTCGCGTTCGGGCTCGTCTGGATGGCCGGCGTGCTCGGCGGTGTCGGGGCGTTCTTCGGCGTCCCGGCCCTCGCGACCGCGGCCGACGCCGCGAACGTCGTACTGCCGACCGACCTCCTCTGGCGTGGCGCGGTGTTCGCGCTCGAGCCGCCGGCCATCATCCTCGCCGCCGGTGGGGTGCCGGCCCGCGCCCTCGTGGCGAACCCGTTCTACGCCGCCGCGCCCCTGTCGCCGGCCGAGCTCGCCTGGGCTGCGACGTGGGTCGCAGTCGTGCTCGGGCTCGCCGTCCTGTCGCTCGACCGCCGCGAGATCTGACCCGCGGCGACGCCCGCCGATCGTCGTCAGCCGCGATACCGGAAGCAGCCGGGCAGGTGATCGTCGACGAGGCCGACCGACTGCATGAAGGCGTAGACGATCGTCGGGCCGACGAACCGGCAGCCGCGCGCACGGAGGTCGGCCGAGAGCGAATCGGAGGCGGCCGTTCGTGCCGGAACGTCGCCGGCGGTCGCATCCGGTGGCAGGCGCGCGGGCGGACTCGGCAGGCGCTGGTCCAGGTACGCCGCGAACGACCCGAACGCGCGCCCGATCGCCATCACCGCATTGGCGTTCCCGATCGTCGCCTCGACCTTCGCACGGTTGCGGACGATCGTGGCATCGGCCACCAGGCGCTCGACGTCGGCCGTGCCGAACGAGGCAACGACCGCCGGCTCGAAGCCACGAAAGGCGGACCGAAAGGCCTCGCGCCTGCGAAGGATCGTCGACCACGACAACCCGGCCTGGAACGATTCGAGGGCGAGCCGCTCGAACAGCCCGACGTCGTCGCGGACGCGGACGCCCCATTCCTCGTCGTGGTAGCGCGCCATCACCGGGTCCCAGCGACCGGTCGGGCCCGGTGCTGCCCAACCGCAGCGCGGGAGGTTCGGATCGACGTCCACCCAGGCAGTCTGCCAGCGGGGCGTCGCATGCGCCGACCGTCAGCCGATCGGCGCGAGGTCGAACAGATTGCTCCGCAGGGATGCGTCGGCAGCCGGCTTCCAGGCGTTCACGACGGCCCGGAAGATGTCGCCGGAGACGGACTTCGTGCCGAGCGACCCGGTCAGCGTCACGCGATACAGCCGCCCCGAGACGCCGCGGTGCGAGAGGTCGATCGAGCTCAGCGTGCCGACGTTCGTTCGGCTGTCCCTGGCGAGGTACGACGACAGCTGCGCGATCGTCCAGGTGGCCGAACGCCAGGTCGCGTAGGGCGAGGCGGCGTCGTATGGCGTGCCATCCGGCGTGCGGTCCGACGACCCGCGCAGATATGCGACGGGCGACGACACGACGGAACCGCTCGCGCTCGGGAAGGCGTACTCGTTGCTCTCCGTCGCGCCGCCGCCCGCCGAGTGGAACATCGCGCTGATGACCGTCGAGCCGTACCGCAGGACGGTGCCCTCGTCGCCGTCGATCGCGACGTCGGTCGTCGCCTGCTCGCCCTTCGTCCCGTGATAGACCTGCGAGCGCGTGTCGTCGTAGACGTCCCAGCCACCGGTGGTCGGATGGAGATGCGCGACGGCATAGCTCCGCGCCGCGATCGCCTGCACGCGGAGCGCCTGGCTCGGCCAGGTCGACGGCATCTCCGACGGGACGACGCCGCGCAGGTACAGGTCGAGGCCGACCTCGTTCACGACCTTGATCGTCGAGGGCGTGCCGTACACGCGAATGACGCCGCGGTACGTGTCATACAGCGTCGGCTTCGAATCGACCTGGAAGCGGGTCGACGACTGCTCGGGCCGAAGGCGGATGCTGCAACAGGACGTCGTCGACAGCAGCGCGCTTCCCGACGAGGAGGCGATCGTCAGGCGCCAGGTTGCGCCGCCGCCACTGATCGTCGGGGCGAGCGTGACCTTCGCGTCGGCGGGCCACGTCCCGGCGATCCCATCGACGCTCCACGTCCCGCTCCGGGCGTGCAGCACGAGTGGCGCCGCCGTCGTCGGCGCGAAGCCGGTCATCAGCAGGACCCGGACGGCGGTCGTCGGGCTGACCGATGAGATCGTCGTCGAGCGGTAGTAGTGGGCGAGGATCGTCTCGGCCGACTGGCCGGCGAGCGCCCTGCCGCGGGCGCCGTATTGCGACATCCCCACGCCGTGACCGTAGCCCCGTCCGTAGAACGTGATCGAGCCGCTGACCCGGCCACCCGAACCCAGCACCGGCAGGCCCGAGGTCGGAGCGGGCGTGGCCGTCGGATGCGGTGTCGCCGTCGGCCCGGCCGTCGGTGCAGACGTTGGGACGGGCGGGATCGTCTGGATCGCGACCCGCCGCCGGGCGCCGACGGGCGGGCTCGGCGTCGCGGTCGGCGCCGGTGTCGCCTCGGTCGACCTCGGCCCCGCGCCCGCGACCGACGAGGGCCGGGCCGCCGTGACGACGATGGCAATGAGCAGGCACGCTGCGGCCCCCAGGAGCGCGGCGGCAACGCGTACCCGGGACGATGGGTGGAGCGACATGTGCCTCCGAGACTGACGGCCGGTCGGCCCGAGCGCCCACCCCCCAGCGGGCCTACCGCTCGGCGGTACTCTGCCACGGGTGATCGGTGTCTATCTCGGCCATGGCGCGAGCGGGAATGCCGCGAGCATGGCGCCGTACGTCGACGGCCTGCGCGCCCGCGGGGTCGACGCGCACCCGCTCGAGCTTCCGCGCCGCCGCGCCGAGGACGCCGTGCCGGCGCTCGTCGCGCAGATCCCCGTCGGCGGCCGCGTCGTGGTCGGCGGTCATTCGTACGGCGGCCGCGTGGCGAGCCTCGCGGCGGCGGGACCGCTCGCCGACCGGGTGGCCGCGCTCGTCTGCCTGAGCTATCCGCTGCACCGCCCGGGCGCGCCGGACACGGCCGCGGCGCGGACGGCGCATTGGTCGTCGATCGGGTGCCCGGTGCTGCTCCTGTCGGGCGAATCCGACCCGTTCGCGCGGATCGACCTCCTGCGTGACGCCGTCCGCCGTCTTCCCCAGGCGACGCTCGTCACCTGGCCGCGCCTCGGCCACGGCCTGCGGCCGGTCCTCGACGAGGTCGTCGAGCGCGTCGCCGCGTTCGTCGCCGGCCTCGGGTGAGGGGGCGCTGTCACCGAACCCCTTGTCGCATCGGTGCGCGGTTCGTATCCTGACGCTCCCCCAGACGCCCGCTCGAAACGCGCGATTCGGCGGACGAACCGACCAGCCGTCGCCGGCGACCCCCGCGTCCTTGATTCCCGGGCGTCATCGCGAGTTCGTCAGCCCATCCGTCCCGCGCATCGACATCCCGCCGCCGGCACGGCTCCAGCCTTCGTTCGACGCGCGGACCGCGCGCCGATCAGGTGGAAGGAGCGCGCATTGCCGGACCTGCGTCACCGCCGTCAGGCGGTCCTCGTCGCCACGATCGCGACGTCCATGCTCCTGGCTGGCTCGGCTTCCGGGGCGATCGCCCGAAGCCCGGCGGGCCTCGATCGCTTCCTCCACGCCCTCGGAAACGTGGAATCCGGCGGCCGCTACACGGCCCGGAACGCCTCGTCAGGGGCCTACGGCAAGTACCAGATCATGCCGACGTCGTGGCGCGCGTGGGCCCTTCGCTACCTCGGCAACGCGCACGCCAGGCCGACCCCGGCGAACCAGGAGACCGTTGCGCGCCGCAGGGTGACGGCGCTGTATCGGTCGCTCGGCGAGTGGCGCTTCGTCGCTCACTGGTGGCTGACGGGGAGCTCGAGCAGGAACGTCGCGTCGTGGTCCGCGTATGCCCGTCGCTACGTCGCGAAGGTCATGGCCGGCTACGCCAGGCCCATCCCGCCAGTCGTCGCGATGACGGACGACGGATCGAAGAGCATCGCCTACGCCGGGAGCTGGCGCGTCGCCCGTCACGGCGCCTACCTCGGCGACCGGGCCCATTACGCGGAGGCCCCAGGCGCCGGCGCATCGTTCACGTTCAGCGGTCGCGGCATCGCCTGGATCGGCCCGCTCGGTCCGACCCGGGGACGAGCGCAGGTTCTGATCGACGGGTCTGCGGTCCGAACGGTCGATCTTCGGCAGGCGCATTTCGTGGCGCGCGCGACGATCTTCTCGACGACCTGGGCAACCCCGGGGAAGCACACGATCGCGATCCGTGTCCTCCGGGCGCCGGGCCGGCCGGTCGTGGCGCTCGACGCCTTCGCGGTCAGGCCGTAGGCCGGGCCAGGCGAGCGACGCTCGCGACTACTTCGCGACCAGCGTGCCCTTCATGTCGGGGTGGACGTCGCAGCGGAAGGCGTAGTTGCCGGCAGCGAGGGCCGGGACGCTGTACGCCTTGCTGCCCGGGCCTGCGAAGATCTCGCCCTCGAAGAGCTTCTGGCCGAACGAGTCGTCAGCGGCGACGGCGACGTTGTGCGGAGCGCCGTCCCGGTTGTCGAAGGTCAGCGTGAAGGCCCTGCCCGCCGGGACCTCGTAGCTCGCCTGTTCGAACTTCATGCCGTTCGCGACGATCGTCGGCGCGTTCGGGTCGGACGACGCCGGCGGGCCGGACGCAGCGGGTGCGCTCGAGCCGCCGCACGCGGCGGCAGTCAGGGCGAGGAGCAGGCAGGCGATCGGGAGGAGGAGGCGATGCATCGTGGTCTCCTGGTCATGCGGAAAGGCGCCGCTGCCCGGCGCCTTTCCGGTGGCTGCGTGTTCGGTCACGCCTTCGCGCCGGCACCCGCGGGTCGGAGCCCGACGAAGGCCAGGACGTCGCCGACGACGGCCGCGACATACCGTGCCGGATTCCCGTCGGCGCGGAGGAAGTCGACGGCGAGGACGGCGATGAGGATCAGCTCGTCGGCCTTGGCGATGTAGGCCGTCTCGTAACGCGGGCCCATGATCGCCCAGCCGACGATGGCCGTCAGCGCGTAGCCGATGAGCCCGAGCCGGACGATGCCACGATAGCGAACGGCGATCCCGAGCGGCACGATCATCGCGACCGCGGCGACGAGGTAGCCGAAGGCGTTCAGCGAGAAGAGGAGCCCGCCGAGCGTCGAGTGGATGTACGCCGTGACGAGCACGAGCCCGACGATCAGCGCGCGAAGTGCGACGCCGGCCGGGGTGATCCGACTCTCGGAAGCATGTGCGTCCATGGTGGGTGGCCTCCCTGTGTGGTGGTCGGTCGCTGCGGCGTCTGCCGTCGACAGCACGCATCGTCGGGCTCCCCGCGGCCCGAACCGAGCGGCAACGGTCGTGACCCTGACCGGACGGACGCCCTGGCGCCGGGCTGGACGGATGACGTAGCCGCGGCGGCCGACGGACGATGTCCTCGCGCGCGCGCCCGTCGGTATCCTTCCCGCGCCGTGCCCGATGCCAGCGACCTGCTCGCCTCCGACGACGTCGCGCCCCTCCTCGCCCGTGCCGTCGAGGAGGCAGCGCGCCTACTCCACGCCGACGGCGGGATGGTCTACCTCGTCGACGAGGCCAGCGGCGACCTCCGGTTCTCGCACGACGCGGGGATCACGGATCGACGCCGCCGCGACTGGGTCCGCAACCTCCGGCTGCCAGTGGGCGCTGGAATGTTCGGCCAGGCGTTCCTCGAGCGGCGCGTCCAGCTGACCGGTGACTACCCGGCGGACCACCGGTTCCCGCACACGTCCGACGCCGACCGGGTGGTGTCGGATGTCGGGATCCGCTCGATGGTCGTCGCACCGCTGCTCGACGGGAGCGAAGCCCTGGGTGCGCTCGGCGCATTCGCGTCGCGACCCGATGCGTTCGGCGAGGCCGACGTCGCGCTCGTCCGCGCGCTCGCAGAGCACGCCGCCGGCGCGATCGCAAACCGCCGCCTGATCGATCGCCTGGCGAGGAGCGAGACCGAGCTCGAGCGGCGTGCGGACGCCGAGCGGACCGTCCGCGAGATCGGCGCTCGCATCACGAGCACCCGTGACGTCGACGAGGTCATCCAGCTCACGATCGACGAGGCGGTGCGGCTGCTCAACGGCGAAGGCAGTCGGATCGACGTCGTAGACCCCCGGAGTGGGCTGCTGCGGGGCCTCTACATCACCGGCGACCGCGCGCCGTCGCCGGACATGTGGCCCGAGACGCCCGACGAGAAGCCCGACGATGGCGTCTCGGGCCAGGCGGTCAGCCGGAACGCCGTGATTCGGACGGGCGACTACCTCGCCGACCAGACCTTCCCCCACGCGAGCGGTCCCGACGCATACATCCGGGCGACGGGCATCCGTTCCGTCATCGCCGCGCCGATGCCGGGCGAGACGGGTCCGGTCGGCGCGCTGACGGTCTACACCTCGCGTCCCGACGCCTTCGATGAGGTCGACGAACGAACGCTCGCCGGGCTCGCCGAACAGGCCTCGATCGCCCTGACGAACGCACGCCTGATCGCGGAGCTTGCCAGCTCGCGTGAAGAGCTCCTCCGCCGGGCGTCCGCCGAGCACGCGCTTCGCGAGATCGCCGAGGCGCTCGCGGCGATGCCCGAATCGGGCGCGGTCCTCCAGCGCGTCGCCGACGAGACGGGCCGCCTCGTCCGCGCCGACGGGACGATCCTGTCGCTGCTCGATCCCGGGACCGGCCTGCTCCACTGGGCGTACGACGACGGCCTGCGGGCCGCCTTCGATCCCGGGTACGTCGCGAACCTGACCCTGCCCCTCGGCGTCGGTCCGACCGGCATCGCGGTCGCCGAGGCCCGCGTCGTGCGGGTGGATCGAGACCTCATCGACCAGTTCCCGCCCTCGCCCGAGAACGACACGTTCTTCGGGACGACGCACTTCCGCTCGATCGTCGCGGTGCCCATCGTCGCGGAGGCCGGTCCGATCGGCGCTCTCGAGGTCTATTCGACCCGCGAGGCCGCGTTCTCTCCGGCGGACGAGGCGCTCCTCGGCGCGCTTGCGGGGCAGGCGGCCGTTGCGCTCACGAACGCCCGGCTCATCGAGGAGCTGCGCCGGTCGCGCGAGGAAAATGCCCGCCGGGCCGAGCGGGAGCAATCGCTCCGCGAGATCGCAGCCCGGGTGACGGCGATCCGGGAGCCGGGAGTCGTCCTCGAGCGGGTCGTCCGTGAGGCGCGCCGACTGCTCGGCGCCAAGGGCGCCGTCATCGACCTCGTCGATCCCGCCAGCGGCGCGTTCCGGCGGGCCTACGACGACGGCGTCGACGCCGCGGCGCGTGACGAATGGGTCCGCCTCGACATCGGGCGAGACATCGTCCGGGACGTGATCCGCGGTCGGGCCGTCGCCCTGAGCGACGACTACCTGGCCCAGGTCGCGACCCCCGCCCAGGCGGCGTTCGTCGAGCGGAGCGGGGTCCGATCGCTCGCGGTCGCCCCGCTCGTGGCCGAATCGCGCGCGCTCGGCACGCTCGGCGTGTTCAGCGACGAGACCGGTCGCTGGACGCCCGACGACGCGAACCTCCTCGCGGCGCTCGCAGACCAGGCCGCGATCGCGATGACGAACGCCCGGCTCATCGAGGAGCTGGAGCGGAGCCGCACGAGCCTTCGCCGCAGCGTCGAGGCCGAGCGGGCGCTCCGCGAGATCGCCGCCCGGATCACGGCGTTGCGCGAGCCGGACGAGGTGCTCGAGCAGATCGTCGAGGAGGCGAGCCGGCTGCTCGGCTCCGACGGCGGCCACCTGACGCTGCTCGGCGACGATCGCCGGTTCCTCGAGCCGGTCGTCGTCCTCGGCGCCGTCGGACCCGAGACCGAGGCCTGGGTTCGCTCACGCCGCTTCCCGGTCGGCACCGGGATCAACGGGCTCGCGGCGGGAGAGAACCGCGTCACCTGGACGTTCGACTACCCGATCGATCCGCGGATCGGCGAGGAGCCGGCCCAGGGATTCGCCTCGCGGCTCGGGATCCGGGCGATGGCGGCGGCACCGCTGCGGGCGCCCGGCGGCGAGGTCATCGGGACCCTCGCCATCTCGTATCGCGAGCCGCGCGAGTTCCAGCCCGAGGAGGCGGCGCTCCTTCAGGGGCTCGCGGACCATGCGGCGATCGCCGTCGCGAACAGCCGCCTGCTCGAGCAGCTGCAGGCGTCGGAGAGCGCCTATCGCCACCTCGTTCAGAACTCACCCGACCTCGTCTGGGCGATCGACTCCGACGCCAGGTTCACCTTCCTCTCGGACACCTGCGAGCGGCTCACCGGGTGGCGACCGGAGCAGCTGCTCGGCCGCCATTTCGGCGAGCTCGTCCATCCGAACTCGCGCGACGTCGCCGAGCGTGACTGGTTGGCCGGCCAGGCCGACGGCGCCCAGGAGCTGCGCGGCAGGCTCGACATCCTCCACCGCGACGGCCACGCGGTCCCCGCCGAGTTCATCGCCCAGTCCCGTGCCGAGGACGGCCGGTTCGTCGGCGCGAACGGATCCGTCCGCGACATGACCGAACGGGACCGCCTCGAGCGCCAGCTGCGGGCCTCCGAGGAGCGCCACCGGTTCCTCGTGACGGCCTCGCCCGATCTCACCTGGGAGGTCGATGCCGACGGCGTGTTCACCTTCGTGAGCGATCGGATCGCGGAGCTCACCGGCAACCGGCCCGACGAGGTCGTCGGCCACCATTTCGACGACCTTCTCCACGACGACACGCGGCAGGAGGCGTACGCCCGGTACTCGGACCTCGTCCGGGAGCCCGGCGTCGTCCACCCCGCCCGCTTCTCGCTGCGACATCGCGACGGCCACGCGGTGCCGATCGAGAACTTCGCGGTCGGGATCGTTCGTGACGGGGCGTTCGTCGGCGCCCATGGCGCCGCACGCGACGTCAGCGAGCGTGATCGCCTGGAGCACGGCCTCCGCCGGCAGGCGGCCGAGCTCGCCGCCTCCGAGGAGCGCGCCCACCTGGCCCGCGAGCTTCACGATTCGGTCACCCAGGCGCTGTTCAGCATGACCCTCATCACCCGGACGATCGAGCTGCTCATCGGCCGCGACCCCGACGCAGCGCGTGAGAAGCTCGCTGCCCTGCGCGATCTCCAGCGCGACGCTCTGGCGGAGATGCGGTCGCTCATCTTCGAGCTCCGACCCGGCTCCCTCGAGCAGGACGGCCTCGTCCACGCGCTGCGCACGCATTCCGCCGCGGTCGAGGGCCGGATCGGGCTGCCGATCCAGCTCGACGCCGAGCCCCTCGAGCGACTTCCGATCGAGATCGAGGACGTCGTCTACCGCATCGCCCAGGAGGGCCTCCACAACATCGTCAAGCACGCCAGCGCCCGCCAGGTCCGGATCGCGCTCCGGCGCGTCGAAGACCGGGTCCGGCTGTCCATCGAGGACGATGGCAAGGGGTTCGACCCCGCGGCGATCCCGCCCGGACACCTGGGCGTCGCCGGGATGCGCGCCCGCGCCGAACGGATCGGCGGCCGCCTGACCGTGCGCTCCTCGATCGGCAGTGGCACCCGGATCGAGCTCGACGCGCCGGCGTGCGAACGGCCGAATGACGTAGTCCGGTCCTGACATCTGACCATGGCCGTGCCGGCCGGCGGCGCTCACGCTGATCGGCGTGAGCCGTGCCGACGATGACGCCCGTCGCCTGCGCGTCGTGGTGGTCGACGCAGACCGCCGCGTGCGGGACAGCCTGTCGGGTCTGCTCGAGCTCGGTGACGAGCTCGAGGTCGTGGGTCAGGCCGGTCAGCCCGGTGCGGCGCTCGATCTGTGCGCGGAGCGCGACCCGGACGTCGTGATCGTCGACCCGCGGCTGCCCGACGTCGACGCCGGTGCGGCACTCGTGATGGAGGTCAGAGCGCGATTTCCCGGAACGGTCGTCCTCGTCCTGTCGTGGCCGGGAAGCGCGACCGATGGCGACGCGCGCGCGATGGGCGCCGACGGCGTCCTCTCGAAGTCGGCCGCACCGCACGAGCTCGCCGAGCAGGTCGTCGCGCTCGTCCGTGTCGCCCGACCGGGGCGCGCCAGAGGCGGCCGGCCGGGAGCCGGCGGAACCCGATGCTAGACTCGCGCGGAGAAGGCGGCACCGTACAGGCCGGATCGGCCGCCCGTCGCGCGCCGGAGGGAACCACCATTTCGGATCCGCAGGTGGACGACGCCGCGAAGATCCGCGTCCTCATCGTCGACGACCATGCCGTCGTCCGGATGGGGCTACGCGCCTTCTTCGACATGCTCGACGACATCGAGGTCGTCGGCGAGGCCTCCGACGGTTCGGAGGGCGTCGCCGTCGCGCGTCGCCTTCGGCCGGACGTCGTCCTCATGGACCTGCTCATGCCGAACATGGACGGAATCACGGCGATCGCCCGGATCAAGGAAGAGCGTCCCGAGACCGAGATCGTCACGATGACCTCCTTCATCGAAGAGGAGAAGGTCACCGCGGCGCTCGAGGCCGGGGCGTCCGGATACGTCCTGAAGGACGCCGAGGCCGACGAGGTTGCCGAGGCCGTCCGCGCCGCCTTTCACGGCGAGATGCACCTGGACCCGCAGGTCGCGCGCCTCCTCGCACAACGGCTGCGCACGAAGAAGACCGAGCCGGATCTGGCCGAGCCGCTGACGGATCGCGAGAAGGAGGTCCTCGGCCTCCTGGGCCGCGGCCTGTCGAACAAGGAGATCGGCACCGAGCTGTTCATCACCGAACGGACGGCCCGAACCTACGTATCGAACATCCTCGGCAAGCTCGGCCTCCAGAGCCGAACGCAGGCCGCCCTGTGGGCCGTCGAGCACAAGCTCGCGGAGTCCCCGAGGGCCTGACCGCCGGGGGTCGCGCGGGCGCGGCGGATGGTCGTTGCCGTCCCGACGCCTCGTTGCGTGGTGGGCGGGCGCGTTGCATCCCAGGGAATCGTTCCGACGACCTCGCGTCTCGCCGTTGCCTGCCGAGGTACGGGCCGACATCGGCGACCGGCTCGCGGTGCCGCATCGGTGCATCGCAGGCCATGTTCCGACCGCTTCCTGCCTGATTCGAAGCCCGGCAGGCAACGTCCACTGACCGACGGGGCCGCCACTCCCGTTGCATCCGCGGCACCGCGCGATGCGGAGACGCGGCCGCCAACGGCTCGCGGAGCTCGGCTGGTCATCGCACGCTCCGTATGATCCGCGGCATGCCGAGCGGCGGGAGGCGGAACGGACCCGGGCTCGTGCGCGCCGTCGCCTCAACGGCGCTCCTCGTCGTCGCCGGCTGTGGCTACGTCGTGCCGCGTGAACCTGCAGTCGCTCCTGCAGTCGCTCCGACGGAGGCGCCGGTCGCCGTCGCGACCGACGGCCGCGGCGAGCGGCCGACCCGTCCGCCAGGGCCGACGCCCAGTCCTTCGACGGCCGGCCCGCCGCCGGTCGCGACCGGCCGACTACCCGAGATCCCGTCGGTCGCGCTGCAGGCCGCGATCGTCCGCTTTCTAGGCTCGACGAGCACGCCCGGGATCTCCGCGACGATCCGCTGGCCCGATGGCCGGACGTGGACCGGTACGGCGGGCTATTCGAACGTCGGCCTGCGGACGCCGGTGACGGCGGACACGGCCTTCGCGGTTGCGAGCATGAGCAAGACGTTCACGGCGGCACTGATCCTCGAGCTCGTCGACCAGGGCCTGCTCGGGCTCGACGATCCGGCCGCCCGCTACCTGCCGAGCCACCTGCTGCCCGCCGGCAGCGTCGATCCCCGGATCACGATCAGGATGCTGCTCGATCACACCTCCGGCCTGTTCGACGTGTTCCTCAACCCGAAGATCGACCCGGCGCTCCAGTCGAAGCCCGCCGCCCGCTGGACCGCGGCGCGTGCGCTGAGCTATGGGGGCAAGGCGTACTTCGCCCCCGGAGTGGGCTGGCACTACTCGAACACGAACTACCTGCTCCTGGGGCTCATCGCCGAGCGCGTGACGGGCCGCGACCTCGGCAGCGAGCTCGAACACCGCTTCCTGGGTCCGCTCGGGCTCGATCGAACCTGGGTCCAGGCGTCCGGGCAGCCGCGCGCGACCGTCGCCCACGGCTACGACGTCGGAGGCCCGAGAGCCGCCCGGACCGTCCGCGACCTTGCCGACGGCACCGGTGTCGCGCCGTTCACATCGGTCATCACGGCCCTCGGCGCCGCCGGCGCCGTCGCCTCGACGTCCGTCGACCTCGCGACCTGGGCCGCGGATCTGTACGGCGGGAAGGTCGTCTCACCGGCGATGCTCGCGGCGATGACCGACGACCAGCAGCGAACGCGGGACTACATTCCCGGCGTGCTGTACGGGCTGGGGGTCCAGGTCTTCCAGGTGGGTCCGTGGACGACCCTCGGCCACAGCGGCCGGCTGCTCGGCTTCCGCGGCCAGATGCGGTTTGTCCCGGCGACCGGGGTCTCGATCGCGGTCCTGACGAACCAGAGCCGGGCGGACGTCGCGCCGCTCGTCTCGGCGCTCCTGCGGATCGTCCTTCCACCGGCCGGCGGTCCCCAGGCGGGTCGCCGATGAGCGACGGGAAGGCGGCGCGCGACCCGCGCGTCGACCCGATCGACGTTCGCCCGGCGCTGCTCGACCTCGCGCCGCTCGACGTGCGGCCCGTCGTCCTCGAGGGTTCGATCGTCCGGCTGGAACCCCTTCGCGAGACCCACCTCGACGGGCTCGCCGACGCCGGTCTCGACGAGGCCGTCTGGCGCTGGGTCACCGTCGATGTTCGAACCCGGGAGGCGCTCGCCGGATGGATCCGCGAGGCGTTGAGCGAGGAGGCCGCCGGGACGAGCCTGCCGTTCGCGACGGTCGAACGCTCGACTGGTCGCCCGATCGGTAGCACCCGCTTCCTCAACATCGACCGCCGAAACCGCCACGTCGAGATCGGCTGGACGTGGGTCGCGCCGGCGTGGCAGCGGACGGGCGTGAACCGCGAGGCGAAGCTGCTCATGCTCCGCCATGCGTTCGAGACGCTCGGCTGCCTGCGCGTCGAGTTCAAGACCGATTCCCTCAACGACGCGTCGCGCGCCGCGCTCCTCGGGATCGGGGCGACGTTCGAGGGGATCTTCCGGAACCACGTGATCAGTCAGGGCGGTCGGATCCGCCACTCTGCCTGGTACAGCGTCACCGACACGGACTGGCCGACGGTCCGCGAGCGGCTCGAGGCGAGCCTGCGGCGGTAGCGTCGGCGGCTCGGTCACGCTCGGACCGAACGTCAGGCGGCGGCGGCTCCGGTGCCGCGCCGCCGGCGCGATCGGCCGCCGCGCGATGCCGTCGCGGGCGTCGAGGCCGCTGGCGCGCGCCGGGGTGCCCCACCACCGGTTCGTCCCCCCGGGACGCGGACGGGCCGCGGCTCGGCGTTCCGGTCCGGGATGAACCCGTCCTCGACGGCCCACGGGATCGCGACCTTGAGCATCCGCTGGACGCCGCGGAGGAGGTCCGTCTCGTCGATGCAGACCAGGCTGATCGCGTCGCCGTCGAGGCCGGCACGAGCGGTTCGGCCGATCCGGTGGATGTAATCCTGCGGGTCGAACGGAAGCTCGAAGTTCACGACGTGCGGGAGGTCCTCGATGTCGAGGCCGCGAGCGGCGACGTCGGTTGCGACGAGCACCCGAACCGTGCCGGATTTGAACATCTCGAGCGCCCGCGAGCGATCGGCCTGTGAGCGGTCGCCGTGGATCGCGGTCGCTTCGATGCCCCGACGATCGAGCCACGACGCGAGCCTCGCGGCGGCGAGCTTCGTCCGGGTGAAGACGAGCACCTGACGGAGGTCATCCTTGCGGATGAGGTGGGCGAGCAGCTCCTCCTTGCGATCGCGGTCGACCGGATAGACGAGCTGGCGGACGCGGTCCGCCGTGGCGTTCTTCGGCGCGACGGCGATCCGCTCCGGGTCGCGCAGGATCTGTCCGGCGAGGCCGCGGACGTCGTCGGAGAACGTGGCCGAGAACATCAGGTTCTGGCGCTTCGCGGGGAGCGCGTCGAGAATCCGTCGGATGTCCGGCATGAACCCCATGTCCAGCATCCGATCGGCCTCGTCGAGCACGAGGACCTCGACCTGCGAGAGGTTCACGGTTCGGCTGCCGAGGTGATCGAGGAGCCGGCCGGGGGTCGCGACGAGGATCTCGACCCCGCCGAGGAGTGCCTTGGCCTGCGGCTCGATCGGCACGCCGCCATAGGCGACGGTCGAGCGGAGCGGCAGGTGTCGCGCATATCCCGCGACCGAGTCGGCCACCTGGACGGCGAGCTCCCGAGTCGGCGTGACGACGAGCGCCCGGACGGGGTGGCGCGCGGGCGAGAAGCTGGTGTTCGCCTGCGCCTTCAGGCGCTGGAGAATCGGGAGGACGAAGGCGGCGGTCTTGCCCGTACCGGTCTGGGCAGTGGCGAGGACGTCGCGGCCGGCGAGGACGACGGGGATCGCGGCTGACTGGATGGGGGTCGGCTCGCTGTAGCCCTCGTCCGCGACCGCCTGGAGGATCTCGGCGGCGAGGCCGAGCTGTTCGAACGTGCTGGTCAAACTCTCTTCTTTTCTCTGGCACCCGGCAGTTCACACCGTGCCCGGGTGAGCATCACGGAGACCGGTTCGACGCATCCCGACGTCGCGACGCGTGGCGGCTGCTTCGCGGGCTCAACGTCCGCGGCGCCGATCGGACCACCGATCCGACATCGAGGATACTCCGCGCCACCGTCGCCGTCATGCCCCAGCCGAGCCACGACGCAGCACGTCGACGAGCGGGCCTGCGAGCGGCCTGCCGGAGCTGCCATACTCGGTCTCGACTCACGACACCGCAGACCAGGCTCGACAACAGAAGATCGCCGCCCCCAGGCATCTCCGTCGACCGCCCTGTCGCGCTCGGGATGGCTCGCCCGGTGCTCACCACCGGCCGATCCAAGCGCGACCCTCTCGCGCCCATCGCCGGGGGCGCGCGCGCTCGCCGCGCCCGCCCCGTCGACCGTCACCGCGTTCGTGCCTGCTCGCGTGCCCGTTTCCGCGCTCGACGACCTGCCTTGGGCGACCGGTCCCATCGTCGCCGTGCCCCCAGCACGGTGCTCCGGAAGGGAGGAGGCACGCCATTGCGGCTGTTCCACCAAGGTGCCCAGGAGGCGCCTGATCGAACCGGGCGACGCAACGCCGGACGCAACGCCGGACGCAACGCCAGGCGCACCCTCGCGTTGCTCGCCTCGTCGCTGGCGCTCGTCGGGATGCTCGCCGTCCCATCGACCGCAAGCGCGGCGACACATCGCGTCGTCATCGTCGTCGGCCCCGTCGGATCGTCGACGGCGAACTACATCTACAACGCGCGGATCTACGCGCGCTACGCGCGCTCGCTGGGCGCGTCCGTGACGGAGATCTACAGCCCGAACGCGACGTGGGCCCGCGTGAAGTCGGCGCTCCAGGGCGCGAACATGCTCATCTACCTGGGCCACGGGAACGGCTGGCCGAGCGCGTACTACCCGTTCAACCCCTACACGAAGGACGGCCTCGGGCTCAACCGCACGTCCGGCGCCGGCAACTCGAACGTGAAGTATTACGGCGAGTACTACCTTCGGACGGGCGTGCGGATGGCGGCGAACGCCGTCGTGCTGTTCAACCGGCTGTGCTACGCGTCGGGCAACAACGAGTGGGGCGCCGGATATCCGTCCCGGACCACCGCGCGCGCCCGCGTCGGCAACTTCGGCTACGGCTTCCTGCACGCCGGTGCACGGGCGGTCTTCGCCAACGCGATCAGCTCGCTGAAGCCGATCATCCACGACCTGTTCCGGACGAACCGGACGATGGCGCAGATCTTCCGCGCCGATCCCGCGTACGTCGGAACGTACCGCTACACGTTCCAGTCGGGCCGGACGTCGTGGGCGACGGCGATCCTCGATCCGACCGCCCGGAACCACTACTACCACTCGGTCATCGGTTCGCTCGGGATGACTGCGGCGACCTGGCGCTGATCGTTCGGGCCAGGCATCGAGCGGCCCCGCCTCGAACGAGGCGGGGCCGTCTTCGTTTCGCTTGACGTCGCGGGTTCAGACGAACGCGGCGTGGGCGACGACCCCGAGCGCCGTCAGGATCAGCACGAGCACCAGCAGCACCGTCGGGAAGGCGCCGACTGTCTCGGCGCGGTAGGTGGTGACGTGGGCGGACATCGAGCGCCTCCTCTCAGGACCCTTCGTCTGCGGCGGGATCGTCCCGCCGTTCGATGCCCGAATCGTCGCTCGGAGGATGGTCCGCGACCGCCGACGAGCGTGCCCAACCGTCGCGTCGCTTCGTCGCCGCCGTCACTCGACGGATGACGTAGTCGCGGCCTCGTCGCCGCGCCGCCTCAGGGACGCCGCAGCGAGACGGAGTCGCCGGGAGCGGTCGAGGCGATCGAGGTGTCGGGGACCGCGGCGGCCGCTCGCTCGGCGAACTCGAGCGCCGGGCCGGTCAGCCGGTGCGGTCGGATGCGCCCGAGGCCGCGTGGCCAGAAGGTTCCCCAGTGGATCGGCACAGCGACGCGCGGCCGAAGCCTCCGGACCGCCTCCGCGGCGCGTTCGGGATCGAGGTGGCCGGGCCCGAGCGTGGGCCCCCAGCCCCACACCGGGACGAGGGCGACGTCGAGCTCGCCCAGGGTCTCCATTCCCGTGAACAGGTCGGTATCGCCCGCGAAGTAGAGGCGCCGGTGCGGGGATTCGACGATGAACCCGAGGGCCTGAGCGGTCGGCCCGAACGGCGGCCGGAACCCTGAATGGGCCGCCTCGGTCGCGCGGATCGTCAGCTCGCCGGCCTCGGTCGTCTCGCCGGGTGCGAGCTCGACGACGTCGTGGAACCCATATCGCTCGAGAAGCTGACGCGCCCCGCGCGGCACGACGAGTCGCGGTCGCGGCCGGAGCAGTCGCAGCGAGCCGAGGTCGAGGTGATCGCGGTGAAGATGCGAGAGCAGGACGACGTCCGTGCCCGCGTAGTCCGGCGGCCCGAGCGGCGGGCCCTGGCGGAGGAGCGGTCCGACCCGTTCGCGCAGGACGGGGTCTGTGAGCAGCCGAACCCCACTGAGGTCCAGCCGCAGCGTCGCATGGCCGAGATACGCCAGGCGGGGCTCGTGCGTGCCGGCCATCGGCCGATTGTCGCCCGAGCGCGGTCGAGGCGTCGCCCTCGGGCTGACACGGCCCTGCAACGGCCCGCGTATCCGCGACCGGTCGTCCGCCAGCGCGCCCGGCACACGCTGGCATCGTGTCCGCCCTCCGCCTCGCGCGCGATCCGCAGGAACGGCTGCGTGAAGGTCGTCCTGAAGCCATCTGCCGCGGCGGCGTGACCGGAGCGGAGAGCAGATCGGAGGACGAGAGGGATGCCTGAACGAGACGACGACCTTCCGAGCACCCTGGAACGTTCGCCGAGGAAGGCGCGGGAGACCTGGAAGAAGACGCACGACAGCGCGGTCGAGACATACGGCGATGGCGAGCGGGCGCACCGGACGGCGTTCTCGGCACTGAAGCACAGCTTCGAGAAGGTCGGCGATCACTGGGAGCCCAAGGCGCACAAGGGGCCATCAGACCCGCGTGCGGCCGAGGGCGGGGCCGCCGCGCGCGCCGGGAAGGGCGAGACGTTCGGCGGGCTCGACTACAACGGGCACACCCGGGACGAGCTCGAGCAGCGGGCCCGCGCGCTCGGCGTGAAGGGTGCGTCGGGGATGCGAAAGCGTGACCTCGCCGAGGCGATCGCGCGGAAGCAGTAGGAGGCTCGAATGGTTCGCGATCTCGCCGTCCTCGTCGTCCGCGCAACGGTCGGCGGGCTGCTCGCCGGACACGGCGCGCAGAAGCTGTTCGGGTGGTTCGGTGGTGGAGGGCTCGAAGGGACCGGCGGGTTCTTCGAGGGGATGGGGTTCCGTCCGGGCCGGCTCTGGGCGCAGCTCGCGGCGACGTCTGAGCTCGGCGGCGGGCTGCTCACCGCCCTCGGCCTCCTCAACCCGGTCGGTCCTCTCGCGGCGATGGGCTCGATGCTCGTCGCGACGCTTCGGGCACATGCGGGCAAGCCGATCTGGGGATCGCAGGGCGGCGCTGAGCTGCCCGTGACGAACATCGCGATCCTCAGTGCGATCGCACTCGCTGGTCCCGGCCGGCTCTCTGTCGATCATCTCCTCGGCACCCGACTGCCGCGCTGGACGATCCTGCCGGGCGCCGCGGTCGTCGGCGGCCTCACCTGGTTCGCCGTTCGTCACAGCGAGCAGGCCCAGGCCGCAGGTGAACCCGGGGCGGCGGAGGATGTCGTGCCGCCCCAACCCGCCGAGCCGCGCCGGTTCGAAGCTGCGGGCGAGACCGCGGCCGGGATCCCGTCCGAGGGTGGCGTGTCGCCGGCGACCGACCTTCCGGGCACGGCCGGGCCGGCGCCCGAAGAGGACGTCGAGCAGCCGCTGGGCGACGATGCCATCGCCGCCGTTCGCCGCGTCGACCCCGGCGCCGGCTGACCGCACGCGAGGCGGCCGCCGCGTGACGCGGGCCGCTACGATGCCGGCATGCCGAGTGCGAACGACCGTCTGTACTTCAGCGGCGACCCGGAGTCAGACCGGCTCATCGCCTCGGACCCGCTGGCGCTCCTGATCGGGTTCGTCCTCGACCAGCAGGTCACCCTCCAGAAGGCCTTTTCGGGACCGCTCGAGCTTCGCCGCCGAATCGGCTTGCTCGACGCCCGCACGATCGCGGAGATGGACCCGGCTCGGCTCGAGACGGTCTTCCGCGAGCGGCCCGCCCTTCACCGGTTTCCGGCGAACATGGCTCGCCGCACCCAGGCCCTGTGTGCCGCGATCGTTCGCGATTACGACGGCGATGCCGCGCGGATCTGGGGCGACGTCGCCGACGCGGCCGAGCTCGAGCGGCGGCTCCTGGCGCTGCCCGGCATCGGAGAGATGAAGGCCAAGACGCTTCTCGCGGTCCTTGCGCGGCGGCTCGCCGTGCGGCCGTCCGGCATCGACGCTCTGCTGCCGTCGTACCCGACCCTCGGCGATGTCGATTCGGACGCCGCGCGCGAGGAGTACCAGGCAGGCAAGCGGGCCCACAAGGCGATGCTCCGAGCATCCGACTCGAAAGGCTGACGCCGTCGCGCCGACGGGCGGACATAGCTCCCGCCGCCCGGAATAGCTCCCGCCGCCGTTGCTCCCGCCCTTGCCCCGCGGCCGTTGCTCCGCAGGCCATGGATTCGGGGCTGCGGCGCCGCTTCGTTGCCCAGCAGGGTCGGAGGCGACGCGATCCGGCGCCATTCGGCGCGCGTTCGGTGCCTGGCAGGGTCCGACTCGGCACGGAAGCGCGCCAAACAGTGCCTGGTGGGCAACGTGGCGTTGGCGCGTGCCGAGCAGCGAGCCGCGGCGGACGGTCCATCCCGGCCCATCCCCGGGGTCGGGCGAAGCTACCGGCTCGGCCTCGGCGGCGTCGCCGAGTCGTCGTGCGGACCAGTCGACACGGTCACCCGGACGAACGTCGGTGTCGAGCCGGCTGCGACGAGCGAGGCCGACTCCGGGGTCGCGACATCGAGCACGAGCAGCCACGCGCCGGGGGCCTTCGGCGCGACGAGGCTGATGGCGCCCTCGATCCGACCGCCCGGCCGGACCGTCCGGCGCACCTCGATGGAACCGTCGACGCCCGATCCCGTCGAGCCGGCGAGTGGCAGCCAGTGCGCGCTCACCTCGATCGTCCCGACGCTTTCGAGTGGCAGCCCGGGCCGCGGGGAGACCGACTGTGGCGGCGCCCACGGGGCGCTCCCGTTGTTCGCGACGACGAACGGAAGCGCGAACGTCTCTTGGGTCGAGACGGTCATCGCGCCCGGCACCGCGAACGTCGCCGAGTGCGGCCCGACGACGCGCACGAGGAGTCGCGGAACCAGGGCCTGCGTCGGCGCATCCGCGGCCACGCCGTCCGGACCGTGGACGGCGAGGGTCAGTCGGTAGAGGCCGGGGGTCGGTGGCAGGGGCGCGTCGATCCGCCAGCCGCCCTTGACGAGCTTCGCGGCCACGGGCGCGACGACGTCGCCCTCGGTCTCGGGAACGACGAGCGCCAGCGGATCCTGCACCGGCGCGGCCTCGGGCGAGGGTGACGGGCTCGCGTCCGGTCCCCCCGTCGCCGGCACGAGCGGCGACGATCCGGTCGCGGCGGACGCGCCCAGCGGAACGTCGAGCGGATCCCAGCGTGCCGAGAGCTCGAGACCGTCCACGAGCGAGCGCGGCGCGCTCTCCGGCAACGCGATCGGCAGCGTCAGCGCGCGCGTCTCGCCGGCCACCGGGATTCCGTCGATTGCCGGGGCGCCGACGGTCGCCCCGACCGACGCGAGCGTCGGCGGCGGAGGTTCGGTCCCAGGGCCGCCCGCGCCGGCGTCGGCGCCGATCGTCGTGCCACGGCCGGATTCGACCACGGTCGACGTGCTGACCTGTCCGCGAATGACGAGCGACCGGCTGAAGCCGGACGCGGCATTGACCGGGTCGAGCATGTCGACAAAGCCCGGCCGCCGGTCGCTCGCGAAGGTCCTGACGTGGCCGTGGAACGTCGGCGACTCGTGCCACAGGTCGGCGACGGTCCCGTGCCCCGCGAGGATCGAGTCGACGTACCAGCCCGGGTCAAGGTAGGCCTCCGCGACGACGGCGCTCGCGCCCGCCGAGATCCAGCCCGCGCCGAAGTTGTCGACTCGCTGGCGGGCGACGTCCAGTGTCCCTTCGGGCAGCCCCGGCTCGGAGTTTCCGCTCGCGTAGCAGAGGTGCGACAGGACGACGACGGCGTTCGGCGCGAGCTTCACCTCGCGCTCGAGGTATGCCTCGCCGAAGTACTGGTGCGCGACGTCGTCGACCTCAGCCACCGGGTTGAGGCCGAGGCCGTTCTGCGTCGGTGGATAGAGCGTCGATCGGTAGCGTGACGGCCAGCCGTTGCCATGGCCGAGATAGACGACGACCGAGGCATCGTCGAGGGCCGCCTTCACCCGCGGCCACGTCGCGTTCGGAGACACGACCTCGACGACGTCCGGGGTGTAGCGCCGTGCCGCTCGCGCGGCATCGTCGGCCGCGGCGCGATAGTGGTCCGTCGCGTCGCCCGCCGGCCCGACGATGATCGCGACCTTGGGGATCGCCGCCGCGGCGCGCGCCTCACCCGCCAGGACCGAGACCTGGCCGACGACCAGGAGCGCGATGACCAGACCGACGAGCGATCGCAGATGACGCACGACGGAGTCTCCCGGACACAAGGGTTCCGCGGCGGGGGCACAACGTACTCCAGTTCGATTTCCTGCGCATCACCTGTCGCCAAACCGCCGGTGCGGCCATGCCTCGCGACCCGGCGTAGCATCGATGCGATGACCCGGATCCTGCTCTACACGGGCAAGGGTGGCGTCGGCAAGACGAGCGTCGCCGCCGCGACGGCGCTCCTGACCGCCGAGCGCGGCCTGCGGACGATCGTCCTCTCGACCGACATCGCACACAGCCTCGCCGACGCGTACGAGATCCCGCTCGGGCCCGAGCCCCGCGAGATCGTGCCCAACCTGTGGGGCCAGGAGCCAGACGTCTACTACAACATCGCGCGCTACTGGCGGACGATCCAGACGTACGTCACGGAGCTGTTCAGCTGGCGCGGGCTCGATGAGGTCATGGCGGAGGAGATGACGGTCCTCCCCGGCATGGACGAGCTCGGCAACCTGCTCTGGATCGCCGACCACGTCGAGAGCGGCCGGTACGACGTCATCGTCGTCGACGCGGCGCCCACGGGCGAAACCCTCCGGCTCCTGTCGCTGCCCGAGGCGAGTCGGTGGTGGGTGGAGCGGATCGCGCCGATCGGAAAGCGCGTGTCCCGGCTCGGCGGGCCGCTGCTCCAGCGCGTCGTCGGGCTTCCGATGCCGCAGGAGGAGGTCTTCCACGCCGCCGAGCGTCTGCTTCGGCGGCTCGACTCGGTTCACCGCCTGCTTGCCGATCCGGAGCTGGCGTCGGTCCGGATCGTCCTCGCGCTCGAGTCGCTCTCGATCGCCGAGGCCCACCGCTCGTTCACCTATTTTCACCTCTTCGGCTACCCGACCGACCTCGTCGTGGCGAACCGGGTGTTCCCGGCCGACGTCGGTGGGTACTTCGAACGGCTGCGCGAGACTCAGCAGGCGCACCTGCCGCGGGTCGAGCAGGAGTTCGGCCCGGTGCCCGTTCGGACCGTCCCGTTCTTCGATCGCGAGATGGTCGGGATCGATCGGCTTCGGGAGGTCGGCGAGGCGCTGTTTGGCGACGACGATCCGGCGGCCGTGCACTACCGCGGCCGGCCGTACCAGATCGTCCGCCACGGCGACGGCTGGATGCTGCGGGTCGAGCTGCCGTTCGTGTCGCGTGAGCAGGTCGACCTCTCGCGCCACGGCGACGAGCTCGTCCTGCAGGCCGGCGGCTGGCGCCGAACGCTCGTCCTGCCGCGCGCGCTCGTCGAGGCTCGAACCCGGGGCGCGCGGATGGACGGCGGTACGCTGAGCATCGAATTCGAGCCGCGGATGCCGGCCCCAGGCGGCGGAGGAGGTACTCGACGATGAACCCGAGCACGAGGCGAGGACGTGCGACGACGCCACCGAGCGCCGGGCTCGAGGAGCCCGGTTCCCACGCCGGATCGACGGAGCGGATCGCCGAGCTCGAGGACCGCCTCGCGCGTCTCGAGCGGCGCGTGACGCTGCGCGACCGGAGTCGCACGATGATGGCGAAGGTGATGCCGCCCGAGGCGAGCGAGCACTTCCGACAGGCAGGCCGGCATCAGCTGCTCGGGCTCCGCTCGATCATCGACTTCTGGATCGACCGGGTGGACCGCGCGGCGCCGGCCGGGGGAGCGAACGCGGCCGAACGGATCGACATCGAATAGCTCGGAGCATCTCGTTCGCGCGTCTGCGGCGATCCCGACGGTTATTCACCGGGTGGGTGAGTGCACCGCCGACCGCGAGTCTCATTCGCGGCGTGCATGCGTCGCGCCGATTCGGCCCTGCATCGGCCAGGTGAAGCAGCATCCATTCATCGGACGAATGCAACCCGCACGCGGGCCGGCGAATTGGTCGCGTTCATTCACCGGACGAATACGTCGTCGACCCGCCGTCGACGCGCCGTCCACGCGCCGCCGCCGCGCTCCCCGCGGCTACAGCACGAGCTGCCGGAACAGCCGATCCAGCTCCGCGGCCGGGTCGTCGGTGAGACCCGTGTGGACGTCGGACGGCTGGATGACCGTGCTCGAGGGCGCGACCAGCCAATGGAACCGCTCCGCGGCGTCCAGCGCGCCGATCGAACCGGCGTCCGCTCCGCCGCGGGCAACGCGCTCGAAGGCGTCGAGGTGCCGGCGAACCGCGGCGAGGTCGACCGCCGGTGCCAGGGCGCGCAGGCGCCCCTCGTCGAGCTCGACCCGCGCCCCGAGGTAACGGCGGCCACGGCACAGCAGGACGATCCCCGCGTTCAGGCACTCGCCGCGCTCGACCCGCGGAACGATCCGGATCACGGCGTACTGGAACGCCTCAGGCGGCACGGCCGTCCTCGTGGTCTCGCAGGAATGGCCTGGGCGGTCGGAGCCGCCCGAGGAGGTACTCGACGTACGCCCGGCGCGCCGCCGACGCGTCCGGGAACCGGCCGTCTTCCAGCAGCCAGACGTCGGGGACGAGCCCGACGATCTCGTCCACGAGCTCGGGCGTCAGCAGCGGCGCGAGGTGCGCGTCGGCCTCGGCGAGGGGTCCGGCGAACGGAAGGAGGATGTGGTCGCGCGTCCGGGGGAACGGCTGTCGGGCGTGCCGCTCGGGATCGCGCCAGGTGTGCTGGATGTAGAGCGCGGCACCGTGGTCGATCAGCCACAGCCCGTCGTGCCACGACAGGATGTTCGCATTGCGCGGCGAGCGATCCGGGTTCGTCACGAACGCGTCGAACCAGACGACCTCGGCTGCGAGCGACGGCTCCGGCGCCCGATCCGCGACGGGACTCCAGGCGAGGGCACCGGGCAGGAAGTCGAGGCCCACGTTCAACCCGCCGCTGCCTTCGAGGAGCGCGTGGATCTCCGCGTCCGGCTCCGCTGCCGCGAGACGCGGGTCGAGCTCGACGAGCACGATCTCGGGCACCGGCAGTCCGAGCGAGCGTCCGATCTCGCCGACGACGAGCTCGGCGATGAGCGCCTTGACGCCCTGGCCGGCGCCCCGCCATTTGACGACGTAGAGGCCGTCGTCGTCCGCCTCGACGAGACCCGGCACTGAGCCGCCTTCGCGAAACGGCGTGACGTACCGGGTCGCGGTCACGGTCCGAACCATCGGCGCGAGTGTACGGGCGGCCGTCGGGGCCGGATCAGCGCTCGACGTACGAGGCGAGTCGATCGAGCAGGTCGGTCCACGCCCGGCGGTAGTCGTCGGCGGTCGATTCCAGATCGACCCGCCGATGGCGGACCACGATCTGCGTGTCGCCGCCGAGATCGCCGAGACGGATGTCGACCTCCGTCGTCGGACCGGGTTCGTCGGTCCAGCGCCACGTGAATGCGAGGCGACCAGGCCGATCCGCGGCGAGGACGCGGCCATCCACGGCGAGGGGGCCGGACGTCGGGTGGTCGGCCTCGAAGCTGTACGCCGCGCCGGGCGTCGGGACGAAGGCGATCCGCGGCTGCCACGGCCAGAACCAGGCCGCGAGGCGATCGGGTTCGGTCAGCGCCGCCCAGACCTCGTCGGGCGGGGCGTCGAGCGTTCGCTCGACGACGGCCTCATGCACCCGACGATCATGCCTTCGCGGGGCTCGGCGAGCTGTCCCCACCGACCGATGACGAACCGGCCGGATCGACGAAGCCGGCCCGGGGGCCGAGTCGAACCTAGAGGTCGCCCCCCGGCTGGTGCTCGGTCGATGGCGTCTCGCCACGGTCGACGGCATCCTCGGTCGGCGCGTCGGCCGGGTTCGACTTCCGTGCCGCGTCGGCGTCGCGAACGTCCGACGGACGTCCTTCGGCCCCCGATCGGGCGCTGTCGGTCACGCCGAGCGGGCGACCCTCGCCGCGCTCGCCGCCTTCGCGATTCCGTGCGTCCTGCTCGTGCTCGCTGGTCATCGGTCTCCTCCGTTCGGTCGTGCCGAGAAGGGTGGGGGACCCAACGCCCCGCGCGCGGCGCACCGCACGAGCACCGCCGTCGCATCCGCGTGTCGGTTCGGGCCGCTGCCCCGTGCCGAGTGCCGCCGTCGGAGCCGGTCGCCCGCGGGCACCCGCGAGCTCAACCGGCGTCGAGCTCGCGGAGAAGCGCGGCGACCTCGAGGGCGTTCGTCGCCCCGTAGTTGCCGTAGCAGTTGTTCATGAGCACGTGCGTGTCGCGCGCCTGCTTGGCTGCCTCGCGGATCCGCGGCACCCAGTCTTCGAGCTCGGAGCGATCGTAGAGGTACCGGAAGCGCTCGACCGGCGTGACCCCGCTCTGCTCCCACGTCGCGGCGCGTCGGCCGTGGAAGCGGACGACCGCGAGGTCCGGCGACGGGACCGCGACGATCGGCGGAACGCTGGACTTCGTGCCCTGCGGCGCGTCGACCATGACGAGCGGGATGTGCTCGTCCTCGAGGAAGCGGAGCGTCCGCTCGAGGTTCTTCTCGTTGAACCAGCTCGCGTTGCGGAACTCGACGGCGACGGGCAGCCCGAGCTCGCCGAGCCGGGCCTTGGCCTCCCGAATCGCATCCCGGTTCTGCGACGAGGTGAAGAACCACTTCGGATACTGGAGGAAGATCGCCCCCAGCTGGTGATGCTCGCGGAGCGGGTCGACGCCGTCGGCGAACGCCCGCCAGATCTCCGTCGAGAGCTCGTCGGGCAGATCCTTGAGGTAGATCCGGCCCTTCGCACCGAGCTCTTCGGGGAGCGCCTCGCGGATCGCCTTGGGGAGGCGCCGAGTCTCCGTGCCCTGGCCCGTCAGGAGCGCGTGAGCCTTGACGTCGAACGTGAAGTCCGGCGGCGTCCGCTCCACCCACAGCTCGGACGTTCGGCGCTGCGGAAGCGCGTAGTAGGTCGCGTCGACCTCGACGACCGGGAAGCGCGACGCGTAGTAGGCGAGCCGCTCTTCCGCCGTGTCCGCGGCGGCCGGGTAGAAGACGCCCGCGGCCGTCATCGTCGGGTCGGTCCAGCTCGCCGTCCCGACGCGCACGAGTCCGGGGGCCGAACCGTTGGGACCTGCGACCTCGATCGGCTCGGTCGCGACATCCTCGCGGAGGTCGCCGGCGCGCTCCGAGGCCGCTTCGTAGCCAGGGTCATGAACGCGGTCGAGATCGTCCGCCCGAGTCTCGAGCGTCCGCCGCACGGCGGCCGCGCTGTCCGCCTTCGAGGTGGCTGTCCGTCCGCGCCCCGTCGTCGCCATGGCGGCCATCATGCCGCTCCGGCGCGACCGGAGCTGTCAGGTTCGTCGGACGCAGTCGACTCGCGACCTACGGGTTGCACTGCCCCGGGTCGCCGCTCTGGTAGCCGACCGTGAACCAGTGCTGGCGCTGCTGGGACGACCCGTGGGTCCAGGTCTCCGGGTTGACGCGGCCCTGGAACTCCTGCTGGATCCGATCGTCGCCGACCGCCGCGGCCGCGTCGAGCGCGTCGTTGATCTGTGCCTGCGTCGGAGCCTGAAGGAATCCGGTGTCGGCGGCATGCTTCGTCCAGACGCCGGCGAAGCAGTCGGCCTGGAGCTCGGTCTTCACGGATTCGCTGTTCGCGCCCTGGCCGCCCCCACCGGCCGACAGCAGCCCGAGCAGGTCCTGCGCGTGATGGCCGTACTCGTGGGCGACGACGTAGCCCTGCGCGAGGGATCCACCCTGTGCGCCGAACTTCGTCTTCAGGTCGTCGAAGAAGCCCAGATCGAGGTACACGCGCCGGTCGCTCGGGCAGTAGAACGGCCCGACCTCCGTCGACGCAACCCCGCAGCCGGTGTCCGTCTGGCCCGTGAACAGGACGGTGGGCGCGTTCTCGTAGCTCTCGCCGCTCTGCTGGAACTCCTGCTGCCAGTACGCCTGAACGCTATTCACGTAGCCGACGACCCGGCAGTCCTCTCGCTGGTTCGCGTCGGCGCCCGTCTTGCAGTCCTGTCCGAGCGAGCTGTCGGCGCCGCCGCCGTTGAGCACGCCGGACGAGCTGCCACCGCCGAGGATCCCGCTGTTGAGCAGCAGGAAGATGAGGGTGACGACGAGACCGAGGCCACCGCCACCCATCACGACGGGAGAGCCGCCGAGCCCGCCGCGGAAGCCACCGCCCCCGCCGCGGGCGTCCTCGACCTGGGACGGGTCGAGCGATGCATTCGGGTTGAAGGTCATCGACTGTTCTCCAGGCGGTCGTCGGAACCCGGAGTATCGCTGCGCGCGGCCGCTGCGTGCGACGATCCCGGCGGGCGTGTCCGTCGCAGATGCGTGGCGATGCCCGCGGCGTCAGCCGAGCGCGAGCACCCGATAGCGCGCCTCGCCGCGCGGCGTCCGCACGCTCACCTCGTCGCCGGCGGAAGCGCCGACGAGCGCGCGTCCGACCGGTGAGGCGTCGGAGATCCGGCCGGCCGTGGGGTCCGATTCGGTCGGCCCGACGATCGTGAACACGAGCTCCTCGCCACCGATCTCGACGGTGACACGCGAGCCGAGCCCGATGCGCGGGTGGGTGGTGTCGACATTCTCGATCTCGGTCGGCGCGACGATGACCGCCGACCGGAGGCGCGCCTCGAGCGCCTGGATCCGGCCCTCGAGGAACGACTGCTCCTCGCGCGCCGCCTGGTAGTCGGCGTTCTCCTTGAGGTCGCCGAGCTCGCGGGCCCGTCGGATCCGGTCGATGACCTCCGGGCGCCGCTCGCGGGTCAGCTGGTCGAGCTCGGCTCGCAGCCGCTCGAGGCCATCCGACGTGAGCCGGGTTGCGGCTGGTTGCGGCCGACCCTGGCCTGCCGCCGTGGTGCGGGCCGCAATCCGTCGCGGCGTCACCGGCACGATCGCCGATACCGGCGGCGCGGGCCGTGACCGCGGGGACGCTCGCGGCGTCCGCGGAGCCGTCGTGTTCGTTCGTCGCCGGGTGCCGCTTCCGCGCTCCTCGTTCCGTGCGCCGTCGGCGTCGCCCTGCGGCAGTTCGACGAGGCGCGTCGGGATCGGCGCGGGTTCGCGCTCGACCGGCAGCGTCGACCCCGTGATGCCCGTCGCCTTGCGCTCGCCCGTCGATCGTCGAAGGTTCGCGAACGGCAGCACGATCGACTGGTCCGGCAGCGCCGAGCGCTCCTCGGGTGGAACGCTCGCTCCGAACGCGTCGAGCAGGGCGTCCTCGTACTCCTCGGGCGCGTCGGTCTCGGCCCAGCGGACGCGCAGCCCGGTGACCGAGAGCGTCCGCAGCCACTGGCTCGCGGCATGCGGCCGGGCGTCCCCGAGGACGTGCGCCTCGAGCGCCCGGATCCGGCCGGCGAGCGTCCGTTCGGACGTCCCGATGAAGAGGACCGTCGCGCTCGGGATCCAGAACGCCTCGAGGCGGGCCCGCAGCGCACGCGACGTCGGGACCTCGCCATCGAGCCGGAGCGAGGGCACACGCTCGATCCACTTGCCGATCGTCGACAGCTCGATGGGAGCCTTGGGCAAGGGTTCTACGAGCTCGATCAGGAAGACGCCCGGTCGCCGCGACGCCACCGGCCGCCCAAGGAGCGCGAGCCCATCTGTGGCCAGCCCGACGGCCGTGAGGAGGTCGGAGGCGGAGGTCACGTTCTGATCCTACCGGGCGGGCCGCCGATCCGAAGGTGAGCACCGATCGAGGCGTGTCCGGCGAGCTCGGCTCACAACCTGCTCAGCGTCTCGAAGGGGTTACGCGAACAGAGGATAAACCTGACACTCCCTGGCAGGTCCGCACGGTAGCTTGGAGCCCCACGAACGGACCACGGAAGGTGGGGAAAGGGGACGCCATGTCCACGATCGAGCTCCTCCAGGTGATCGAGGATGACCGCCGCCGCCAGGCTGAACGGTCGAACCTCGTGCGGCTCGCTCGGCGCGCGTCGACCGGCCGGATCCATCGCCGCTCGTTCCCGGAGCGAGTGGGCCGCTGGCTGCGCGGCAGCTGACGAAGCCACCCGGCGCGGTCGCCGGTCAGTCGCCGACGATCGCCGGCTCTTGCTCGCGAGAAGCCTCCGCGTACCGCTCCAGCACGGATCGCGCCAGCCGCACGAGTGGCGCGCGAAGTCGTTGTGGTTCGACGAGCTCGGCCCGGGATCCGAGTCGGAGGAGCGCGGCCACGGCGTCGTCCTCCCAGGTGAAGCGGGCTCGCACGAGCGCGGGCGAGCCCGGGCTGGCGCCGGGTTCCACGACTTCGATGCCGTCGCCGCCGATCGTCTCGTCAACCGCCGCGACGTCGGACGCCGGGACCCGGAGGAGGACCTCCACGACGGGCTGCGCCTGCTCGAAAGCGGCGATCGAGGCCGACCAGTAGGCGGCGAGATCGAACCGCTCGGGGCGGGCGAACGTTTCGTCGGTCAGCCGGACGTCGGCGACGCGCGAGACGCGGTACGTCCGTTCCTGCCTCGCGGCCGTCCGCCCGACGAGGTACCAGATCCCGGCCTTGAGGACGAGGCCCAGGGGTTCGAGCCGGCGCTGCACGACGTCGCCCTGGCCCGGTCGCTGGTAATCGAGCTCGACGATCCTCGCCTCCCACACGGCCTGCGCCAGGCCCGCCAGGTGAGGCAGCGCTTCGCCGCGCCGGAACCAGCCCGGAGCGTCAAGGTGGAAGCGCTCGTTGATGCGCGTGGCCCGCGCGCGAAGCTCGGGCGGGAGCGCGGCCAGCACCTTGAGGCGGGCGGCGGTGACGACGGTGCCGAGCCCGAGCTCCGCGGCCGGTCCCGGGAGCCCGGAGAGGAACAGCCCTTCGGCCTCCTCGGGCGTCAGTCCGGTCAACCGCGTCCGGTACCCGTCGACGAGCCGGACGCCGCCGTGCGGGCCGCGCTCGGCGTAGATGGGCACGCCCGCCTCCGCCAGCGCCTCGACGTCGCGGTAGACGGTCCGGACCGAGACCTCGAGCTGACGGGCGAGCTCGGCGGCTGTGAGTCCGCCGCGCGTCTGGAGGATGAGCAGCAGATTGACGAGCCGGCTCGCGCGCACCCGCGGATGATAGGCCGGCGTGGGCGCTACCTGACGATCGGTGTCAGCTTCACGATGCGGGCGATGTGGCCGGACGCGCGGCCGATAGCCAGCGGTAATGCGATCGCCCGGCGCTGCGAGCGGTCGCGCAGTGTCGCCCGGATAGGGTCAGACGGTGCTGATCGAGACAGTCGAGCGACGACCCCTCGCCGACCGCATCGCCCAATGCGACGGTTGCGGCCGGCGATTCCCGTTCCGACGGGCAGGCCTCGTCGAGGATGGAGCCATCCTCTGCTCCTCCTGTGCGAACGTCGACGTCCTCGCCGACGCCGTCGATCCGGGCGGCGACCTGGCAGAGCCGATCCTCGGCTGACGGCGGCCCCATGGGCGTCGCTCGGACCGCCATGCAACGCGGGCCGGTCCGGGCGATGGATCCTGCCGTGAGCATCCGGCGTCTGGCCGGGGTGCATCTCGCGGCGATCGCGGCCTTCGGGTTCGGGCTCCTGGTCTACGTCCCGACCCTCCTGCCGGGCGTGGCATTCGGCGACTGGGCGGAGATGCAGACGGCGCCGCTCCTGCTCGAGATCCCGCACCCGACCGGCTTCCCGCTCTACATCCTGCTCGGCCGGCTCTGGCTGCTCGTCGAGCCGTTCGGCTCCGTCGCCTGGCGGATGAACCTGTTCGCGGCCGTCGTCGTGGCGGGAGCGGCAGCGGTCGCGACCGTCACCGCGGCGCGGCTCGGTGCCCGGCCCGTGCTCGCGCTCGCCGGCGGAATGCTTCTTGCGGCCACCGGGACCGTCTGGGACGCCGCGACCGCTGCCGAGGTGAACGGTCTCCACCTCCTCCTCGTCTCGCTGCTCGTCTTTCTCGCCGTCCGCTGGCGCGACGAGCAGCGACCGCGCGACATCCTCCTGGGCGGCCTGCTGGCCGGGCTCGCGGTGAGCAACCATCTCCTCGCGCTCGCCGCGGACGCGGTCATCGTCCCGCTCGCGCTCTGGGCCGGCCGTCGCACCCTTCTGCAGCGGCCGTGGCTCGTGCCGGCCGCCGGCGCGCTCTCGCTCGTCGGCCTCGCGCCGTACCTTTTCATCCCGATCCGCGTCGCCCTGTCGGCACCCATCGAGTATCCCGCCCTCCGGACGTTGAGCGGCATCTGGGACCACATCACGGGCGTCGCCTACCGACGCGACATGCACGTCCTCTCGGGCGACAGCGTCGCGAACGTCATTCGCGATCTCCCCGGGCTCGCGGCCTATGCCGTCGCGGAGGTCGGCGGCGTGGGCGTCATCGCACTCATCCTCTCGGTCCTCGGTCTGGCCACGCTCGTCCGACGCGACCCGTGGTCGGCGGCGCTGACGGTCGCCCTGCTCGCGATAACGCTCGATCTGTTCGTCGGCTATCGCGGCGACCTGCCGCACTATCTCCTCGCGGGCTGGCTGGTCGTCGCGATCTGGGCTGCTCTCGGGTTCGAGGCGATCGCCCGAACGTTCGAGACGCGCTGGGCCGGCGCGCGTCCCCGCTCCGTGGCCCGGTCCGCCCTGTTTCCCGTCGTCCCGCTCGCGCTCGTCGTCCCGCTCCTCGCCGCGCTGGTCAACCTGCCCGCTCATGACCGATCCGCGGACGAAACCGCGCCGCGCTTCGTCGACACGGTCCTCGCGAGCCTCCCGGCGAACGCGATCGTGTTCACGTACTGGGACGCGGGCGAGGCGCTTCACTACGCCGAATGCGTCGAGCACCGGCGACCCGATGTCGACGTCATCGCACCGGACGACTGGGTCTCGTTTCGTCCCTGTACCGGCATGACGGCCGACATCGCCCTTCGCTCCGGCCGGCCGCTGTACGCCCTGGCCTACGCCGGACGAGGGTTGGGATCGATCGCCGGCCGCTTCACGGCGACGCCGGTCACCGAGCTCGCGGTGCCGTTCGGCGGTCTCGCCCTCGACCACGAGACGGCGCTCCTGAGGCTCACGCCGACGAGCTGAGATGGACACACCGACCGGCCGAATGCGCGACGGAGGCACCCGATGCTCCCCTCGTTCATGACCGCGAATTTCGTCGCGCGCGAGGCCGGCTGGCGGATCGACGACTGGGGTGAGGGCGACCGGTCGACCCAGGCGGCCTTCCGCGACCCGGCGACGTACGAGGCACGCTTCGGCGACCTGCTCGACGAGGCGGTCGCGCTCGGCTTCCGTGCCGTCGACGTCTGGGACGGACACCTGAACGCGGAGTGGGTGACCGACGAGCAGATCGCGACCGCGCGCCGGCTGCTGGACGCGCGCGGGCTGCGTGTCGCGAGCCTGGCGGGCTGGTTCGGCTCGACGCCGGAGCGGTTCGAGCGCACATGCGAGATCGCGGCCGCGCTCGGTGCGCCGATCCTCGGCGGCGGAACGTCGCTCCTGACGACCGCCCGAGCGGCGCTCGTGGCGGGTCTCGAGCGTCACGACCTCCGGCTGGCGATCGAGAACCACCCGAAGGAACGAACGCCGGACGACATGCTGGCGGAGATCGGGGATGGCGGGAACGGGCGCATCGGAACGACCGTCGACACCGGCTGGTGGGGGACGCAGGGCGTCGACGCCGCGGACGCGATCCGCGCCCTCGCGCCGCACGTCATGCACGTCCACCTGAAGGACGTCCGCGCCGTCGGCGAGCCGCACGAGACATGCCGCTTCGGCGAGGGCGTGGTGCCGATCCGCCGCTGTGTCGAGGCGCTCGGGGAGATCGGCTACGACGGGGCGATCAGCGTCGAGCACGAGCCCTACGACCGCGACCCGCGGCGTGAGATCGAGCAGAACCTCGGGGACCTGCGCAGCTGGCTTGCCGGTGAGGCATCGTCGTGACGACGGAGGGCCGCCTCGGCGTCGCGCTCGTCGGTGCCGGCGATATTGCGGAGCGCTACGCTGCCGACGTCCCGAAGCAGCCCTCGCTGCGGCTCCTCGGGGTGACGGACCTCGATGAGACCAGGGCGAACCGGCTCGCGGCGGTGCACCGAGTGCGGGCCTATCCCTCGCTCGACGATCTGCTGGCCGACGAGGAGGTCGCGATCGTGGTCAACCTGACCTCCCATCGCGCGCACGTCCCGGTCACCAGAGCGGCGCTCGAAGCGAGGCGCCACGTGTTCAGCGAGAAGCCGCTCGCGCTCGATCCCGCCGATGCGCACGAGCTCGTCGCGACCGCGCGCGATCGGGGCGTCCGACTGGGCGCCGCGCCAAGCGTCCTTCTCGGCGAGATGGCCGCGACCGCGCGGGAGTGGATCTCGTCCGGACGGCTCGGCTCCGTGAGGCTCGCGTACGCGGACGTGAACTGGGGTCGGATCGAGACGTGGCACGACTCGCCGGAAGGCTTCTACGACGTGGGTCCGCTGTACGACGTCGGCGTGTATCCGCTCACCCTGCTGACCGGCCTGCTCGGTCCGGCCCGGCGGGTCACGGCGGCCGGCGGGCGGCTCCTCGAGGAGCGTCGAACGAAGGCCGGGGGCACGTTCCGAATCGGCGCGCCCGATGCGGTCGTCGCGGCGATCGAGCTCGAGTCAGGCGCGCTCGTTCGCCTGACCGCCGACTTCTACGTCGCCGATCCCGCGCGCCAGCGCGGCGTGGAGCTCCATGGCGACGAGGGCTCGCTCTGGCTGTCGAACTGGTTCCGGTTCCGCGGCAGCGTCGAGGCGGCCGTCCCGTGGGGCTCGCCGTACGCCGAGGTCCCGCTGATCCGCGAGCCCGTGGACGACATGCCGTGGGCGGCAGGCGCAGAGGAGCTCGCCCGGGCGGTGATCGAGGACCGTCCGATGCGCGCCGCGGGCGGCGAGCATGCGGCGCACGTCGTCGACGTCCTCGGCGCGATCATGACCTCGATCGATGAGGGTCGCGCGATCGACCTCGAGCCGGGCCGCCGGGTCAGCCCGGAAGCTCACCGAGCTTGACATCGATCGAATCGGTCGAGCCGTCGCGACGGAGGATGTCGACCTTGACCGTCTGGCCGGGCTCGAGGCCGGCGAGGACGGCGGCGAGCGCCGAGAGGTCGGGTGTCGGCTTGCCGTCGATGCTCGTGATCAGCACGTCCGAGGGAACGTTCGCCTTCGCGGCCGGACCGCCGGGCTCGACCGAATAGACGAGGACGCCCTGGCCACCCTGGACCTCGGCGCCGCGGATGCCGAGATACGCGCGGTGCGACGAGACGACCTTGCCGTGCTCGATCAGCTGCGTCGCGATGTCCTTCGTCGTGTTGCTCGGGATCGCGAAGCCGATCCCCACCGCGGCCCCGCCGATCTGGGGATCCGTTGCCGTCAGCGTCGGGATCCCGACGACCTCGCCGGCGAGGTTGACCAGCGCGCCGCCGCTGTTGCCCGGGTTGATCGGCGCCGACGTCTGGATGACGTTCGGCAGGGCCGCGCCGCCGGGCTCGGAGACGGTTCGCCCGGTCGCGCTGACGATCCCCTCGGTCACGCTGCTCTGGAGACCGAGCGGATTCCCGATCGCGAGCACGATGTCGCCGACGACGAGCGCCGACGAGTCGCCGAACGTCGCCGGCGTGAGCGTTCCGCCGCTCGTGTGGATGACCGCGAGGTCGTTCGGCGGGAACGTGCCGACGAGCGTCGCGTCGAGCCGATCGCCGGCCGCGGTCGTGACCTTGAACTGGGTGTCGCTGCCGACGACATGGGCGTTCGTGACGACGTCGCCCTTGTCATCGAACACGACGCCGGAGCCGAGGCCGCTGGGCGTCTCGATGACGACGACCGACGGCGCGACGGCGTGGACGACCGAGACGAACGCCTGCTGGAGGTCGCCCGCGATGCCGCCGCCGACCGACCCCGAGGCCGACGGGACGGCCGACGGGACCGCCGACGCGCCGGGACCGGCTCCGGACGCTGTCGTCGCCGACGCGCCCGCGGTCTCGTCCGCGGCCGATCCTCCTGCCGCCGCCGTGCCGGCCGCGCTGCTCGACGGTCCGGTTCCCGCAGCGGTGGGTGTCGGGCTCGAGCTGCTCCCGCACCCCACGAGGATCGCGGCGAGGGCGAGCGACAGCAGGGCGTTCGGGGCGGATGTTCGGTGGAGGCTCGCCATCTGACGACATTCTCCCCGTCTCGCGCGACGGCAGACCGGACGAGCGTCGTCGGGGGCTATCGGGCGCGTTGCGGAGTTGCGCCGTCGACCGGCCGTTTCGGTCAGGGGACCACGATCGCCGCGGGTTCATCGGCCGGATCGATCCGCACGACGAGCTCGGTCGGGTCGGCAGGATCACCGGTCGTCCGCGCGAACGCCGAGACGAACTGCTCGCCGGCGGTCGCGAGACCGGCGTAATCGCCGAGGAACCGCCCACCGGCATCGGGCGCGGTCGCGAAGTCGAACGACTCCGTCAACCGCCGCTCTCGCCACGTGGCGCCACCGTCGCTGCTCGTCGCCAGGAACCGGTCGGCGAGGAAGGGCCGGCTCGGCGTCGCGGCGCGGAGGTCGGTGTACTCGACGCCCAGGACCCCGGCCGGCGTGACCTCGATCGATGGCATGAACACGGCCGTCGCCAGCGGCCGCGGGATGGCCACGGGGAGCGACCAGGCCACGCCGTCGGCCGACGTCGACCGTATGACCGCCGGCCGGCCATCCTGCGTGTCGGTCCAGACCGCCTCCACCCGGCCGCTCCGGTTGTCGACCGCGACGTCGGGCAGGCCGCCACCGCCACGGATCCCCGGCGGTTGTGCCCCGACGACGTTGCGTCCCTCGAGCCTCGCGATCGTGACCGGCGTGGACCACGTCCGTCCGCCGTCGGTCGAGGCGATGGCCACTTCACGCGCGGGCGTTCGAGCGGATGACGGAGCGAGCACGAAGACGTCGACGAGCGTCCCGTTCGGCAGCACCCCCAGGACGTTGCCGACGGGCGTCCCATCCTGCGTCGCGATCGTGCGGGCCGCGGACCAGTGGGCGCCCCCGTCGGTCGTCGTCGACAGGAGGACGCTGCCGCGGCCGCGCGCCTCCTCGTTCGACGCGTTCTCCGCATCGCCGCCCTGGTCCCACACGAGATAGGCGTGGCCGGGCCGGCCCGGATCCGCGGTCACCGATTCCTTGTCGTTGAACTGGCTCGGTGAGCGGCTCTCCGCGACGACGGTCGGGAGGGACCAGGTCCGACCGCGATCGACCGAACGGCTGACCGTCACGCGGGTGAGCGCAGGCTGGGTCACCGACAGTCCGGTCAGGTAGGCGACACCGTCGGGCGAGATCGCGATCCAGGGATCCGAGACGCGGGTCGTCAGGTCGCCCGTCGAGGCGGCGCAGGCCGAGAAGGCCGGCTCGCTTCGCGTCCAGCTGCCGATGCTGGCGCCTGAGGTCGCGACGACGATGCCGCGCGCGCCGCCGTTGGACCAGCGATCCTGCTGCCACGCGACGGCGACGTGGGCCGGATCCGTCGGGTCGACGGCGACGAACGGCTCGACCTCGCTGTTCGTCGTCACCGTGCCCGGTCCGCCGACCGCACACGACCCGAACGGGCTCGATCGCTCGCTCACGACGACCTCCCGTCCGAGCGCGGTCGTCGGCAGCGAGCTGGCCGGCGAACTGTCGGCGGATGGCGAGGCCGAAGGCGAGGCCGTGCCGGAAGCGGACGCCGCAGCCGACGCCGGCGCCGGAGGCGTCCCCGTCGCCGCCGCCGACGGGACCGGCGATGCGCGATTCGGCGGCTGACCGCCGGCCGACAGGACGACCCCGACCGCGGCGACGATCACGCCCGCGACGACGACGGCGGCGAGCGCGCGGCCGACGACCGGTCCGTCGGGGCGGTTCGCGCGGTCGTCGCCTCCGGTGGGTCCGGTCGCCATCACCCCCGGATTGTGCGGCGTGGCGTCAGTTCGGGCGCTGCCCCTGCCCCTGGCCGCCGCCCTCGCGGAGGAACCGCTCGATCTCCGAGATCAGCTCGTCGCCGGACGGGAGACGCGCCTCGTCGGCCATCGTCTCGAGCCGCTCGACGTACTGGCGCGTCGTCTCGTCGAGCGCGGCCGCCGTGTCGAGCCGCGTCCGCATCTGGCGTGCCTGGCTCGGCAGGTCGCCCAGCGGCAGCTCGAGGCCCAGGTGGCGGCCGAGCACGGTGAGCAGCTCGACCGAGGCCGCCGGGTACGCCCCGTTGATGTAGTGGGGGACCTGCGCGAAGTAGCCGACGGCCGGGATGCCGGCGTCCGTGACCGCGTGATCGATGACGGAGACGCACGCGGCGGGAACGCGCAGCGTGCCGGTCGGGCCGGCCTGGACGCCGCCGCGCAGGAGCGCGGGATCGGGCGCCGTGCCGAGCACGGGAACGGATCGCGTGTGCGGCACGGCGGCCGGGATCGCACCGAGCGTGATCCATTCCGCCGCACGCAGCGACGTCGCGAGCTCGACCATCGCCGCCGTCAGTTCGTGCCAGCGGTAGTCCGGCTCCGCTCCGCTCACGATGACGAGGTCACGATCGCCGACGCGGACGTGGCGCATTGCGAGCTCCGCCCAGGTGAGCTCCGCCGCCCGGCCGTCGACGATTTCCAGTGTCGGCCGGCGAGCGCGAAAGTCGAACAGCGTGTCGGCATCGAACTCCGCGATCAGGCGCCCGTCCTCGGCGAGCTTCCCGGCGGCCGCCGTGGCGGCGGTCCCGGCGTCGACCCATCCGTCGAGCGCGATGACGACGCTCGGCGTCACGATCCCCTCGAGACCCGAATCGGTCAGGCGATAGAGCGACACCAACGAAGGATAGACGCCGGGTCGCGCCCGACACGCGCGACAGCAGTGAATCGTTCCGGGCGCTCGGGTCAGGCGAGCTCGACACCCGCCGCCCGGCAATCCTCCGCGAACGACCCGAGCGCCTCGTCCGTGGTCGCGGTCTCCTTGATGAATGACATGACCCGGCTCACCCCGAGGGCGGCGTAGCCCCGGAGGAGGTCGACGCGTGACTCGCGCGAACCGCCGAACAGGCCGCTCCAGACGTTCACGCTCACGGCGAGCGACGCCGGATCTCGGTCGATCTCCTCGCAGCGCGACCGCACGATCGGGAGCGCGTCACGGACCTCGTCCGGCGACTTGCCATCGAGGTTGAGCTCGTCGGCATGGCGCGCGGCCAGTCGCCAGGTGACGTTCGGGCCGTTGCCGCCGACCATGATCGGAACGCGCGGCTGCTGGATCGGCTTCGGGACGTTGATCGCATTCGCGACCGAGGAGTGCCGGCCGTCATAGGTCGCGTGCTCGTGGCGGTCGCCGGCGAGCATCCGGGTGATCACCTCGAGGTCGTCGCCGAGGCGCGCCAGGCGCTCCTTCGTCTCCGGGAATCCGTAGCCGTAGGCGAGCCACTCGTCCTTCTTCCAGCCGGCGCCGATCCCGAGCTCCATTCGGCCGCCGGAGATCGAGTCCATCGTCGAGATCATCTTGGCGGTCAGCGCCGGGTTGCGGAACGCCGTGCAGATCACGATGTGGCCCAGCCGCACACGCGTGGTGAGCGCCGCGAGCGCGGACAGCGAAGTGAACGACTCGAACGTGATCTCGTCGGTCGGTCGGGGGACGGTGTGGAAATGGTCGAACAGCCAGATCGATTCGAAGCCGAGGTCCTCCGCCTGACCCGCCACGGCCGTCGTCCGCGACCACGCGACGAGCGGTTCCCACCCGTCGTATTCGCCCTGCCAACCCTGCGGAACGATGATTCCAGCCTTCATCGTCGCAGCGTAGCCGGGTCGCGGCCGATCAGCCGGCGAGCGCCGCCGAGAGCTCGTTCAGCGAACGGCTCGACTGCTCGTCCCAGCGTCCGCGCGACCACAGCTCGGCGTGATCGCCCGCCCCGACGAGGACGACGTCACCCTCGAGACCGGCGGATCGGCGCTGCGGCTCCGGTAGCGAGATGTCGTCGGGAACGATCCCGATCTCCACGGCCGACGCGAACAGCAGGCGGGCGAACCAGCGGGCGCCGGCATCCGCGACCGGCAGCCGGACGAGCCGCGCCGCGAAGGCCTCCCACTCGGCGCGCGGCCACAGGGCGAGGCAGCCGTCGAGCCACGAGGTCACCACGAGGCCGCCGACGAAGGCGGCCGCGAAGCCGTCGGGGAGACGGAGCGTCCCATCTCTGAGCGTGACGTCGGCGCTGCCGAGCAGTGCCGCGAGGGGAGGCATCTGCCTGTGCGGGCCTCTCTCGAAGTCACCTGTCCGACGCCTCTGGCCGGTTCTGCGAATCGTACCACTGTCAGCTGCGGGTAGCTACCCAATTGCGTCGTGAGAGACGCATCCATCGAGCGTGGATCGGGGACCGCTGGGGCGTCCGTCATCGAACGGCCGTTCGCTCCGCGTCGGCTGGGACTTCCGAGCGATGTCAGGCCGACGCGAACGTTGGTGCAATCGCCCCGTCCTCACAGCCCCGCTACGGACGACCTCGTGCGACACCGCCTCCCGCTCGTCATCACGCTCGCCGCCGTCATCGCCGGATGCACGGGAGCGTCGCCCGGACCGGCTGGGCCGTCTGCCGCGCCATCGGTCGTGTCCACCCCATCAAGCGTTGCCGGCCCGTCGGCCGTGGCCGCCCGATCGTCCGTGCCGATTTCGACGCCGGCGGCTTCGGTCGCGACGCCCGCTCCGTCAACCACGACGTCCGCGTTGGCGCGTCTCGAGCCGGCCGACGGCGTCCTCGTCGGCATGAGCGTCGATTGGGGGACCGATACGACCGCGGCAATCGACGCTCGACTCGGCCGAACGCCTGCGGTGTGGGTCCAGTTCGTCGGGTTTCCGTTCGCGGACGCGGATCGGACGAACGTGGCCGGGTTCGTGGATGCCGTCGCCGCCGACGGCGGTCTCGCGCTGCTGACGCTCGAGCCGAACGCCGGACTGGCCGCGGTCGACGACCAGGCGATCCGGGAGCTCGTCACCGTGCTCGCTGCCGCGAACGCCCGGGGCGTCGGGGTGCTCGTTCGCTTCGCGCACGAGATGAACGGCTCGTGGTACGCGTGGGGCCAGCAACCCGCCGCGTACGTCGCCGCGTTCCGCCGCGTCGCCGCAGCCGTCCACGCCGGCACGGCCCGCTCGGCGATGCTCTGGGCGCCGAACGACGGTGGCGGCTACCCGTTCGCCGGCGGTCCGCACGAGGCGAAGCAGGGGACCTCGGACTTCGCGCTCCTCGACACGAACGAGGACCGCCGCCTGAGCATGACCGACGATCCATACGCGCCGTACTACCCGGGAGACGACGCCGTCGACTGGGTCGGCATGAGCCTCTACCACTGGGGCGACGTGTGGCCATGGGGCCGGAACGTCCTGCCCGAGCCTGACAAGTTCGCCCACAAGCTCACGGGGACCTACGACGGAACGGCCGGCGATGAATCGCCGCTGCCGGACTTCTATGCCACGTATGCCGACGGCCACGAGAAGCCGATGGCCATTCCCGAGACGGCTGCCTTCTTTCGGCCGGCCATCACGGCGGGTGCCGACGAGCTATCGCTCAAGCAGGCGTGGTGGCGGGAGGTCTTCTCGGACGCGACCCTCGCCCGGTTTCCCCGGATCCGCCTCGTGGACTGGTTCGAGCAGCGGAAGTACGAGAGCGAGGTATCCGACGTCGTCGATTGGCGGGTCAGCGCCCGGCCCGCGATCGCGGAGGCGTTCCTCGACGACCTTCCGGCCGGCTTCCGGTTCGCGCCCCAGCCGACCGCGCCCCAGGTGGCTGCGCCCTAGCCGCCGTCCGAGGGAGTCGGCCAGGCGGGCGCTCGGGGATCCAGCACGCGAAGCGCGTCCCAGTCGTCCCGAACGGGGTTGAAGACGTCGACCACGACGGCCCCGCCCGGACCGGCCAGGACCTCGTGGGGATGCTCCGAGGCGATCCGCCAGGTGCCGCCCGGGCCAAGCTCACGGGTCTCGTCGTCGATCCGGAAGCGGACGGACCCGCGGATGACGAGGCCGAGCTGTTCCGCCGGGTGCCGATGCTCGGGCACGAGCGCGTTCGGTGCGAGCTCCACGACCGCAAGCGTGATGCGCTCGCCCTGGACGCGTCGCGCTTGCACGGCGTCGCCCCAGACCTCGAGCGGGGCGATGGATGCGAGATCCACGAGGTTGCTCATGCCTGCCTCCAGGGTTCGGTTTCGTATCGGGATGATGCCGTGGGGACCACGTGGAGGTGACGCTCGGCCCTCGCCGTCACAGCCGCGAACGGCCATCGTGAGGCGTAATGCGGACGAAGCGGGGAGTCCGGTCCGCGGCACGCTGGCGCGACCGGGCAGCCCCGAGACTGGGCCGGTGATCCGCGCGCTCCGGGGGCAGCGCGGCCTGCCCGCCGTCGCCGTCCTCGCCTTTGCCATCCTCGTCTTCGCGACGCTCGTCGCTCGGGCGATCGCCGTCCCCGCAGGCGCACGCGCCGAAGCGGTTCCGCGGCTCACGTCGCAGGTCACGGACACGACGGGTGTCCTGGCCGCGGATCGAGGCGCCATCGACGCGGCCCTTGCCGACCTCCGCTCGCGCGCGGGCGTCCAGCTCTGGGTCGTGTTCGTCCGGACGACGGGCAGCCTCTCCCCGGCGTCCTTCGTCGACCAGGCAGCCGAGCAGAACTCCCTCGGCGTGGACGACGCCCTCCTCCTCGTCGCGCTCGACGACCGAACGGACCAGATCTGGGTGAGTGACGGTCTCCAGCAGCTGACGAACGACGAGATCGACGTCGTCATCTCGCGCGACCTCGAGCCGAACCTCTCGGCCGGCCACTTCGGAGATGCGGTCGTTGCGACGGCCGGCGGGCTCCGCGATGCGGCGCTCGGGAACGCGACGGCCGGCCCGGGCACGACGCCCGAGAGTGGTCTGTCGCTGAGTCCCATCATCGGCCTCCTGCTCCTCCTCGCCGGGGCCTGGATCGTCTGGCGCTCGTTCTCGTCCTGGCGCGCGAACCGGCGGACGGCCGAGGAGCGCGACCGCCAGACCGGGCAGCTGGCACGGGACGCGAACGCGAAGTTGATCGCTGCGGACGACGCCGTGCGCGACGCGCAGCAGGATCTCGCCTTCGCCGAGGCGCAGTTCGGCGAGGACGAGGTTGCACCGCTCCGAGCGGCCATCGAGACGGCCCGCGCGGAGCTCAGCGCCGCCTTTGCCGTCCGCCAGAAGCTCGACGACGACGTCCCCGAGGACCCGCCGACCCGCGCGGCGATGTTCCAGGACGTCGCCGCGCGAAGCGACCGAGCAACCGCTGCGATCGCGGCCGAGGCCAAGCGGATCGACGATCTGCGCCGGATCGAGCGCGATGCCCCGGCGATCATCCCGACGCTCGGGGGACGCGCGGACGAGCTCGAGGCGAGGATGGCCGCCGCCCGCGACGATGCGGAGGTCCTCGGGCGCTTTGCGGATCCGGCGACGGGCCCGGTGCGTGGCAACGTCGTCGAGGCAGGCAAGCGGATCGCGAGCGCGCGGCAGGCGGCACAGGCGGCACAGACGGCCCTCGCCGCGGACGACAAGGCGACCGCGGGTCGCGATGCACGGCTTGCTTACGAGGCGCTCGCGGAGGCCGATCGGCTGCTCACCGCAGTCCACCGGGCCCGCCAGGCCACAGAGGAGGACGCCGCCGCGGCCCCCCGCGAGCTCGCCACCGCGACGACCGAGCTTGCCCAGGCTCAGGCAGCGGGCAAGGCCGATCCTCGGCTCGCCCAGGCACAGGCGGGCCTGGCGACGGCCCAGTCGGGCCTCTCCGCGGCTCGACGCGACCCGACCGGCGCGCGACGCGCGATTGCCGCCGCGCGAGCGCAGATCGCGGCCGTCGACGAAGCGGTCCGCGTCGCCGCGCAGCAGCGCGCGGCGGCGGCACAGACGGCTGCCCAGACGGTGCAGCGGGCCGCCGCGCTCGTGGACCAGGCGGAGGATTTCATCGCCACGCGTCGTGCCGCCGTCGACCGTCTGGCACGGACGCAGCTCGCGACCGCGATCGATCGCCTGTCGCAGGCGCAGGCGTTGCTCCCCACGGACCCGGCGACGGCCCAGGCGCGCGCGACGGACGCGGCCCGCTATGCCGAGGCCGCCCTCTCGGCCGCCCAGGACGACCTGTCCCGGTTCGACCGATCGGCCGGCTACGGCCGATCCGGCGGCGCCGCGGACGCCCTCGGCGCGGCGCTGCCGTGGATCCTGCCGTGGGTCATCCGCGGCGGCGCGGGTTGGGGCGGATCGAGCTGGGGCTCGTCCCGCGGCGGTGGGGGCATCTTCGGCGGTGGGTTCGGCGGCGGTGGCGGCGGCATGGGCGGCGGCGGCCGCACGTTCGGCGGCGGGTTCGGTGGCGGACGGTCGCGCGGCGGGCGCTGGTAGCAGCGGACGACGCTTCGGCAACGCAAATCGCAGACTACGGAAAGGAGAACCGGTCATGGCACAGACGACGATCCTCGGTCGAATCGGTCAGCTCGTTCGGGCGAACGTCAACGCCCTGCTCGATCAGGCCGAAGACCCGGACAAGATGCTCGACCAGCTTGTCCGCGACTTCACGAACAACATCGCCGAGGCGCAGGACGCGGTGGCACAGACGATCGGCAACCTGCGTCTCGCCGAGCAGGACCAGCGCGAGGCGAAGGACGCCGCCGCCGAGTGGATCGACAAGGCGCGAGCCGCATCGTCGCGCGCCGACCAGCTTCGCGCACAGGGCAACACCGGGGAGGCCGACCGGTTCGACGAGCTCGCGAAGATCGCGATCCGTCGACAGCTCGGCCTCGACGACCAGGTCAAGACGTTCCAGACCCAGATCGACCAGCAGACCCAGCTGGTGAACCAGCTCAAGGACGGGCTGCTCAAGCTCCAGGCCAAGCGCGAGGAGCTGGTCCAGAAGCGCGACGAGCTCGTCAGCCGGGCGAAGATGGCGCAGGCGCGGGTCGACGTCCAGAAGGCCGTCAAGAGCGTCTCGGTCATGGACCCCACGAGCGACCTCGGCCGGTTCGAGGAGCGCATCCGACGCCAGGAGGCGCTCGCGACAGGCATGGAGGAGGTTGGCCGAACGAACCTCGATGACGAGTTCGCCCAGCTCGAATCAGGCGAGGACGAGCTCGAGGTCGACGCTCGCCTGCGGGCGCTCAAGGCCGGCGACGGCTCGAACGCGGCGCAGCTCTCGAGCGGGGCCGCCACCCGAAGCTGAGCTCGGGCGATCCGGCCGCTGATCGGCGGTCGCCGGCTCCCGGCGGCGCGCATCGGCGTGCCCGCCGCGGCGGCCGTCGGTGTTTGTCCCGCTCAGCGGTCGGTGTGACGGCTCGTCAGCGGCTCGCGGCGGCACGCAGACGGACCGGCGAGACGTAGTCGCCGACGAGCGTTCGCCGCCACCACGCGCCCGACGCGCGGCGTTCGTCCCGCGTGGTGAACGCGTACCGGAACATTCGCGCCCGTACGAAGACCGGCGGCGCGTCGGGGAACGGGTTCTGGCGGAGCAGTCGCAGCGTCGCCTCGTCGCCCTCGAGCAGACGCGCGAGGAAGGCCGGGAACCAGCCCTCGGCATAGGCCGGCGAGAGCGGGATGAACCACATCAGCCAGTCGAGCCGGAGGTGATACGGGGCCACCTGCGGTGGCATCCGGCGGACGTCACCGGGCTTCCCCTTGAAGTCGTACTCGCGCCAGTCGGCGTCGTCGTGCGGATCGTCGGCGGCCGTGCCCTCGACGATGACCTCCAGGCGCTCCCGGCTGACGCTCCCGAACGCGCCGTAGGTGTTCACCAGGTGGAGCGGGTTGAAGGACGCATTCATCGCCTGGCCCGGGCTCGCCATGTTCCGGACGGGCCACCAGCTGAGGAGGGCGAGGAGGGCCGCGACGGCGACGACCGCGAAGGTGAACCATGCGGGCGTCGGTGGGTATGCCGCGGCCGGGGCGAGCGGAACGACCAGCCCGGCGAGCCCGCGAACCGTGTCGTCGCCGATGCCTGCGACGATCGCCACGATCGTCGCCCAGTTCAGCCAGGCGTAGTTGCCGGTGACCACGAGGTACAGCTGCGTCACGATCATGAGCGCGGCGGCGATGCTCGCCAGCGGTTGCGGCAGGAACAGCCCGAACGGCAGGACGAGCTGGGCGACGAAATTGCCGATCGTCTCGAGGCGATGGAACCAGGCCGGCGCGCGGTGGGCGTACCAGCTGACCGGGTTGGGCATGGGCTGGGTCTCGTGGTGGTACCGCATGCAGGTCAGGTCGCGCCAGCACGGGTCGCCGCGAAGCTTGATCAACCCGGCACCGAACTCGATCCGGAAGGCGAGCCAGCGGAACGCGACGATGACGAGCCACTGAGGCGCGACGGCGTCGTTCCCGAGGAACGCGGCGAGGAAGCCCGCCTCGAGGAGCAGGGTCTCCCAGCCGAACCCGTAGAACGTGCCGCCGACGTTCACGATCGACTGGTAGAGCGCCCAGACGACCAGCCAGACGAGCATCGTGACCGGCAGCGGCGCCTGCTCGGGGATGCCGACGACGAGCGCCAGCGAGAGCAGTGCCCCGACCCAGGCGACGATGCGGAGCCGCCCGTCCGAATATCCGAGGTGGAACACGCTCGGCGCCCGTCGGAAGGGGACGACGGCGAGCAGCCGTCGCGCGGGCTGGAGGCCGCGCTCGCCGCAGAGGGCCGGGAACTGGCGGGCAGCGACGACGAACGCGACGACGTAGATCAGCGCGAGCCCGCGAGCGATCAGGAAGCGGGCGATCGAATAGTCGGGTGCCGAGAGGTCCGGCATGACGTCCTGAATCCTGGGCGATGGACGCTCGCCCGCGCATCGTTCCGCGGCCGATGCTGGATGACAGATGCCTGACGCAGGGGAGGTTCGGCCAGCCCTCGCCGGACTGTCAGTCTGGCCGGCCCCGACGGTGCGCCAGGCCGTCGCCCGCGAGCGCCCGACGGCTGACGGGCACGAACAGGCCGCCGCCGATGAGCTGGGCAAGCACGACGAGGATGAGGAGGAGCCCGGGTACCGACAGTGCGAACGCCGGGACGAGCCACTGGAAGGCCCCGATCGTCAGCGACAGGCCGCCGACCGCGATCGGCCCGCCATCCGTTGCCGAGGGCACGCTCAGCGGACGACCGCCGGATCCGGTCGGGGCCGACGGACCCGATCCCCCGGTGCCTCCGGCGGCCCCACTCCCACCGTTCGTCGGTGTCGGGCTCGGGGACGCCGGGGGGCTCGAAGCGGTCGCCGGTGATGACGTGGGTGCCGGCGAGACCGTCGAGCTCGCCACGGGCGTGGCGGTCGGCGTCCGGCTCGGGACGGGCGTCGGCAACGGCAAGGTCGGCAACGGCAAGGTCGGCAAGGGCAACGTCGGCAGGGGCAAGGTCGGCAACGGCCCCGTCGGCATCGGGAGCGTGGCGATCGGCGTTGGCGTGGGACGCAGGGTCGGCGACGGTGTCGGCGCCGGAGTGGCCGTCGCCGCGGGTGCACCGACGCTGATCGAGACCGTCGCGGTCGACGACGACGCGATGCCGTCGGAGACGCGGTAGCTGAACGTCCGCACGCCCACGAACGAGCCGCCCGACGTGAAGGAGAAGCTCCCGTCGGCGTTGACGTCCAACGACCCGCTGCCGCCGCCGCTGACGAGCGTCGCCGTCAGTCCATCGCCGTCGGCGTCGGTGTCGTTCGCGAGGATCCCGGGCGCGTTGACGGACAGCGTGCGGCCGGTCCCCGCGGTATACGAATCGGCCACGGCCACCGGCGCGGCGTTCGTCACGCTGATCGACACCGTCGTCGTGTTGGAGGCCAGCAGCCCGCCGCTGACCCGATAGGTGAACGAATCGTCGCCGACGAAGCGCGCGTTCGGCGAGTAGGTGAAGCCGCCGTTCGTGGCCAGGCTCAGCGAACCATGCCCCGTCGGGGTGACGACGACGGCGCCCGGTGCCCCGAGCAGGCTCAGGTCGAGGTCGTTTGCGAGGACGCCCTTCGCGGCCACGACGAGCACGCGATCGTGGCGTGCGGAATACGCATCGGGCTTCGCGACCGCGACGATGCCGAGCGCCCGCGTCGGGGCGACGGTCCCGACGCTGAGGAACGCTGCCACGCTCAGCGCCGCGATGAACGGCCCGGGCCACCGGCGACGCATCACGCGACCCGCAGGTCCGGGGTCCACAGCCGGGCCTCGGGCTGCTCGCCGGGGAGTGGCGGATTCTCGTCGCTCCTGATCCCGTCGACGAACGAGAGCGCGAGCGCCTCGTCGAGCTGGCTGCCGGCCGCGTCCTCGAGCCGGCGAAGCGCCACGTCGATCGAGAGGGCCTTGCGATAGGGGCGTGTCGTCGTCATCGCCGAGAACGCGTCGGCGACGGCGAGGATCCGCGCGACGAGCGGGATCTGCTCGCCGGCGAGGCGATCGAGGTAGCCGTCGCCGTCCCAGCGCTCGTGGTGATGGCGGATCCCGGCCCGGATCAGGTCGATGTTCGGCAGGTCGCGGACGATCGCGTCGCCCAGCGCGACGTGCTGCTTGACGATGTCGTACTCGGCGTCGGTCAGCTTGCCCGGCTTGCGAAGCAGGCCGTCCGGGATCCCGATCTTGCCGATGTCGTGGAGCAGGCCTGCGCTGTGGATGGCGCGTCGCGCATCGGCATCGAGACCCAATCGTCCGGCGAGGAAGTCGGCATACCGGGCGACGTCCTCCGAGTGGCGTCGCGTGTACCGGTCCTTCGTGTCGACGGCGATGATGAGGCCCTGCAGGACGTCGAATGTCTGCGCGTGGGCCGAGACGGCGGGCCGAGCTTCGGCGACCAGGATCGAGTCACCGCCGCTCGCCTTGGCGGCGTCGAGCGTGACGGCCGCGATCGCGAGGAGCGTCGTCACCGACTCGCCGTTCGTCGGGAAGCTGCAGATGCCGGCGCTGACCGTGACCGGCAGCCGCTCCGACGCGCCGAAGGTGAGCTCGAGATCGGCGAGGCTCGTCCGAAGGCCTTCGAGAGCCGGTTCGAGAGCGCTCGCCGCCGCGGCAGCAGCAACGATCATGAACTCGTCCGGTCCATAGCGCGCGGCGGTCGCGCCGTCGGGCAGCCGGGCGGTCAGGAGCCGCTCGACCTCGAGCAACGCCGAGTCTCCCGCAGCGTGGCCGTACGTGTCGTTCAGCAGCCCGAAGTTGTCGAGGTCGACGATGGCGACAGCGACGCCTCCGGTGCCGTCGGCCCCGTCTCGGGCGCGTTCGAGCGCCAGCGCGAGCACTTCGACGCCTGCGCCATGGTTGAGAAGGCCTGTCAGCGGATCGCGCCTGGTCGACTCGAGCAGCTGGACCGTCTGCCGGGTGAGCCGACCCTGTGCGGTCCGGAAGATGAGGTAGAGCAGGATTCCGGTGACCAGCGCGGCCGACAGCGTGATGAGGACGACGTGGAGACGGCTCTCGTCGAGCGTCGCGAAGATCGGCGCGGCATCGCGCCAGACGGCGACGACGGCATAGACCGTGCCATCCGCGATGATCGGGAAGTACTCGCGAAGGATCTCGCCGGTCGTGGACGGCCCGAGCGGTCCGGTTTCACCGACGCCGTCGATCGACGCGTCGACGCTGCGGGCCGCGACGGCTCGCTCGAAACCGGAGTCAGGCCCGATGGCTCGCCCGACGAGGCCGCCGTCGCTCGCCGCGAGCACGACGCCGGTCGGGCCCAGGATCGCCGCCCGGAGGATCTGACCCTGGTCGGTGATGAGCAGCAGCTGCCGGTCGAGGGCCGCCTCCCGATCGGCAGGCAGGACCGTTGAGCCGACATCGGTGCGCTGAAGGTGCAGGTTGACGAGGCTCCGCACGATCGTCGCGTCGGCCTCGACGCGCGCGCTCAGGTAGTTCGTCGAGCCGTCGAGGGTGACGAGCACGGCCTGGCCGGTCGCGGTCGCCCCGACGACCGCCAGGAACGCGCCGAACACGAGAAGCAGGAGCAGCGGCCGCACACGCCGGTCGGTCGTTCGCGCGCGCGAGATCCCAGTGGCCCTCCGAACCCGATCGTCAGATCCCCCGACGATCGCCCTCCATTCGCGGGAACGACATGGGAGAGAGGTACCGGATCGGGTCTCGCGCCGCACGAGGCGGTGCCGAGCGGCACCGCGAGCGTCGCCGAACAGCAAGAGACCGGCAGGTCGCCCCTGCCGGTCTCCCGGATGTTCAGCGCTCGTCGGTCAGGCGGCGAACTCTCGCAGCTTCCGGCTCCGCGACGGGTGACGGAGCTTTCGCAGCGCTCTCGACTCGATCTGACGGATGCGCTCCCGGGTGAGCCCGAATTCCCGGCCGACCTCTTCGAGCGTCCGGGCATGCCCGTCGTCGAGGCCGAACCGGAGTCGGATGACGCGCTGCTCCCGGCCATCGAGGCTCGAGAGGACATGCTCGAGCTGCTCGCGGAGCATGACGTCGGTCACCGCATCAAGCGGCGAGATGGCGTCCCGATCCTCGATCAGCTCACCGAGCTCCGTGTCCTGCTCCTCGCCGACGGGCGATCCGAGCGAGATCGGGTCCCGGCCGAGCTTCCGGATCTCCTCGACCCGCTCCGCGGTCATCGCGGTTCGAGGATCCTCGGACAGGACCGTCGCGACCTCCTCGGGCGTCGGCTCCCGACCGAGCGAGCTCGTGAGGTCACGCGTGACGCGCGCGACGCGGTTCATGGTCTCGACCATGTGGACCGGGATCCGGATCGTCCGGGACTGGTCGGCGAGGCCGCGCTGGATCGCCTGACGGATCCACCACGTCGCGTACGTCGAGAACTTGAAGCCGCGCTCGTACTCGAACTTGTCGACCGCCCGCATGAGCCCGGCGTTGCCCTCCTGGACGAGGTCGAGGAGGCCCATCCCGTGGTTCATGTACTTCTTCGCGACGGAGACGACGAGTCGCAGGTTGGCCGAGGTCAGGTGGTCACGCGAGCGCTTTCCAAGCTCCACGAGGACGCCGTCGTTCGGTCCGTCGGTGCCCGGCCGGTATCCCATCCCGGCGAGGACGTCGGCGTCGTTGCCCGCCTCGATCCAGCGCTGGACGGCGGGCAGCGCGACGACGTCACGCGCCCAGTCGTACATGGCTCGAAGCGCGGCCTCCTCGTTCACTCCCGGCTGCCGGCGCCCGAGTGCGCCGTGGATCCAGTCGATGAGCTCGAGGAAGGCATCGGAATCGAGCCGCTCGTTGTACACGGCGCGAAGCGACCGGGCACGCTCGAGCGTCTCCCGCGCGGCATCGGTCTCCGCCGCCTTCGCGGCGTCGGCGAGCCCGAACTTCGGAGCGGTGACGAGCAGATCGCCGGCGCTGTCGTCCGCGAGCGCTGCACGAACCATCCGCTGCGCCTCAGCCGCGAACGGCAGCGCGTACTTCGGGTTCTTGGCTCGCGTCTTGGCCTCCGTGTCGTGGAGGGTCCACTCGTGGAGGTTGAGGACGGCCTTCCAGGGCTCGGACTGGATCGCCAGGCCGAGCTCCATGCCCTTCGCGAGGACGACCTCCTCCTCCGCGGTGAGGAGCGGGACACGCGCGATCTCCCGGAGGTACATCCGAACCGAATCGTCGGTGTCGGCCTCCGGCTCGGGCTCAGGCTCGTCGTCTTCCTCGGCCACGACCGCACGGGCCGGAGCGGACGGCGGGGTCGCCCCGTCGCCCACCTCGTCACCCGTTCGGGCGCTGGGCACGACTCCGGCCGCGACGGCCGGCTCGTCGGCGAGGGTTTCGAGGTCCGTCTCCTCCTCGACCGACTCCAGGTCGGCCGCGGTGGGATCCTCGGTCACGTCAAGCGGATTGTCGAACAGCTGAATCAAACGTCGCTCCGAATGTGCCGGCCGAGCCGCGCCGCTCGGCGGAGAGCCATGAAGAAAAGCACGCTGCGAGCCGGGTCCCGCGCCGAACCCCGACACACGTAAGGGCGTGTCAAGTCTTGACACGCCGGCTCTCGATATCCTAGCCGATTCGGGCCCTCTTGACAACCCCTCTGTCAATACTCCTGGTGAGTATTTTTCGCGATCAGATCGAGCCCGGGCAGTGGCAGCGAGGTGTCCCGATTGCAATCCCGCGGCAGCCATGATGATTTCGGCGCGAGCCGCCCGGGCGCATGTTGCACCTGATGCCGTACGACGAGATCTCGGACCTTCCGCAGAGCCAGGTGGACCAGTACAGCCGCCGCCAGGAGGAAGCGTTTCGAAAGGCCTTCAACAGCGCGTTCGACGAGTACGGGGGTGACGAAAGCCGGGCGTTCGCGGTCGCGCATGCGGCCGCCAAGCGAACGCCGCGCGAAGACCCGGATACGGCCCGAAAGAGCGATTGATCGCGGCGCGATGCTGTCGGAATGGAGGCGAAGCCGCCGACGCTTGCCACTCCGTCATCCGGCGCGTTTCACTTCGGGCCGGGGCACCTGATCCTGCACGGAAACGCGCCGTTCCTCGAGGCGTTCGGACCCTCGTGCGTCGGTCAGCCGGCGCGCGAGGCGCTCGTGGACCTTCGGAGTGCGGCATTCGACCTCATGGACGAGGTCTACCGGACCGGTCGTCCACTCGCCCGGCGCGTCCGGACGCGCCTCGGGGAGCGCCGGCTGGTGGTGGCGCCGCGTCGCGACCCGGAGACGGGTGAGACCTACGGCGTGACGTCGCATCTCGCGCTCCCGCGCCGCGGCTGACCGCGTGAGCTAGCGGACGCTGGCCCCGCCGAGCGCGCTGGCGCTCACCAGGTGAGTGGATCGGCGCCCCGAGAACCGGGCGACTCTCTGCAACCATGTTTCGTCTCACGGGCTGAGCGGATCGCCGGGACAACCGCGCCATAGCGGCGCGGCAACCACGTTTCGGCTCACAGGCTGAGCAGATCGCCCGAGTCGGCGGCGAGGCATCAGGCCGGCCGACGGTGGTGAGCGGATCGACCGAATCGGCGGTCGAAGCTTCGGTCAGGCCGGCCGACCGTACAGGGCGATGAGCTGGTCCGCGACCCGTTCCTCGGGTCGCACGAGCGACAGGAACGCTTCGCGGTCGAGGCGGTACAGCAGCCCGTTCGTCGCCGCCGTGACCGTCGCGCTCCGCGGTGCCTCGAGCAGGAGCCCGAGCTCCCCGAACAACGCACCCGTGGAGAGCGTGCGGCGGCGCTCGCCGTCGATCGTCACCTCGAAGGTGCCCTCCTCGACGACGTACGCGGCGTCCGCGGCATCGCCCTGCCGGATGACGATGTCGCCCGGCTCGACATGGACCGGGGTCGATCGTGCGGCGGCTCTCGCGAGACGCGCGACGGCGAGCGCGCCGAGCGGCGATGCCTGGAGCGCCCGGAAGGCGGCCCGTGTCCGTGGATCCATCGGCCCGCTGCGCCGGAGGCTGACGAGGCCGAGGCCGACGCCGATCGCGCCCGCGACGACGATCACGCCGAGGGCGGGCGCGACACCGGTTGCGCCGGCGAGGACCGGGAAGGCGAACCCGCCCGCCGCGAACGAGAGCGCTCCGACGGAATGGAGGATCCCGCTCGAGCGGCCACGAGCGTCGTCGTCGATGAGGCGCTGGAGAAGCGTCGCGTTGAGGACATCGATGATGAGCAGGCCCGCCGAGGCGACGGCCATGAGGGCGATCGCGACGAGCAGCGCGCCGGACACCCCAAGGCCGAGCAGGCCGACGACGCAGGCGATGCCGGCGGCGCCGAATGCGCGAGCCGGGGGCGCCTCGACGAGCCGCCCGGCGAGCACGCCACCGAGCACGCCCCCGATGCCGGTCGCCGCATTCAGCAAGCCGGTCGCCTGCTCGCCGCCGTGGAGCTGATCGATCGCCACGACGACCGTGGCGATGCCGAGCGCGCCGCCGACGATGCTCGTCCCCACGTCGATGAGGAGCGGAGCGGCGATGCGGCGGACGAGCGAGGGATCGCGCCGCGCCACGCTGGACGGAGCGTCGGGCGCGGCCGGCGACGGAACCTCAGCGCCGCCCGCTGACGAGGCGGCCATCGCCGGCAGGGTCGCCAGCGCGACGGCAATGACGCCGAAGGTCGCGGCATTGAGCAGCATCGCGAACGCGGCGCCGCCCGTCGCGGTGAGGATCCCGGCGAGCGCGGGACCGATGATGAACGCGATGTTGTCGAGCGTGGCCCAGGCGGCGTTCGCCGGCCCGAGCTCCGACTCGTTGCGCGTCAGGGAGGGGAGATACGCCGCGAGCGTCGGTCCCGCGAGCGCCGACCCGCACGCGGCGAGGACGGTGATCGCCACGATGAGCCAGATCGAGGCGTCGAGCAGGATCGCCGCGGCCAGCACGAGCATCAGCCCGCCGCGCGCGACATCGGTCGCGATGAGGATCAGCCGACGATCGAACCGGTCGGCGATGACGCCTCCCAGTCCTGACAGGAGGACATACGGGAGCACACGGACGCCGCCGACGATCCCGAGGACCGTCGGGTCCGCAACCTTCGCGACGACGATCAGGAGCGCGACGAGGTAGAGCCAGTCGCCGATGCTCGACACGAACTCACTGGCGAGGAAGCGCGTGAGCCGCGCGTTCCCGGTGAGGGGCGCGTAGGGCCCGAGGATCCGGGTGCCGATCGCCCGCGCGCCAAAACCGCCGGCATCGCGGCCGGCGGTCTTGGGGCCTGCGGCGTTCTCTGGGAGGCCGTCAGCCACGCGGCGTGGCGGCCCTCATGCCGTCGACGGACACGAACGCGGCCGGACTGGCAGTTCTCGGCCGCGCCGCGTGATCGCCCTCAGCGGAACTGGCTGTTGCCCGAGGGTCCCGCACCTTCGTCGTCCGGCAGCGCCCGCGGCGTGCCGTGGCCCTGGCCCTCGGTGTCGTCCGCGGGGATCGCCCGCGGCGAGCCGTGGCCCTGACCCTCGGTGTCCTCAGCCGTCTTGTGCGTTTCGCCCATCGAAGTGGACCTCCCTGTCAGACTCCCGGTTGGAAGCCGCATCGAGACGAACGTAGCCGCCCGACCCGCCGGCCGTCTGTCGTCGAGCGCACCTGGCCGCAGTCGAAATGGCGACACGTCCCTGCTGGCGGGGAAGCGTAATCGACGCGCGCCCGTCGGGGCACGTCGAAACCCCTTCGAGAAGTCCCGAGTCCGGCCCCAGCCGTGCGTTATGGTTCGAGGGTCCGGGGTTCCAACGCCACGTCGTCTGATGCGGAGGTCACGAACATGACCGAGGCGACGCGACTCGCCTTCACGGTCGATGCGCTGACGCGCTCACCGCTGTTCAAGACGTTGTCCGCGGCCACGCTCGAGGACCTGGCGCGGGAGTTCCGACCGCGACGCTACCGCCGTGGCGAGGTGATCTTCCACAGCGGCGATCTCGGCGACATGCTCCACCTGATCGAGAGTGGGCTGGTGAAGATCAGCGAGGAGTCCGTGACCGGGTCGGAGGCGTTCATCAACACGCTCCACCCGGGCCAGGTGTTCGGCGAGCTCGGCCTCATCGATGGTGCGCAGCGCTCGGCGACCGCGACCGCGCTCGAGCCCACGGTGACGCTCGTCCTGCCGCGTGAGCCGGTCATGGAGCTCGTCGACGACGACCGGGCGTTTCGCCAGGCGATGCTCTCGGCCCTCGCGCGCGAGCTCCGTCGCGTGACCGGACGTCTCGCCGAGCTCCACTTCCTCGACCTGCCGGGCCGGCTCGCGGCCAGGCTTGCCGTCATGGCCCGGGAGGCCGAGCCGGATCGAAACGAGGACGTCCGGCTGGGTCGTGCCTACACCCAGACGGAGCTTGCCTCGATGATCGGCGGGACGCGGCAGAGCGTGAACCGTCACCTCGGGGAGCTGATCGACGACGGGCTCATCCGGCTCGAGCCTGACGACATCATCGTCGTCAACGTGAGCGAGCTCGCGGCGCGGGGCGAATGGTGAGCGACGGCGACGACCCGCGGCGCGGCACAGGCGGGGGCCCGTCCGCCGAGCGAACCGTCGAGCTCCTCCGCGAGCTCGGCCACCGGGCCAGCGTCGCTCGAGGGCTCCGCTCGGAGACGCAGCTCCGATTGCTACGTTCGATCCTCGACGCCGCCGTCGCGCTGTTCGACGCGGCGGCCGCCTCGATCGCCCTCGAATCCGACGGCGACCTCGAGTTCGTCGTCGCCTCCGGTCAGCAGGGCCAGGGCGTCGTCGGGCTTCGCGTGCCCGCCGGCCAGGGACTCGTCGGCTACGTCTTCCAGAGCGGCGAGCCGCTCGCGCTGTCGGACACCTCGGCGGACCCGCGCTTCGGCCGGCAGACGGCGGAGCAGACCGGGTACGTCCCGAAGACGATCCTCGCCGTCCCACTCTCGACCGACCAGGAGACCGTCGGCGTCCTCGAGATCCTCGACCGCCATGTCGGCGCCTTCTCCGGGGACGACCTCGGCCTCGCCTCGGTCTTCGCCCGTCAGGCGGCGCTCGCGATCGATGCGACCCGCGTCGAGCGGGACGTCGCGCAGCTCTGGGCGCGAGTGCTGGAGGCGCACGGTCTCGGACTCGAAGGGCGGGACGCGGACGCGTTCGCGCAGGCCGTGCGCGACGTCGATCCGGGTGACGGATTCTGGCCGCTCGTCGACGCGATCGCGCGGGAGTGGACATCGTCTCCGGAGCGCCGCGAGTTCGTCGTCGAGCTCCTCCGCCTCGTGGACCGGCTTCGGCCGCCCGTTCGCGCCCGACCATTCGCGCGGTGACGACGCCGGACGAGGCGCTGCCCGCATGGAGCGAGCCGTTCCTCGGAGATCGGCGGTCGTCGCTCACCCATCGCTCCCCGTTTCGGGTCGGCTGGGGTCGCTGGCTCGGGACGGGATCGGGCAAGGGCGTCCGCGTGGCGATCATCGACTCGGGCGTCGAGGGCGGCCATCGACTCGTCGGTGGCAGGCTCGTCCGCAGCGTGCGAGTCGAGATGGTCGACGGGGAGGGGAGCGTCATCGATGAGCCCGAACCGCTCGACGTCGTCGGCCACGGCACCGCGTGTGCCGGGATCATCCATTCCCTCGCGCCGGACGCGGAGCTGACGTCCGTCCGCGTGCTCGGCGCGAACAACAAGACGAGCGGGCTCACCTTCGCCTACGCACTCGACTGGGTGATCGGCCAGGGGTTCGACGTCGCGAATCTCAGCCTCTCGTCGAAGAGCGAGGATCTCTATCCGACCTTCCACGACCTCGTCGACCGAGCCTACTTCGCTCGCTGCATGCTCGTCTGCTCGGCCAGCAACACCGCCGGCGTGCCGAGCTATCCCGCCGTCTTCTCGTCGGTCGTGTCGGTCGCCTCGCACGACATTCCGGACCCCTGGACGTTCTTCTACAACCCGCGTCCACCCGTGGAGTTCGGTGCGTGGGGGGTCGACGTCCCCGTCGCCTGGCGGGGCGGCGCGCGGATGATGGCAACCGGCAACAGCTTCGCCGCGCCGCACATCGCCGGGCTCGTCGCGCTCATCCTCGAGCGCGAGCCGGCGCTCTCGCCGTTCGAGGTGAAGTCGGCGCTCGTCGCGCTCGCAGCCGCCCCGTCCGCCGCGGCGGCGAAGCGCCTCCGCCGCCGGACCCCGCGAGCGGCCACCGAAGCCGGGCCTGACTGAGCGACGGCCGGCGGACAACTACGCGCGGCGGCGGACAGACGGCGGACAGACGAAGGCCGGGCGAGGTCGGCACCTCGCCCGGCCGTTCGCGGGAGTGGGAGCTTCGAGCTCGGGCTACTTTTCCTTGCGATGCGGGCGGCGGGCCTCCTCGGCCAGGCCGTGTCGCGTGAGCTGCTGGCGGATCTGATGCTCGCGCGCGCCGGCCACGAGCCGGTTGGCGCTCGGGTCGGTCAGCATCTGGCCTTCGGTGTCGTCCGAGCCGATCGCCTCGCCGCCGCCACTCGGACGTCGGAAGCTCACGCTGGGCGACCGCATCAGGCCGTCGGGCTTCGCGTCATTGCTCATGTTGGGACCTCTGTGAAGCGGGATCTGCTCGCATCACCCTAGCCCCACCGCGCAAGGGCGACGTATCGGCCGCACGTCGCGCCTTGTGTCGAGTGTCGGACACCGGAGCTGTCCGGACCCGGCTAGGAGCTCGTCGTGGTGCGCGCGTACGTTGGCGTCCACAGCCGGACGAAGAGCCGCGTTGGAGGATCACGAGATGGCACGCAATCCACTGAGCCCGTCGGTCATCCTGAGCATGGACGACGATCTCCCGCACCCGGTCGAGGTCGACGGCGGCGCCGGCTGGAACCCGGGTTCGGGCACGCTGAGCGTCCGGATCTCGCCCGCGAGCGAGGACACGAGTGGACAGATGCTCGCCGGCAGCGAGTGGGTCGAGATCGTGGTCGAGGGCGAGGACGTCGAGGCGCACAGCCTCTCGTTGCGCTTCCCGAGCCCGGACGACGCCGCCCGTTTCCAGCGCAAGCTCCTGTTGACCGGCACGCTGGCCGGGACGCTGCTCATCGGAGCAGTGGCGGCCGGCGGCGCGATGAGCCAGGCGACGAGCAACGGATCGAACGCGGCAGCGGTCGGGGCGCAGGCCGCAACCGGCACGCTCACGATCGGCGCACTGAGGGAGCCGGCGGTCGCGCCGGGTCTGGCGGCCGAAGGGATCCGCCCGATTGCGGCTCCCGCCCCCGCGATGCCGCCCGGCCTGCGCGCCGAAGCGGCGCAGCCAGCCGCGCCCAGGGTGCCACTCAAGGCCCCCGCGATCGCTCCGGGTCTGCGGGCCGAAACAGTCGCGGGCGCGGAAGCGGGCGGGTCCGGTCCGACGGACGGCGGCTCAGGTCCGACCGACGGCGGTGGCGCCTTCCGCGGGCGCTGATCGGAGATGCCATCCCGCGCGAAATGCGCGGGCATCCATTCCATTTCGGTCATCGGTCGGCGATCATCCGGGCAGGAGCCCGGTGCGAGTGAAGGAGAACGACGTGGCAGACAGCGAGAAGACGACGAAGCCCGAGGCCTCGACCAGCGACGGGGCCGACGACGACACCGAGGGGCAGTCGTTCCACAACTACGAGCTGGCGCGCGCGCTCACCCGTGAGCGTGCGTCCGAGGCGGCGCGCGCCGCTCGCGACGCGGCTCGCGTTCGCGAGGTACGCGAGGCGAAGCGGGGGGCGCGCTAGGAACCACCGAACGTTCAGGGGGAATGTCGAGCCGGCCCGCACGGGCCGGCTCGACCGTGTCCGCGCCGCCCCGCGTCCGGCCGGCACTATGCACGGTCGATCATCCGTGCGATGATGCCCGTCTCGTCGCCTCACGCGGCGAGGCGCTGCGTGGTCGACCCCCTTCTCGAAGACCGTGCGTTCGCTGTTTCGGTTCGGGAAGACGTGGAGGTCAATGTGACCACCGGAACCATCAAGAAGGTCGTCTCCGATCGCGGATTCGGCTTCATCACCGCCGAGGATGCGAAGGACTACTTCTTCCATCGCGACGGCCTCGACTCTTCGCTCGACTTCGACCGCCTGGTCGGTGGCGAGCGCGTGGAGTTCGAGATCGAGCAGAGCCCGAAGGGCCCTCGCGCCAAGCGCGTGCAGGCCGCCTGACCCTCGACTCGCGAACGCCGCCGGCATGCATGCCGGCGGCGTTTTCATGTTCGGCTCGGGCTCTCGTACCATCCCGCGGTGCCCGACTTCGAGCTGATCCTCCTTCTCCTGGTCGTCGTCGCGACGATCGTCGCGATCGCACACTGGGTCGGGATCGCGTATCCGATCCTGCTCGTCATCGGCGGGATCGGGCTCGGGCTGCTGCCCGGGGTGCCGAGCGTCCAGCTCGATCCGGAGCTCGTCCTCGTCGTCTTCCTGCCGCCGTTGATCTTCGCCGCCGCGTGGCAGACCCCCATCCGCGACGTCCGCGAGAACCTCCAGCCCGTCCTGCTCCTGTCCGTCGGGCTCGTGCTGTTCACGACCGCCGTCGTGGGCGTCGTCGTGGCAGGGGTCCTTCCCGGGCTGCCACTCGCCGCCGCGTTCGCGCTCGGTGCGATCGTCTCACCGTCGGACGTCCTCGCCGCGACGACAGTCCTCTCCCGCATCGCCGTCCCGCGGCGCGTCCGCGCGATCCTCGAGGAGGAGAGCCTCGTCAACGACGCGACGGCCCTCACGGTCTACCGGACGGCGGTCGCCGCGGCGGTGTCGGGAACATTCGTTGCGGCCGACGCCATCGGGACGTTCGCGCTCGCCTCGGTTGGCGGGATCGCGGTCGGACTCGTCGTCGCCTATGTCGCCGATCAGCTCTGGCGGCGGCTGTTCGACCCGCCCGTCGAGGTCAGCCTCTCGCTCGTCCTGCCGTATGCGGCGTATCTGCCCGCCGAGCACCTCGGCGCCTCGGGCGTCATCGCAGCCGCCACCGCCGGGTTGTGGCTGGGCTATCGCTCGTCGCGGATCCTCGGCCCGGACACGCGCCTCGTCGCGAATTCGGTCTGGGAGATCCTGACCTTCGTCCTGAACGGCTTTGCGTTCCTCCTCGTGGGGCTCGAGCTGCCGACGATCCTGCGCGGGATCGCCGGGCGGTCCGGGACGGACCTCATCGTCGACGCCGCGGCGGTGAGCCTCGCCGTCGTCGTCAGCCGGTTCGTGTGGGTCTATGGCTCGCTCGTCCTGCCGAAGTCGATTGCGCGGCTGCGCCGACGTCCGGGAGGCAAGCCGATGACGTCGGCGATCCCGTTGATCGTCTCGTGGGCCGGCATGCGGGGCGCTGTGTCGCTCGCTGCGGCCCTCGCCCTGCCGACCGGCTTTCCCGAGCGGAACCTCATCCTGTTCCTCGCGTTCGCCGTCATCGGCGTCACGCTGCTGGGCCAGGGGCTGACGTTCCCGGCCATCCTGTCGCGGATCCGCGTGCCGCCCGACGGTGACGAGCTCGAGGAGGAAACCCTCGCCCGCACCACGGCGATCGAAGCCGCCCTGGCGCAGCTCCACCGGCTGCGGAAGCGCTGGCCGAACCACCTGCCGCTGATCGATCATCTCGAGGAGCGCTACCAGCACCGGGTCGAGCATCTTCCGGAGGAGGACGACGACGGCGGGCTCACGCTCGACCCGGAGCACGAAGCCGAGCGAGTCGACCATCGCGCGATCCGGGACGCGCTCATCGCCGCGGAGCGCGAAGCGGTCATCGGGTTGCGCGATCGGCACGAGATCAGCGACGAGATCCTCCGTCGGCTCGAACGCGAGCTCGACCTCGAGGAGCTCCGGCTCGAGGCGGACCTCTGAACGGGAGGCACGCGATGTCGCCCCTCGCGAGCGCTACTTCGAGGAGCTGGCACAGATCGGCTGGTCCGGACGTGACATGAGCGCGGACGAGCGGAGCGCCTTCCTTGCCGGCCACGACCAGTTCATGGTCGAGGCCGAGGGCTGAGCCGGTCCGGTTCCCGGGCCATCACGGCTCCGAGCTCGGCCCGACTCGAGATGCCGAGCTTCGCGTAGGCGCGGGCAAGCGTTGCCTCCACCGTCTTCGGGCTGATGAGCAGCCGCTCGGCGACCGCCCGGTTCGTCATCCCGCGAGCGACCATCGAGGCGATGCGGCTCTCGCTCGGCGTGAGCGCCGTGCCCGCCCGGACGAGCCCGACCCTCGCTGCCTCATCGAGCGCGCGTTCGGCCCAATGCGAAGCACCGGCGCGAGCAAACCGTTCGGCAGCCTCGCGCAGGGCGTCGTTCGCCTCGCGGCGACGGCGGCCCCGTCGCGCCGCGCGTCCGAGTGCCAGCAGGATCCGGGCGTGCTCGAGTGGGGAATCCGCGATACGCGGATCGGCGAGCGTCTTCGCGCCGAGCGTCGCGGCCGCGTCGGCTTCGCCGGCGGAGTCGAGCAGCTGGATCCGGTTTCGCGCGGCGGCGATCTGCGCCCACGCGCGATCGAGCCGGATCGCCGCCGTTTCGAACGACTCGAGCAGGCTCGTCGCCCGGTCGATCTCGCGGAGCGCGATCAAGGCCTCGATCGCGTCGGGCACGAACGCGGCGGTGGTCGGCTCCGCGACGCCGGTCGACCCGACAACCGCGGTCATCTCCCGAAGGGCCGCCTCGGCCGAGCGCGGATCGTCGTCGGCGAGCGCGAAGATCGCGCGTCCCCAGCGAGCCCACAACATCGGGAGACGCCAGCCCGTTGCCATGGCGGCCGATTCGGCCGCCGCCGCCGCCGCCGCCAGTTCCTCCGGGCGTCCCTGCCAGCCCCTGACGAGCGCCGTGATCGCGCTGCAGAGTGCCCGGATCGACGTGCTCTCGATCTGGCCTGCAACGTCCTCACACTCCTGGACGTATCCGTCGGCCACGTCCAGGCGCCCCGCCCAGATTTCGAGCCAGGCGAGCTGGCCCGAGACGAACGGGAGGTCCGCATCGACCCCACGCTCGAGGATCGTTGTCCGAAGCCGCTGGAGGTACCTGCGTGCCTCGTCGAAGCGTCCCTCGTACATCCGCAGATACCCGGCGATGAGGCTCGGCCGCAGCTCGATCGCCGTCCGACGAGCGCGGTCCTCGAGCCGCAGTGCCTCCGCGAGGCCCACCTCGTCGAGGCCGCGACCGACGAGGAATCCGACCATGACGTCGACCGCGAGCGCCTCGGCCAGCAGCGTCGGGTCGTTCGTCGCGCGCGCTGCGTGCAAAGCGTTCTGCGCGTGCGCGACCGCGGCCGGTAGCTCGCCGACGGCGACCGTCGCCCACGCGGCACCGAGCTCGATCGTCGCCTCGAGCTCGGCGTCGTCGGCTGCGTGCGCAAGCGCTTCGCGGTACAGGTCGATCGCATCCGAGAAGCTGTCCTGGTGGTTCCGGATGTCGGCGAGCAGGCGGAGCGCGCGGCCGCGCTCCCGGCCGCGGATCGGTTCCTCGAGCAACCGGACGATCGCCTCCCGGGCGCGTGGCAGCTCGCCGCTGTGGAGGTGGTACTCCGCCGCCTCGATCGTGCGACGCCGTCGTTCCTCGGTGCGCTCGGGCGGTGTCATGACGATCGCCCGCTCGGCGAGCTCGGCGGCGGCGTCCGGCGCGCCCCGTGACCGTGCAACCTCGGCGGCGGCCGCCAGCTCGGCCGCGACGGCTTCGTCCGGTCCGATCGTCCCGAGGGCGAGGTGGCGCGCGCGTGCCTCGGGGTCGGTCACGAGCTCGGCCAGGCGACGATGCATCCGGCGACGATCGCGCCGCGACGCCGCTCCGTAGACCGCCGACGCGAGCAGCGGGTGGCTGAAACGAATGCCGCCGTCCGCGACGATGACGCCGGCGTCCTCCGCAAGCTCGAGCCCGCGGTCCGCCGACGCGCCGTCGACCGAGGCGGCGGCGAGGACGAGCGCTCGTGGCGGCGCACCGAGGGCCGCGATGGCGAGCAGGACCTCGCGCGACTCCGCCGGCAGCCGGCGGACGTCGACGTTGACCAGCTCACGAACGCTGCGTGGCGCCGCCAGTGGACCGACGGGCGGCGGATCGGGGAGCGTCCGCGCCATCTCCAACGCGAACAGCGGGTTCCCGCCGGACGCCTCATGAATTCGAGCTCGCACCCGCCTGGGAAACGCGCGACCCAGGCGTGCGCGGAGGACCTCATCGATGGCGCCCCGGTCGAGCCCGGCGAGCGGGATCTCGACGACCGCGCTGCCGACGCTCGCATCGAGACTGAGCCCCACCGCGGTGTCGGCACCGGCTTCACGGCGGACCGCCATGAGCAGGCCGACGCGGCTGCCGGACAGCCGACGGCTCACGTGCTCGACGACTCTGGCGGACGGACGATCCATCCATTGCACGTCGTCCATCGCGATCACCACCGGCTGAGTGCGGGCGAGGTCCGCGACAAGGGACATGAAGCCGGCCGCAACGGCGCGTCGATCGAGACCATTGCGGCTCGGCTCGGCTCTGCGGAGCACGACTCGCAGGCCGTGCGCCTGCGGATGGGGAAGCGCGGCGAACGCGCTGTCCGGGAGATCGCGGAGCAGGTCGGCCAGGGAGGTGTACGACACGCGCACGTCTGCCGGAAGCGGCCGCGACTCGAGCACGAGACAGCCGCTCTCGCGGGCGAGGGCGACGGCCGTCCGCCAGAGCGTCGTCTTGCCGATCCCGGGCTCGCCGGCGATGACGAGGGCGCCGGGGCCCGCGGCGATGCTGAGCAGGAAGCGGGACGTCGCCTCCAGCTCGGCGTCGCGACCGACGATCTGATCGGCCATCGCTCGGCTATCCGGCACTTTCCCCCGAAAGGGCGCTGCGCCAGCGGTTGTGGCAACGGACTCTACTGCACCGGATAGGGAATCACCCGATGCCGAGCCGGAGAATGGCCGCTATTGTCGGGTCCTGTCCCGCGGGGAGAGGACCGCCACGGGGGGTGCAGGCGATGCAGGCATCTGGCGAACTGCGGACGAGGCGACCCTCGCGCCGTCCGTGCTCCGCCGGCGTCCTCTCCCGCGGACAGCTCCATGAGAGAGACCGCCGGGGCGGCGCCTGATACCGACTACCGCCGGGGCGGCGGCCGCTGGGGGTGGCCGCCGCCCGAGCTTCTGGCCCGGATGAACATTCGTTCGACAACCGGCCAGCCACCTGCTAGCCTTGATTCACGACGCCAACATGGGCGTCAATGAGACGCGGCCAAACGATCACTCCCTCTCAATGGTTCTCGGCGAGAAAGGTTCGCTGAGGCCGCACGAGAAGGAGTGGTTTTTTCATGTATTCGGCACAGGGTGACAAGACCCTGACGTGCGTCGACTGTTCCCAGGAGTTCGCCTTTACGGAGAGCGAGCAGCAGTTCTACGCCGACCGACAGTTCAGTGAGCCGCGTCGGTGCCCGTCGTGCCGCGCGGCGCGAAAGGCATCCCGCGGTTCCAGTGGTGGGTCATCCGGCGGGTATTCGTCCGGCGGGTATTCCGGCGGCGGGTATTCGTCCGGCGGGTATTCCGGCGGCGGTGGATACTCCGGCGGCGGCTCGTCGAGCGGTGGGTATTCGGGACGCTCCGATCGTGGCTACGACCGTGGCCCGCGCGAGATGTTCAGCGCGACGTGCGCGAGCTGCGGCCGCGAGGCCCAGGTTCCGTTCCGTCCGAACGGGACGAAGCCCGTCTACTGCAGCGACTGCTTCCGGGCTCAGCGCGGCTGACCACCGGTCGCATCACGCGCAACCGCCGAGCCGGGTTCACCGTGAACCCGGCTCTTCTGCTGCCCGGCACCGCCGTTCACAGCGACGGAAAAGGGATTCGGGCGGTCAGCTGCGTCTGAGGAGGTGCGGCGAGAGCCGCGCCGCCAGGTCCGGCTTCGGCATCGCACCGACGATTCGGTCGACCGGCTGACCGGCGCGGAGCACGATCATCGTCGGGATGCTCCGGGCGTCGAACGCCGCCGCCAGTCGTGGGTTCTCGTCGACGTTCACCTTGACCACCTTGAGCCGCCCGGCGAACTCGGCGGCGAGCTGCTCGAGGATCGGGCTCACGAACCGGCACGGCCCGCACCACGGCGCCCAGAGGTCGACGACGACGGCCGGCGCCGCGCGGGCCTCGACGTCGAATGTCGCATCGGTCGCGTCGACGACCCACGGCAGGATCGCGCCGCACTTGCCGCAATGCGGCGCGCCGCGCTCGCTCGGCCCGATCCGGTTCTTCGTCCCGCACGTGAGGCACGTGAGCGTGGAGACGGGTCGCGCCGGCGTGCCCGGTTCGGCCGAGCGAGGGCCGGCCGGTCCCGCGGCCTGATCGTTCGTCATTGCCACGAATCGTAGCGCGAGCGGGACCTGGACCCCGGGAAGCGCGACGATCGCGTCGACGTCGATGCGCGGATGGTCGCTCGTGCCGGCACAGACGATCGTGATCGTCCGGGTCGCGGACGTCGACCACGGCGCGGGCCTGGTGCCCGACCGTTGAGTTGGCCGCGTCGTGTTCGATCGTTGTCGGGCGGCGCTTGACGTGGGATGGACGCGACCGCGACGATGCCCGGCCTGCCCGCCGATGAGATTTCGGGGCCCGCGGGGTCTGATGGGCGTGTCGGTGGGGACGCCGTGAACCTGACACCACCTGTCAGTCTCACGCCGCTACCGTCGCCACCGACGAGAACGCCCGAGACGAGGTGACGACGTGACGCAAGCGACGACCGAAGCCGCCGGTCTGAGTCTGAGCCCGCGAGCAAAGCTCCAGATCCTCGGCGCGATCCTGCTCGCGATGTTCCTGTTCGCGCTCGACCAGACGGTCGTCGGGACGGCGCTGCCGCGGATCGTGACCGACCTGCACGGCAACGACCTCTATACCTGGGCCGTCACCGTCTACCTGCTCACGGCGACGATCAGCGGCCCCATCTACGGAAAGCTGTCGGACCTGTTCGGCCGTCGGCCGATCGTCATCTGGGCCGTCGGCCTCTTCCTCGTCTCGTCGATCCTCGCCGGACTGAGCCAGGACATGGCCCAGTTCATCCTGTTCCGCGGGCTGCAGGGCCTCGGCGGTGGGGCCGTGTTCCCGGTCGCGCTCGCGGTCATCGCCGACCTGTACACACCGGCCGAGCGCGGCAAGTACCTCGGGCTGTTCGGCGCCGTGTTCGGGTTCTCGTCGCTGCTCGGCCCGGGTCTCGGCGGGTTCATCACGGACACCTGGAGCTGGCACTGGATCTTCTTCGTGAACGTGCCGGTCGGTCTCATCTCGCTCGTGATCCTGTGGCGCCTGCTGCCGACGATCCGCCGCCCCGATGCCGCCCGCAGCATCGACTACCTCGGTGCGGCGGTCTTCACGCTCGCGATCGCGCCGTTCCTCGTCGGGCTCACGAACAAGCAGACGGGTGACTGGTCCGATCCTGCGGTCGGTGGCCTCATGCTCGTCGGTCTCGCCTTCGCCGCGTTGTTCGTATGGATCGAGTCGCGCGCGTCCGAGCCGATCGTGCCGCTCGCGCTGTTCCGCGTCCGCGCGTTCACGATCTCGGTCGTCGCGACGCTGCTCGCCTCGTTCGGCTTTTTCGGTGCCGTCATCTTCTTGCCGCGCTGGTTCCAGACGGTGGGCGGCGCGAGCGCGACGGAATCGGGCTACAGCCTCCTGCCGCTGCTCGCGGCGATGATCGTCACGGCGATCGCCTCGGGTCAGATCGTCGCCCGGACCGGCCGCTATCGGCTGCTGATGTTCGGCTCGCTCGTCCTGCTCGCCGTCGGGCTTCTGCTCATGACGAACCTGCACGCCGCGACCGACCGACCCAGCCTGTGGCTGTGGATGATCATCGCCGGGATCGGCATCGGCCCGTCACTCGCGGTGTTCACCCTCGTCGTCCAGAACACCGTCCCGCACGAGGAGGTGGGCGTCGCGACGAGCAGCCTGACGTTCTTCCAGCAGATCGGCGGGACGATCGGGCTCACGATCGCGGGCACGCTGTTCGCGAGCCGGCTCGTGGAGGAGCTGCCGCGACAGCTCGAACGCGCAGGAGTTCCGGCGCAGTTCGCGAGCGGGTTTGCGGGCGGGAGCGCGCCGGTCGACGTGACGGCAACCGGCGATCTCGGCGCCCGGATCCTGGCCGCGGTGCCCGAGGCGCTTCGTGCCACTGTCCAGCCGATGATCCCGGCGATCGTCGGTGGCATCCACGAGGCGTTCTCGATCGCGCTCGCGTCGACGTTCTGGATCGGCATCGCCGGCGCGATCGTCGCCGCCGCGTTCGTCCTGTTCCTGCCCGAGGCTCGCATGCGCGACACGTTCCACATCGCCGCGTCGGAGCCAGAGCTCCGGGCGGCGACCGCGCGGGATTGACGGCCGCCTGAGCATCGGCGCCTGAGCCTGTGGGTCTCGACGTCTATGTCGGCCCGCTCTCGCGCTATTACTCGGGTGCGTGGGAGTCGATCGTTCAGCAGGAGGAACGCCGGCTGGGCCCGCAGGTGGAGGTCGTTCGCCCGAACCCGTTCTCCAGCGACGACCCGGAGGTCGTCCGGCGTCGGGTGATCGATTGGCAGGCCAGCCTGAGCGACATCCTCATGGGTTCGGTCGGACGTCTCTCGTGGACCGAATCGGCAACCGGCGACTACGTCAGCGACAAGCCCGACTGGGGTCCGTTCGTCGCGCTCTGCCTGCTCGCCGCGCATGCGGACGGGCTGCTGGACGCGCTGCCCGACATCGTCCCGACCGGCCAGCCGGCGATGAAGCTCTGGGGCCGGTTGGGTCGCCGAACGCAAGCGCCCGAGCCGTTCGGCCACCGGATGCGTCGGTTATTCGGTCGGTCGAGCACGTACGCGCCGCCGCCGCGACAGTTCACCCAGATCGTCGGGCCCGAGGTCTGGCTGCCACTCGATGCCTCGGTCGTCATCGAGACAAACGATGCGCTCGGCGTCCGGCGGACGTTCGGGTCCGTTGGGCCGCTCCTGGCGGAGCTGCGGCAGCTCAACGCGCAGACGTTCCGTGCGACCGACGCCACCCTGTCCGGCTGGGCTCGGGATGCGCCTTTGGGCGGGGCGTTCGAGCCGGCGGCCCATTTCGGCCTCGCCGTCATGCTCTCGCTCGCCGGCCGCGCGCTCGATCGACGCCAGCCCCTGGTCCTCGACTACTGACCTGCGCGGTCAGCCGACCCCCTCGGGACCCATCGGGCTCATCAGCTGGAAGTCGTTGCCGTCCGGGTCGGCGAGCGTCGCGATCCAGCCCGCCGTGCCTTCGAACTGGTACGGCTCGCGCACGACGATCGCGCCTGCCGCCTTCAGCCGGTCGAACTCGGCCCGGACGTCATCGGCCTCGATGTTCCAGATGATCCGGCCGGGCTCGCGGTTCTCGCCATGAACCTCGCTGTGCGGCCCGACGGCGACGAACCCCGAGCCGAGCATCCAGCCGGTGTACGTCCCGTCATCCATGGTCGGATCGCCGAACAGCCTGCGGTAATAGTCGACCAGCCGCTTCGGGTCCTCGGATCCGATGAGGATCGAGTTGAAGTTCATGGAGCCCCTCCTATTCCGCGAGGAACGCGTTGACGGCGTCGGCGAGGAGTGGGGAGTCGCCGATCGAGTAGTGGGTCAGCCTGGGCAGGATCGCGAGCGCGTGCCCGCCCTTCGGTCGACCCTCGTTCATCCAGCCCCCGTCGCGCTTGCCGCCGTCGAGCAGTTCGAAGACCTCGACATAGTGCGCCGGCGGCGCCATGTCGGCGTCGGCGCAGACGACCATCGTCGGGACCTGGAGGCTGCGGACCTCGTCGCTGTAGTCGAAGTCCTCGGCCATCAGCGCGCCGATCTTGTCGAGCAGCCGTGGGAAGTCCTCCGGGCGCGGGGCAACACGCTCGTACAGCTGATACATCGGCGTGTCCTTCATGAACTCCGCAGCTGCCCCGCTGACCTGCGACTGCTGGCCGAGCATCTCCGGGTAGATCGCGTCGCGGCGGATGTTCGCGGAGATCATGACGAGCTTGCGCACGAGCTCGGGGTGCTTCACGGCCGTGAAGAACGCCACGCCGCCACCGAGCGAGTAGCCCACGAGGTCGACCTTCGCGAGCCCGAGGTGCCGGATCAGCCCGGCGACGTCGTCGGCCATCAGGCGGTGGTCGATCGGGCGATCGATGTCGGCGGTTCGACCGTGGCCCTGGAGGTCCGGGGCGATCACCTGGTGACCGGCCGCGACGAGCGCCGGGATCACCGGGCCGAACGTCTCGTTCGACATCAGCCCGCCGTGGAGGAGGACGAGCGGAGGCCCGTCGCCGTGCGTCTCGTAATACATGTGCACGCCGTTCACGTCGGCGTATGCGCCGCGGGTTGGCGCCTGGGTCGTGGGTTCAATCGGGGCCGTCATCGGTCTGCTCCCTGGGAGTGCGCCTGCCATCGCGGGCATCATGGTCGCGATGTCCATCAGACCGCGCTCGGCCGTCGAATTCATCGGCGGCGGCGCTGCCGGCGGAGGTGCGATGTGAGCGCGTGGGCGAACGGGATCAGCGCGATCACGCTGTTCGTGCCCGACCTCGCGGCGGCGAAAGCCTTCTACGAGCGGGTGTTCGGCGCGCAACTCATCTTCGAGGACCCGAGCTCGGCCGCGTTCGAGTTCGGCGCCACGATCGTGAACCTCCTCGTCGAGACCGAGGCTCCCGAGCTGATCGAGCCGGCTCGCGTTGCGCCGGCCGGCGTCGGGTCTCGGATGCAGCTGACGATCACCGTTGACGACGTCGACGCGGTCTGCGATGAGCTGCGCGCCCGAGGGGTCGAGTTCCTCAATGGCCCGATCGACCGGCCGTGGGGGATCCGGACCGCCGCCTTCGCCGACCCCGCGGGCCACGTCTGGGAGATCGCGAAGTAGGGGAGGCCCACGGCTCCCTCGCTAGGCGCTGACCGGTGGCGCCGCCAGCTGCTCCGCGATCCCGTCGGCCCAAGCGTCGATCTCGGGCCAGTCGCGGAAGTCGCCCGCCGGCATCGCGGCCTTCGCAGCGGGCATTCGCATGAACGGCCTACCGATCCGCTCGGCGAGGCCGTTCCCGATCGCGCCGTAGCTTCGCCTCGAGCGGACGCGATCGATCGGCAGGCCGGCCCCGGACGATCGGGCCATGTCGACAGGACGCACCACTCTCGATAGTCGGAGCCCCACCACGCCATGGAGCCCGACCGTGCCCAATCGACGGACCCTCGTCGCCCTTCCGTTCGTCGCGATCGCGACGCTGGCCGTGGAGCTGGTGACGCCCTTCGCACCGGCTGCCGTCGCCGCGACGTGTGGCGCGGGCTCGGCCGCCCTCGGCAACGGCGGCTTCGAGACGCCGGGCGTGGAACCCGGGACCTACACGCTCGAAGCGGCCGCCGACGTCGCGCCGTGGCAGACGACCGACGTCGCGAACCAGATCGAGATCTGGGGTGACGGCTTCCTCGGCGTTCCGGCGCAGGAGGGCGCGAGCTTTGCCGAGCTCAACGCGAACTCACCGGGCACGCTCTACCAGGACGTCGTGACGAGCCCGGGGGCGACGATGACGTGGACCCTCCATCACCGCGGCCGCGAGGGCACGGACACCATGAAGGTGCTCGTCGGCGACGCGGCGACGGCCGACGTGAACGGCGACGACGGCTGGAACGCCAGCTCGGATGACCTCGTCGACGACACCTCGGCGTGGGGAGAGCATTCGGACACGTATGTGGTTCCAGCCGGCCAGACGTGCACGCGTTTCGGCTTCCGAGCCGTCTCCACGTCGGGCGGCAACCCGTCCGTCGGCAATCTGCTCGACGGGATCAGCTTCGCGGTCTCCATCCCGGCGGGCCCGACGGCGACGCCGGCGCCGAAGCCCACGTCCAAACCGCGGCCCTCGCACGCGACGGCCCGTCCGGTCATCAAGCCGCCCGAGACGGACACCCTCGATGACGGGACGGCTCCGCTCGCCGGAGCGCTCGGATTGCTCGCCGTCCTGGGCGGTGTCGCGACTGCGGCCGTCCTCGCGGTCCGCGCTCGCAGGCGACGAACCTGACGGCCGTCGGCGACGTGCGTCGCCGAGCTTGACATGGATGCCGTACGGTCGCGCCATGAAGACGAGGGCCAGGCTCCACGACGGCAGCATCATCGACATCGAGGTCACCGGTAAGGGACCGAATCTCCTCTTGCCGGTCAGCCCGGTTCCGATCGAGGGGGAGCAGGCCGAGGCCATGCGCCAGTGGGGCGCCGATCCAGCCCTCGGTCGGCACCTGATCGACGGTCTCGCCGACGCCGCCCGCGTCATCGCGTTCGACTACGAGGGCGAGTGCCTCTCCCGGCCGAAGCCCCACACGCTCACGCCGACGAACATCGTCGCCGACGTCCTCGCGGTCGCCGACGCTGCGGGCGCCGAGCGGTTCGCCTGGTACGGCTACTCGTGGCTCGGGGTGACCGGGCTTCAGCTCGCCGTCGCCACCGATCGGCTGACGGGTCTCGCGATGGGGGGTTGGCCGCCGATCGACGCGCCGTATGCGGAGATGCTCGCGGTGACCAGGGCCGGGTGGGAGCTCGCGACCGGCGCGCGGACGTCACAGGGCGAGGACGAGTGGGCCGACGCCTACCTCCAGCCGGACCAGCAGCGCCAGTTCGTCACGCTCTACGAGGCGCTCGAGGGCTTCGACGACCGGTCCGCCACGCGCACCCTTCCGCTCGAGCTCCCGAAGGTCGTCATCGTCGGCTCGAGGGACGAGATCCAGTACGGGCCGACGTGGGGCGACGTCCTCGTCGACCTCGCGGGCCCGGTCTCCCTTAACCGCGCCGAGCTCGAGGCGCTCGGCTGGCAGGTGCACGTCCTCGAGGGCCTCGACCACGTGAGTGCGATGCAGGCTGACGTCGTCCTGCCGATCCTGCGCCAGTGGGCCATCGGCTTCTCAACGCTCGAGGCGCCATGATCGGAGGGATTGTCCGAACGGGACGGCCCGAGGCCCACCGGGATCACCGTCCTCGTGCTGCTCGCGGCGGCGTCGATCCTCCTCCAGGGTCGACGTCGACAGCGCTTACACCCAGACGAGCGCGATCGTCGCGACGACGAGCGCCGCGAGGACGACGTTGACGACCCGGAGCGAGCGTTCGGTCGACAGCAGCCGGCCGATGGCGTCGCCGAAGACGACCCATAGCCCGGCCGAAGGCAGGATGACGACGATCATCACCGCCGCGACGACGAGCGTGGCCGGGATCGGCGGCAGGTCGGTCGGGCGGAAGGTCGTGACCGCGCCGAGCGCGAAGATCCATGCCTTCGGGTTCACGAGCTGGAAGCCGGCAGCCTCGGGCAGCGTCATCGGCCGAGCGGTCGAAGGGGTGGAAGCCAGGGAACCCGACCGCGCGATCTGCCAGGCGAGGAACAGCAGGTAGGCGGATCCGACGACGCGCATCGCGACGCCGAGCGCGGGCACGGCCGCGACGAGCGCGGCGATCCCGGCCGCCGAGCCGAGCGCCATCGCCCCGATCCCGGCCGCCGTCCCGAGGACGTGGGGCAGCGTCCGACGGGCGCCGAACGACGCGCCCGACGCCCACAGCAGGACGTTGTTCGGCCCGGGCGTGGCCGCGCTTGCGAACGAGAACGCGACGAGACCCAGCAGCTGGAACACGTCGCGATGCTCCGGCGGGCGCGCCACGGCCGTCTTGTACATTCCTGCCGTGGACGCGCCGGCGACGGATCTCCGTGCGTGGCGGCCGCCGATCGCCGGCGTCCGCGAGGTCCTGCATGCGAGATACATCGGCCACGCGTTCCCGCGGCACGCGCACGACACCTGGACGCTGTTCGTCGTCGACGAGGGCGGCGTTCGCTACGACCTCGGCCGCCACGAGCGGGTTGCGGCGCAGACGATGGTCTCGGTCCTCCCGCCCCACGTCGCCCACGACGGCCGCCCCGCCGTCCCAGACGGCTACCGGATGCGCGTCCTCTACGTCGAGACGTCGGTCCTGCCCGCGTCGCTCATCGGCCCCGCGGTCGACCGCCCGTTCGTCGAGGACGCGCTGCTGCGCCGCCGGGTCGCCGCGGTCCACGACGCGCTCGACAGCCCCGATGGGCCGCTCGAGGCCGAAACGCGTCTGGCCTTCGTCACCGAACGGCTCACCGAACTCCTGCGGGCTTCGCCCGAACCGGCCCGACGGGCGCCGTCGCCGCCGACCCTCGCCGAAGCCGTCCGAGCCCACCTCGACGCCTCGCTCTTCGAGCGTCCCTCACTCGCCGAGATCGCGGCGGCCGAAGGGTTCGCCGCCTCGACGTCCGCCCGTGCCTTCACCCGGGCCTTCGGGCTGCCGCCCCACCAGTACGTGCTGTCTCGCCGCCTCGAGGCGGCCCGCTCCCGAATCCTCGACGGACAGCCTCTCGCGACCGTCGCCGTCGACCTCGGCTTCGTCGACCAGGCGCACATGACGCGGCGCTTCACGCGGCTCTTCGGGACGTCGCCAAGCTATCTCAGGCGCGACCGTCGGGATGGCCGCTGACCCTCGCTCTGCGAGGATCGGGATTGATGGCGATGCCAAGGTCGATCGACGTCGTCGAGCGAGATCCGTGGACGACGGCCGCGAACGTCGAGAGCGCCGCGCTCGGCAGGACGATGCCGGTCGAGGTCTTCGTGCCACCGGCAGCCCGCGGTGGCCCTGGCTCCATCCCGATCGCGTTCCTGTTCCACGGCCGGGGCGCGGACGAGACGCAATGGTTCGAGGGCCACGGTGGGGACGGCGTCGGGCTGGACCGCCTCGCCCACACGCTCATCGCCGGCGGAACGCTCCCGCCGCTCGTCATCGTGTCGGCCTCGATCGACGACTCCTACGGGCTGAACTCGTTGCCCGCCTCGGATGGCTACGACCACGGTCGCTACGAGGACTACATCCTCGAGGAGCTCATCCCGACGATGGAGGAGCGCTACGTCCGCGGCTCGCCCTCGCGGCGGCTCGTCGGCGGGCTGTCGATGGGCGGCGAGACCGCCCTG
>DASSHA010000070.1:0-2376 GCA_035693145.1 Candidatus Limnocylindrales bacterium
GGTGATCGCGGCGGTGGCGAGGCCGAGGATCGCGACGACGACGAACTTCGCGAGCACGATCGCGACGAGCAGCTCGACGAGCCTGCGCGCCCAGCGGCTGGCGGCCGGCCAGATCATGGCGACGAAGGTGAGCGGCAGGAAGAAGACGCAGATGTAGATCGCGGCGTCGCGGATGATCAGTTCGAGCCAGAGCACGAACGCGCCGATCGCGAGGATGATCGAGCCGAGGAAGACGCCGAAGAGGGGGATGCCGGAGCTCTGGTCGAGCGCGTTCTTGTAGGCGTCGCCGACCGACTGCAGCAGGTTGTCGGTCTGCCCGGAGCCGAGGGCGCTGACGACGGTTCCGGAGATGCCGTCCGTGATCGCGATCAGGAGCCCGGTCGCGGCGATGGCGACGCCGGCGAGGATGAACGCCATCGGCAGGTAGCCGAACGCCGCCCGGACGAGCATCGCGAGGTCCTGTCGGATGACCGACTGGATCACGGCAAGCATCAGCATCAGGAGAGCGAGCGCGCCGGCGACCGCGACCATCGCGCCGTACTCGCCCTGGAACCAACCGGCGGTCAGGTCGGGGCTCGTCGTCGCGTCGACGACGGTGCCGACCTTCCCCGTCACCCAGACCGCGGCGTCGGTCACCCATTCGGTCACGCCTTGCATGACGAACTCGCCGGTAGCCTTGGCCGCGCCGGAGACCGCGCTGCCGACGGCGTCGCAGACGTTCCCGACCACCGGGAGCTGGCAGGGGTCCGGGATCGAGACCGGCTGCGCGCGGGCCGGCGCCGCGAGCGGCCCGATCAGAACGGAAGCGCAGAGGAGCAGCGCGAGCATCGCTCGCACCCCGCGCCGAGACAGCGCAGGCTCATGGCTCGGCATGCGCGAACTCCTGGAAGCGCGGGATGACGGCGAACAACTCGCCCGTGGAGCCGGGGACCTCCGCAGTCGAGAGCGGAGGTGTGGGTCCGGCGGAGCTGTGGAATGAGTTGACCTTCCAGGCCCCGTTCTCCCAGACGAGCGAGACGACCTGGGTTCGCCAGGACTGTTGCGGCTGGACGGTCGCACCGCTGCCGACGATCCCGACGTACCAGATCGCGACCGTTGCGCCGCTGTTCGAGAACCGCTCGATCCGGTAGCCGACCGGGACCGAGCGGAGCACGATCACGGGTGCCGGTGCGGTTCCGGCACCGAGCTTCGCCCGCGTCTGCGCGCTCGCCTCGTCGAACGCCGCAGTCAGCTCGGCCCGCGACTCCGTCGAGGCGATTCGGGCGACGACAGCGCGAAGGCGTGTCGGATGGAGAAGGACGTCATCGTCGAAGGCGGTGATCGAGCGAGCCGCCGCGACGACAGCGCCCGCGCGCGTCGGCGCGGGCGAGGGGAGTGGCCGTGGCGAGGGCGCAGCGTTCGTCGTCGTGACGGCGATCGTCGTCATGGCGCGCGGCGCCGCCGCCTTGGGCGGCGAGGCTATGTGGCTCCCGATCCCGACCCCGATCCCGATCAGCGCAAGCGCAGCCGCGGCGAAGGCGAACGCGCGCCTGGAGCCGGCCCGCCGTGGCGTCACCGCGTGGATGCCGACGTCGCGGACGGGCACGGTCAGTGGACGGTGTTGCCGAGGTTCTCGAAGAACGTGATGATCGCGGGCGCGGCGCCGACCAGGAATGCGGCGACGGCCGAGATGACCGTCCCTCGCCGGCCGAGCGCGGAGTGGTGGTAGTTGCCCGAGTGCGACGAGAGCGCCCAGACGGCCGCCGAGATCAGCAGTCCCCCAAGCGCCGCGAGCAGCGCCCAGAACGCCAACCCCGAGATCAGCGACTGGAGCGCCGGGCTGCCGGGCAGCCCGTTCGGGTCTGGTGTGCCGCCGATGCCCGAGGCAGCGATGATCGTCGTGAAGAACGACATGGTCAGAACCTCCGCTCAGTCGTTTCCGCGAAGCCGGAGCCGACCGCGGCGGCGAGCTCCAGGTACGCCCGGCGCGTTGCGGGTCGAAGCTGTTCGATCGTCGCCTCGGCGCCGGCTTCCAGGTGTGGATCCCAGGGGATGCGAACGCACGCGCGGCAGCGCTTCGCGAAGTGCTCCTCGATCCTGTCGACGTCGACGAGCCCGACGGTCCTGCCGACCGCGTTGAGGACGGCGATTGCACCTTCGACGAGGCGCCGGTAGCCGTTCTCCTCGAGCCAGTCGAGGGTCGAGCTGGCGGCCCGTGCGCCGTCGAGGCTCGGCGCGGCGACGAGCACGATCTGATCGGCGGCATTCAGGATTCCGCGCGTCGCCGACTCGAGCACTCCGGTTCCCGTGTCGAGGCAGACGAGGTTGTAGTGCCGCTCGAGCAGATGAACGACGCGGTGGAACTCCGACTCGCCGATCGCCTGGGTGATCCGCGGG
>DASSHA010000071.1:0-42785 GCA_035693145.1 Candidatus Limnocylindrales bacterium
GTGGCCGTGCGCGTCGTCGTGGCCGTGCGGGTGGTCGGGGCCGTGCGGGTGGTCGTGCCCGTCCGTCCCGGCGGCCGGCGCGAACCTTCGCCGTCGGACCTGGCCGATGAGCAGCAACGCACCCACAGCCGTGAGCGTCACGGCCGAGACGATCGGGGCAAATCGCTGGAACTGGTCCGGCGGCAGGGCGGTGCCGGCGGCGAGGACGACCAGGGCCAGGACGAGGATGCCGAGCGTGTGCGACACGGCGACCGAAAGCCCGAGCCCGAGCGCATGGATCGGTGTCCCGCGTGCACCGACGAGGTACGCGCCCATGAGCGTCTTGCCGTGGCCCGGCGTCAGTGCGTGGCCGGCACCGAGGGCGGCCGCGGCGAGCATCGACGCGATCAGGACGATCGGCGTCAGGTCGCGGGTTCGCAGCAGGCCATCGATCTCATCGCCGATGCCACCGGGGACGGCGGAGAGCGTAGCGGGATCGGCGACTCGCGCGGTGTCACCGTCCGCGAGCGCGTCCGATCCCCGGCCGACCGGCGCTTCGGCGTCCAGGGAGCGCGCGTCCGGCGCCGCGAAAGCCGCGGCCGCCGGGCCGCCGCGGGTGGCCGTGAACCAGACGGCGCGGTCTGCCAGCGGTTGCTGGAGCAGGTCGGTCGGGTAGGCGGTCAGCCGATTCGAGTTGCTGGCCGACCGAAGGTTCGTGCCCTCGACGGTCACCCCGTCGCCGACGACCGTCATCTCCCGCCAGCCGATCCGTTCCGAGAACGAACCGTCGCTGAACGAGACCGCGGTCGCCGAGCCGATTCGCGCCGGCAGCGCCGCATGCAGCTCGCAGACGAGCCGCATCGTCGGCAGTCCGGCAGCGGCGATCGGGAACTCGAGTCCGGCCGCGACGAGCTCGAGCGGGACACGTGAACCGCCGACAGACAGGACCAGCGACGCCGTGAAGCTCCGGCACTGCGGCACTCGCGCCAATTCCGACTCGGCATCGGAGATCTCCCCGTCGCCGTCGGTATCGATGTCGCGACGGGCATCGAACGTCGGGATCTCGGCCTCGTCGAGGACCGCGTCGACGTCGATCGCGTCCGGAGCGACTCGCAGCCCGGCGTAGTGGTTGATGGTGAAGTTGCCGAGCGGGTGCGCGAGCGCGACCGACGGCGCGACGGCGAGCAGCAGCAGCCCGAGCACGGCCGCGCCTCCAAGCCGACGAACGGCGTCCCGCCGCGAGCGATCCGCTCCGTCGATCACCGCTTCATCCTCGCATTCCGCGGGCCTCGTGGGCCTCGCCTCCACGGGTGGTTCGCGCCGCGGGCTTCGACGGATCAGCGTCGTCGGACCCGATCGGCACGATCCTCGGCCGTACACTCCGCGGCGTGGAGACGACCGCGTCCGACGGCTGGTTCGTGACCCTCGAGGGGCCCGAGGGCTCCGGCAAGTCGACCCAGGCGGAGCACCTTTCGGCCGCGCTCAGGGCGACCGGCCATGAAGTCGTCGTGACGCGTGAGCCCGGTGGGACGGCGGTGGGCGAGCGGATTCGTTCGGCCCTCCTGGACGGCGCTCCGGGGGCCGCGCGGATCGACGCTCGAACCGAGGCGCTCCTGTTCGACGCAGCCCGGGCGCAGCTCGTGGACGAGGTGGTCGAGCCGGCGATCCGGCGCGGCGCCATCGTCCTGTGCGACCGGTTCGCCGATTCCACCGTCGCCTACCAGGGCTACGGACGCGGGCTCGCGATCGAGGCGCTGCGCTTCGTCGAAGGGTTCGCGACGCGGGGACGACGACCGGACCTCACGATCCTGCTCGACCTGCCTGTGGAGCTCGGCCTGCGCCGCAAGTCGCCCGACGAGCAGACGCGGTTCGAGGGCCTCGACATCGCGTTCCACCAGCGCGTCCGGGACGGGTTCCTGGCGCTCGCAGCGGCGGAGCCCGAGCGGTGGGTCGTCATCGATGCCGCGCAAGACGCGGGCGAGGTCCGCGAGGCCGTTCTCGCCGCGGCCGTGGCGCGGCTGCCGGCACGCATGGCAGCCGCGGCCCGGGCTGCCGCCGCGGCCAGCATTGCTGCCGCAGTTCGCCGGTGATCCCGCAGCCGGCGCGACGCGCATCGTCCGATGAGCGGCGGGGCCGTCGCCTCAGGCTGACGAAGCGGGGGAGCGTCAGCCGGCCGCTTTCGCGCCCGCTCGCTCCATCCGCCCGGCGCCGCTCGACTTCGCCCGCTCGAGGGCGGCCTCCGCGGCATCGAGCAGCTCGTCGCCACTCGCGCCGTCGACCGGGAACCTCGCGACGCCCGCGGACACGCTGAGGGGGGACCCGTCGACCCGCGGCAGCGCCGCGACGCCGTCGAGGACGCGCTGCGCGACCGTCGTCCCGGCCGATCCCGGTGCCACCAGCACGAACTCGTCGCCGCCGTAGCGCGCGACCGTATCGACCAGGCGGACCGATTCGGACAGGATCGAGGCGACGGCCCGAAGCACGTCGTCGCCCGCGGCCCGGCCGGCCTGCCGGTTGACGTTGGCGAAGCCGTCGACGTCGAAGATCGCGACGGACAGCTCGGACCCCTGGCGCGATGCGCGGGCGACCTCGAGCTCGAGGACGCGCGCGAACGTGCGTGCGTTCGCGAGCCCGGTCAACGGGTCGCTGTGCGCCATGCGCTCGAGCCACTCCGACCGCTCGGCGACGAGCGACGAGAGCTGCGCACGGTCGACGGCGACTGCGACGAGATCCGCGATCGCGGTTGCGAGTCGCCGATCGTCGGCGCTGATGTCGTGCGCGGTGTTCCAGCCGAACGAGACGACGCCGAGCGCAACGTCGACGCCGGCACGTGCGACCGAGAGCGGCAGGTCGGCGCCGGTCAGGTCCCCCGTCCCGGCGCCTCCGTCGCGGAGCGCACCCCGCGCCGCCGAGCTCCGGTCGTCCCAGGCGGCCTGGCGCGACCGCGCGACCTCGGCGATCGGGTGGAGTCCGCCGGCGACGGCCGCGGCAAACGTGTCGAGCGCCTCGGCAGGAATGCCCGACGATGCCGCGAGATGGAGCTCGTCGCTGTCGGGATCGTGGACGAAGACCGTGATGACGTCCGTCCGGAGGGCTGCCGAGGCGGCGTCGACGATGGGATGGACGGCCGCGTCGAGATCGCCGGCATGGGCGAGCGCGGCTGCCGCCGCGACGAGGACGTCGTTCGGCGATGGGTCGACGGCGCGCTGCTCCACGGTCCTCGTCGGCTCCTCATGCGGTCGAATTCGGCCCCGCAACGGCCATGCGCGATCACCCCCCGATCGCTCGCGCATCATACGACCCCCCGGCGGCCCCGGACGCGCTCCTATACTCGCGGCCGTGAAGCGGGTTCCGGCACGCCGATGAAGCTCGTCGTCGCGATCGTCCACAACGAGGACGCCGGCAACCTCGTGGCCCGGCTGCTCGAGCGGGACATGCGGGCGACGCGCGTCCACAGCTCCGGTGGCTTCCTCCGCCAGTCGAACGCGACCATCCTGCTCGGCGTGGACGACGACCGGGTCGAGGAGATCCTCGGCGTCATCCGCGAGACGTGCACGTCGCGGACCCAGGTCGTGAACCCGATGCCGCCGATCATGGAGCCCGGTGAATTCTTTCTCCCGTACCCGCTCGAGGTGGAGGTCGGCGGCGCCACCGTGTTCGTCCTGCCGGTCGAGCGGTTCGAACGGCTGTGAGCCCGGCGGCCAGGCGGCCGCGCGCTCGCTGATGTCGGTCCGGCCCGACCTCGTCGACTGCTGGATCTTCCGCTTCGTCCCTGGCGGCACGGAGATCCTGCTCCTCCATCGCGCGCCCGGTCGCGTCCTCGCCGGTCTGTGGCAGGGCGTGTCCGGCAGCGTCGACGGCGACGAGCCGATCACCCAGGCGGCGCTCCGCGAGGTCGCCGAGGAGACGGGGATCGGCGGTGCCGCGATCGACGCGTTCTACGACCTCGACCTCGTCAATGCATTCCACTGGCCGTCCGCTGACGCCATCGTCATGTCGGCGATCTTCGCGCTGCGCGTCGCCCCGGGAGTGGACCCGGTGATCTCGTTCGAGCACGACGAGTGGCGCTGGACGCCGATCCACGTCGCCTACGGCGAGGTGATCTGGCCGGGCTATCGCGAGGCGATCGCGCGCATCCGCGACGACCTCGCCGACCCGGCGCGAGCGCAGTGGTTCGAGCTCACGTCCGACGGGCGCGGACGACGGCTCGAGTGATCGCCGGGTCGGTACACTCGGAACTACGGCGAGCCGCGGAGGAGTCCCGATGATCGATCGAACCGAGGGTGTCACCCGGGCGACGACGGCGCTCGCCGAGCGGAGGACCTTTCGCTCGAAGGTCGATTCGCTCCGGACGACGTACGGGTTCGAGGACGTCTCGCTGGCGCCCGGGACCGAGACCGTCGAACCGGCTGACGTCTCGCTCGACCAGACGTTCTGCGGGATCCCGCTCATGATCCCGATCCTGGCCGCCGCCATGGACGCCGTCGTCGACGTCCGACTGGCGGGCGAGCTGGGACGCCTCGGCGGTCTCGCGATCCTCAACCTCGAGGGCGTCCAGACGCGCTACGACGACCCGGACGCGGTCCTCGCCGGGATCGCCGCGGCGCCGAAGGACGAGGTGCACGACCTCCTCGCCGACGCCTACGCGGCACCGATCCGCGATGACCTGATCGCGCGACGGATCGAGGAGCTGCATGCGGCCGGGTCGCGCGCCGCGGTCGCCGCGACACCGGGAGCGGCGCGCCGGCTCGGGCCGTTCTGCGCCGAGCACGGCGCCGACCTCTTCCTCGTCCAGTCGCAGGTTTCGTCCGCCCGGCACCTGGCTTCCGGCTACGACCCGCTCTCGCTCGCCGACTTCACCCGCTTCATGCCGATCCCCGTCGCGGTCGGCAACACGACCTCTGCCGAGGCGGCGTTCCAGCTCATGGAGCAGGGCGCGGCTGCCGTGTTCGTCGGCGTCGGTCCGGGCGCTGCCTGCACGACGCGCGAGGTGCTCGGCATCGGCGTCCCGCAGGTCACCGCGATCAGTGACATCGCCGGTGCGCGCGACGCGTATCTCCGGGAGACGGGCCGCTACGTGCCGGTCGTCGCCGACGGCGGGATGCGCCGCGGCGGGGAGCTGGCCAAGGCGATCGCAGCCGGCGCCGACGTCCTCATGGTCGGATCGCCCCTCGCGCGCGCCGAGGAGGCACCCGGGCGCGGAACGAACTGGGGGATGGCCGCGCCCTCGCCGACGCTCCCACGCGGGACGCGGATCGGCGTCGGAACCGTCGGGCCGCTCGAACAGATCCTGTTCGGCCCCGCCGGCGTGACCGATGGTTCCGAGAACCTCGTCGGGGCGCTCCGACAATCGATGGCCGCGCTCGGGGCCCGGACGATCTCGGAGATGCAGCAGGTCGAGATGATCTACGCGCCGACGGTTGCGACCGAAGGCAAGTCCTGGCAGCGGGCGCGCTGACCGACCCTTCCGCCCGAAACGCTGCGACGGCGGACGCCGCGTCGCGAAGCGAAGCGCTCGGCCTCACCGCGCTCGCCTGCATCGGGCCAGCTGCGGCGCTCCTGGGCGCATACGCCGTCGGGCTGCACGGCTGGTTCAACGACTTCCACGTCTACTACCTCGCCGGCCGGCTGGTCGCTGCCGGACGATCCCCGTACGACGCGGCGGCACTCGCCGAGCAGGGTCGCGCGCTCGGGCTCGACTTCGTGCTCGGCGGCGGCTACTCGTACCCGCCGCCCTTCGCGGTGGGGATGGTCCCGCTCGCCGCGCTGCCGTTCGGAGTGGCGGTCGCGCTGTTCACGGCGCTCTCGGTGGCCGTCTTCGCAACGACGATCGCCTGGTGGCTACAGCGCGTCGTCCGCGGTGCCGGCTCGACCGGCCGGCGCCGCGTCCTCGCGCTCGGTGCCGGCCTCTACCCGCCGGTCGCCGGCTCCGTGTTCGCGGGCCAGGCGAACCTCCTGGTGGTCGGGCTTCTGGGTCTCGGGCTCGCCCCGTTCATCCCGACGCTGCGGGCCGCCGGTCGTCTGCGGTCGGTCGGATCCGGCGTCCTCATCGGGCTCGCCGGGATCGTCAAGCTGGCGCCGCTCGTGCTCGCCTTGCCGCTCGCGCTCGCCGCCGCCGGTGCTCGAGACGCGGACGGCGGTGCTCGAGACGCCGACGGCCGCGCTCGCGGAGCCGGTGCGGCCCTCGTCGGCATCGTGCTCGGCGTCGTCGGCAGCGTCGGCCTCGCGGCGCTCGTTGCGCCGGCCGCGAACCAGGGTGCGGGCGCGCTGTCGGACCTGTTCGCGCCCGATCCGTTCTGGACGAACCAGTCGATCAACGGGGCCGTGAGCCGTCTCTTCCTCGACGGCGACCGGACGCGCGCACTGTTCAGCGGCGACCCGCTGCCGGCGATCGTCGCACTCACTGCGGCCCTCGCGGTCGCGACGGGCGTCGTGCTCGTCCGCGCGTTTGCCGGATCGCGTCGCGCGGACCCGGGCGTCCTCGCGCTCGCCCTCTCGCTGTCGATCGTCGCGGCGGCCGTCGGCGCGCCGAAGAACTCGTTCTGGAACGACGCCCCGGTCCTGCTCGCCGTCGCGCTTGCGCTCGCCGCCGTCCGGCGCCCGCAAGGCAACTTCGTTCGGGCGCTCGGCGGGACGTGGCTCGTCGCCACCGTGGTCGAGGTCGTCAGCGACCCGATTCATGGTCCCTTCGACGGGGCTGTCGCGCCGCTCAGGACGTTGGCCTCGGACGCGGGCGTCGTCGGCCTGCTCGGGCTCTGGCTGGCGATCGCGGTCATCCTCCTCGACGGCGACCCTGCGTCGATTCCTCCGACGGCTGTTCGTGGTCGCGATGCCGGCGCATGATGCCGCCCAGGCGTCAACGTTCAAGGAGGGCAGCCCCGTGGTTAGGATCGACTACGACGTCTCGATCGCGCGACCGGCGCATGGCGTGTTCGGCCTCGAGCCGGCGTGAGGGTCGATCTGCTGGCCGCGTCGCTGGTCGAGGACGGCCGCGCGCTCAGGCTCGAGACGCATGGCCGGGCGACGGGTAGGCCCGCAAGCGCGACCCTCGGGTTCGTTCGCGAGCCGGACGGGTCGCTGCTGGTCGCGGCCGGCGATCCCGAGGCCGCCTGGGCGGCGAACCTCGACGCCGATCCTTCGTGCCAGGTCACGATCGCGACCGCGACGGGCGAGTACGAGGCCGAGCTCCTCGCGGGCACCGATCGGGCCCACGCCATCCGCGAGCTGATCCTGCGGGGCGGCACGCCGGCCGAACGGCTCGGGAGCGGGCCCGCCTACCGTCTTCGACCGCGAACGCGGGGGCGGGACGATTAGACTCGACGCATCACGCGGCGACGGAGGGCGGATTGGCGGAAGGGGACGCGACCGAGCCGAGGCAGTCCGACCGGGGCAAGACCGTGCACGGCGAACCGGCGAACGCCGGACACCGCGTCCTTGCGCCCGACGACGCCGAGGTCGAGGCGTATCTCGAGGCCGCGCTCCACGCGCCGGCGCCGGAGCGCGCCGCCGAGGGGCACGCGGGACCGGCGGAGCCGGACACCGTCGTCGTCCTCGACTTCGGATCCCAGTACGCGCAGCTGATCGCGCGCCGGATCCGCGAGCTCAACGTCTATTCGGAGCTCCTGCCGTTCGACACGCCGTGGGCCGAGATCGAGCGACGGCGCCCGCGTGCGATCGTCCTGTCGGGCGGCCCGAGCTCGGTCTACGACGATGGCGCGCCGCGGCCGGACCCCGCCATCTGGAGCGGGCGCGTCCCCGTGCTGGGGATCTGCTACGGCCTCCAGCTCATGGCCCACGAGCTGGGCGGCGACGTCGTCCCGGCAACGAAGCGCGAATACGGGCCGGCGACGATCCAGGTGACGACCGCCGACGGACTGTTCCACGGCGTGGAGCGCGAGCAGCCCGTCTGGATGAGCCATGGCGATTCGATCGTCCGGCCGCCGGCCGGGTTCGTCGCGACAGCGCAGACGGACTCGACGCCGTACGCGGCTCTCGTCGACCCGGCCCGCGGGCTGTACGGCATCCAGTTCCACCCCGAGGTCGCCCACACGCCCCGCGGGCGCGACATCCTTCGCAACTTCGTCATCCGGATCGCCGGCGCGCGACCCACCTGGACGGCCGCGAGCTTCATCGAAACGACCGTGGCCGAGATCCGGGCGCGCGTCGACGCTCATGCCCACGCGAGCGGCTCGGACGGACGGGTCATCTGCGCGCTCTCGGGCGGCGTCGATTCGGCCGTCGCGGCGACGCTCGTCCACCGGGCCGTCGGCGATCGGCTGACCTGCATCTACGTCGACCACGGGCTCATGCGGAAGAAGGAGTCCGAGCTCCTGCGCGAGACGTTCGAGCGCAACCTCGGGATGCAGCTCGTCATGGTCGACGCGCGCGAGCGGTTCCTGTCGCGCCTCGCCGGCGTCGTCGATCCCGAGCAGAAGCGGCGGATCATCGGCGACGAGTTCATCCGCGTCTTCGAGGAGGAGGCCGGCCGGCTCCAGGCGAGCGGCTCGATCGACTTCCTGACCCAGGGCACGCTCTACCCGGACGTCATCGAATCGACGGCGCCGGAGACGAAGGCCGCCCAGAAGATCAAGACCCACCACAACGTGGGCGGCCTGCCCGCGGACCTGCGGTTCAAGCTGATCGAGCCGCTGCGCTACCTGTTCAAGGACGAGGTGCGAGCGGTTGGGCTCGAGCTCGGGCTGCCCGAGGCGATGGTCCACCGCCAGCCCTTCCCGGGTCCGGGGCTCGCGATCCGGATCATCGGCGAAGTGACGGCGGAGCGGCTCGAGACGCTTCGCGAGGCGGACTGGATCGTGATCGACGAGATCAAGGCGGCACGCCTGTACCGCTCCCTCTGGCAGTCGTTCGCGATCCTCACGCCGGTTCGGAGCGTCGGCGTCATGGGCGACGGCCGGACGTACGCCAACGTGGTCGCCATCCGGGCGGTCACGTCGGAGGACGGGATGACCGCCGACTGGGCGAAGCTCCCGTACGACGTGCTCGGCAGGATCTCATCCCGGATCGTCAACGAGGTCGCCGGCGTCAACCGGGTCGTCTACGACATCTCGTCGAAGCCGCCCGCCACGATCGAATGGGAGTGACGGCTCGTAGCCCGAACGGGGGGTTCGCGGCCGCGCGCAGGGCGCTAGAGTTCGGCGCATGACGGAGTCCGTCGGCACCGCCTCGATCTGCCCGTGGTGCTCGGCCGAGGTGCCTGCGGGTCGGGCGGCATGCCCGGCATGCGGCGCGAACCTCGTCGAGACCGGCGAATCCGCCGTTCCCGGATTGACCGCGATCGACGCCGAGGCCGTCCTGCGCAACGTTCGCGCGACCGTCGCGCCGCCGCGACGCAACCGGATCCTCTCGCTCATCACGGGCGAGATCGCGGACGAGGACCTCGCCCCGTCCGGCAGCCCGACGGCCCTCGCGCCGCCACCGCCGGAGGTTCGCCGCGAGATGCTGCGGATGGAGATCGCGGCAGAGCTCTCGAACCTGAACGCCGAGGCGGACGCCATCGCGGCCGACGAGGCCGTGGACGGCACTCGAACCGACGGCACCTCCCCAGCCGACGGCGCGGAGGCGGGAGTCGACGCCCCGACAGCTGCTGCTGAGGCGGCCGCTGCGGAGGCGACCGCTGCTGAGGCGACCGCCGCTGACCCGACCGCCGCGGACCCGACCGCCGCGGACCCGACTGCGGCTGACCCGACCGATGCGGACTCCGACCCCGCTCGCTGAGGGCGCTCGCCCCCGGAGGCGGGTGCGGTGACACTGCGCGGCTCGACCTCAGGCGGCGACCTCGTCGCGCGCGGCTGACCCGGTGCCCCTCGCCGCCCGCAGCGAGGCAGAGAACGCGGCGCCGAGCGCGGCGACGACGAGGCCCACGCCCATCAGCCGCAGCGTCGTTGCGCCGCCGACGGCGTCGAGCAGGATCCCGGCCGCCGCCGCCCCCGCCGGCTGAAGCCCGATCGAGATCATCCGCGTCGTCGCGCCGACTCGGCCGAGCAGGGCGTCGGGTGTGGACGACGCCCGGATCGTGACGTACGAGACGAGGACGAGGGTGTTTGCGATCCCGGCCACGAATCCGAGGACGGCGACCGCCTCTGCCGGCACGACGAGCGTCAGGGCGACGACCACGAGCCCGACGACGATCCCGCCGCCGACCAGCAGGCGCCCGAGGCTGCCTCGGGTCAGTCGCGCGGCGACGAGAGCCCCGATGAGCGTGCCGAGGCTGTAGGCCGAGATGACCAGCCCGAACGCGTCGGGCCCCTGCCGCCGTTCGGCCTCGATCAGGAACGTCAGGCTCGGGATGAGTCCCGCGGTGAGGATCCCGACGACGCCCCAGTACGCGAGGGTCACGCGAAGCAGGCGGTGATCGCGAACGAAGGTCAGACCTTCGCGGATGTCGGCCATGAGGTGCTGCGGGCCGAGCGTCCGCTCTGCCCGGAGTGGTGTCCGGACGAAGAGGAGCGCGACCGCGGAGATGACGAACGAGACGGCGTCGATCGCGAGCGTGGCCGGCGCGCCGATCCTGGACACCAGCAGGCCGGCGACCCCCGGCCCGACGATGAAGCCGATGGCGAAGATGGCCTCCATGTACGAGCTCGCGGGCCCGATCAGCTCGCGGCCGACGAGCCGGGGGATCGCTCCCGTCCAGGCGGCCATGAACAGGACGCGAAGCACGTTGATCGGGACGACGACGGCGACGATCACCGCGATGGTCGGAATGCCGACGAGCGCCGACAGCGGAATGAGCGCCGTCAGCACCGCCCGGCCGAGGTCGGCCGCGATCATCATCCGGCGTCGGTCCCAGCGGTCCGCGAGGGCGCCAGCCGGGAGGCCCACGACGAGATCGGGCAGGCCCTGGAGTGCCGCGACGACGCCGAGCAGCGTCCCCGAGCCAGTGAGCGCAAGGACGAGCAGCGGCAGCGCCGTGAACGTGACCGCGTCCCCGACCGCGGATGCGCCCTCGCCAAAGGCGATGATCCGGAAGTCGCGCAGCGCCCAGGGCGACGCGTGCGCCGCGGCGGCGGGGGTCTTGCCGACGGTGTGCGAGGGCAGCTCGAGTGCAGCCGGAAGGCCGCCGACGAGCTCCTCCTCGATGCGGTTCTCGGGTTCGGGATCGCCGGTCCGCTGCTCGGTCACCTCGCCATGATCGCAACAGTGGTCGCGCGGAGCGTCCTATCCTCGATCAATGCCCGAACGCCTGCCCTCGCCGGGTCCCTCGTTCCTGCGCGAGCACGCGGTCACGATCGGCGAGCGGTCGCTGCGGGCCGGCATGAGCCGCCCGTCCTCGACCGACGACGGCTGGTGGCTGGCGCTCATGTGGGTCGCCGACGAGGATGGCATCGCGTCGTGGCGCGAGCTCGCGCCACGGGCCGGACCGCCGCCGGATCCGCCGATCGTCCGGCTCGGGCCGATCTTCTCCGGCGGCCTGTCGGGTCTCATCCTCGAGGAGGCCGGCCGGCTCTCGATTCGGCTCGCTCCGATCGCTGCGCCCGACGACCCGAACCAGCCGTGGCGGTCGCCGGCGGCCCTTCGCGCCGCATTCAAGTTCGAGCCCGCGCGGGTTGCGACGCTTCGACCGAACGAGCTCGCGGAGACCGTCCTCAGCGCGTTTCGCCAGTCGATCGAGACGATCGCGCGGCGGTAGCGCCGGCGCTCGCGGCGGTGGGGGCCGCGGCCTCCGCGGGCTGCCCTTGTTCGTCCTCGACGGGAGGCTTCTCGGGCCGGTCGAGCGCGACGACGACCGAGGCATGCCCGCCGGTCGAGTTGTAGGCCGCGGCGAGGATCGCGCCGACGAACGCGAGCACGATGGCTCCCGCGGCCGCCGTCGCGAGCGCCGCCGCCGGGATGACGAGCATCCAGTTCGCGCTGATCGAGCGGAGGACGCCGACCTGGTCGCCGAACGGCAGCAGGTTGCGGGCGATCCCGAGCGTGAACGCGAGGTCGCGCTGCCAGCCCAGGACGGCCCCGGCGAGCCAGGCGATGAACGCGCCGATCGGCGCTCCGACGAGCAGGCCCAAGGCGAACCCGGCCCATGCGCCGGCTCGCATCGACGCGGCGACCGAGACGTGGACGAGCCGACCGCGAACGGCCGAACCTGCCGCAAGGGCGCCGTCGGACGTCCGGCGTCGTCGCCTCACGAGACGAGCGCTCGACGCGCCGGCTGCGTCCGCCGATGGCCGCGCGCCGTGAGCAGCGCGACGATCGCCAGCGGGCCGCCGAGCCCGATCGCCAGCGTCAGCAGGAGGGCCGCCAGCATCGGCGGCTCGTCGACCGCTTCGCGGCCCGGCTGGCGCGGCGGCTGGCGGACGACGGGCGGCGGCTGGTCGAGGGCGGCGAAGCGCGCGCCGAGCACGGCGGCGACGGGCCGCGGCGTGCCGTCCGGTGCGAAGAGGCCGAAGCGTTCGATCGTCAGCCCCGGGCGCGAGGTGAGGTAGTCGTCGAGCGACCACCAGACGAGCGAGCCGACGAACCCGCCCTCGATGGTGTCGCGCCGTGGCGCCACCGCCGCTTCGGTCGCTCGGAAGATCCGCGTCTGCTCGGCCTCGTCGGCGGGCGTGTCGGCCCAGTGTCCGAACTCGAGGATCATCACCGGCTTCTTCGGGTAGCGGGCATGCGCGGCGTCGAGCGCTGCTGCCGTGTCCGCATCCGGATCGACGCCGTAGAAGACCCCGAAGTACGAGGTGATCCCGACGACGTCGAGCGGATCGCTCGTTCCGTCGGCGGCGTCGAAGCCATAGGCCGCCTGCCCGGTGAGCCGCGTCCCGTCGACGTCCCGGTCGACGTCCCGGAGCGCCGCGAGCGCCGCCGTCCGTTCGTCGCCGCCGGTCGATTCGTTCGACAGGCCGTGGAACAGCACCGACGGCCGGTTCATGTCACGGAGGGCCATCTCGGTCAGGAGCTGCGCCGCGACGCCGCGTGTCCGTGCGGCGTCGAACGTCAGCGGCGTGAAGTGATAGAGCGGGATCTCCTCCCAGATCGCGATGCCGAGCCGGTCCGCGAGGCGCAGGAGGTTCGCATCCGCCGGTTCGTGGCCGGCTCGGATGAAGTTCGCATTGACCGACATCGCCCGCCGGAGCTGCGCGAGGGCATCCGCTGCGGTCGACAGCGGCGCGCCCTGCGGCGCGATCGTGGACGTCGAGCCCGCGGCCGCCGGCTCGAGGACCTCGTCGTGGACCGCGGCGCCCACGAGGCTGACGGCCCGACCGTTCAGCAGCAGCCTCGGCGCCGTGGGATCGACCGCGATCCGACGCAGCCCGAACGTCTCCATCAGGCTGTCGGTTCCGCCGGCCGGTCGGTCGACCGTCACTCGGAGGACATACAGGCTGGGCCGCCCCAGGTCCCAGAGCGCCGGGTCGGGGATGAGCAGGCTCGTCGTCACGACGGCCGCCGACCGCGCCCGGATGGTCGGGCTGGCGAGCGTCGCGCTCGTGACCGTCGGTCGTTCGGGCACCGGGAGACGGCCAACTGCCGGCTCCGGACGTCCGCCGATCTCGGCAGGCGGCAGCCGCGGGTTCGATGGCACCGCCGGCAGCGGCGGCAGGAGCGACGCCGGGTCGGGGTCCAGCAGGTTCGCCGGCGTCAGGTTCGCGGCATAGACGTCGAGTTGGACGGCGGGCGCGACGGGTCCGTCGGTCCGGTTTTCGATGACGACGGAGACGTCGGCACCGTCGAGGTGGGGGACGACGTCGGCCCGGGCGGCGCGGACCGGATCGCTCGCCTCGAGCCAGACGGAGCCCGTCAGGCCGGCGTAGCTCCACCAGTCGAGCAGGCCCCATGGAACGGTGTCGACCCGGGTGCCGAGATCAGGCTCGTCCACGCGGACGGCGAGGACGTTGTCGCGGCCGGGGGCGAGCGCCGCCGTTGCGTCGAAGGCGAAGGGCGTCGCGCCACCTTCGTGGGCCCCGAGGTACGTCCCGTTCAGCCAGACGTCGACAACGTAGTTCGCGGCCTCGAACTTGAGCGTGACGGAGCGGCCATCCCACGTGGCGGGAACGTCGACGTGGCGTCGATACCACGCGCCGCCGACGGGTGCGCGCGGCGGCGGGTCGAGCATGCCGGGCACCGGGACGGTGTCCCAGGTCGAATCGTCGAACGCGGTTGCCTGCCGCCCGCCAGCCTCGCGCTCGATCGCGGCCAGCGCCTGCGCCCGGTCGGTCAGCGAAAGGTCGCCGTCGAGGCTCGCATCCTCGACCCGCCACGGGCCGTCGAGATCGATGCGCGGGCGCGGTTGCCGCTCGAACGACGGGACCGCGATCCCATGCTCGACGGCGACGCGGCCGCCGGTCGTATCGACGAACGACAACGCCGGCCGCAGCGTGCCGAGGGTCGTAGATGGGAGACAGCCACCGAGCACCGAACCGAGGGCGGCGAGGACGACCGTCGCCGCGAGGGCCTGGCGAGCCGGCACGCCCGAAGTCTAGCGGCCGCCGGGCTGCCCACCGGCGGGCGCGCCGGGTCTGGTCGGGGCATCGCTCGCGGAACCAGCGATCGTTCGCGGCTCACGACGCTCGCGGGCTCTATGCTCGCCGCGGATGCGTGATCTCTTCGACGACTTCATGGACGAGCTCCGGAAGCGGGAGCAGCGCGCGACGGGTGGTCCCCCGGATGCCGATGCTGACGCCGAAGGTGAGGCCGGCGCGGCGGCGGACGACGACGCCGAACGTCTCGAGCGCGTCCGGGCGCGCCGGCCGGGACGGGCAGGGGGAACCGGTGGGCCAGGTGGCCCGCGCGGGCGGCGTCCGGCGGCGTCGGGCGGCGGGTTCGGTCCGATGATGCGGACGGCCGCACCGCGACTCGCGCTCGCGGTCGCCTTCCTCGTCGTGCTGCTGCTCGTCGCGCTCGCCGGGTTCGGGGTCGACCTCTGGACGGACGCGATCTGGTACCGCAGCGTGGGCTTCGACGGCGTCTTCTGGACGCGACTCGGGACGCAGGTCCTCCTCTTCGTCGGCGCCGGCGCGCTCGGGTTGCTCGTCCTCGGCCTGAACGTCGTCCTCGCCGCGCGACTCGCTCGGCGGTACCCGGGCGGCGGCGACGGCGGCGTGTTCCGACGCTGGAGCGACCGGATCGCCGAGGCGGCCCGCGACGCCAACACGGGCGGCTGGGACGGCAGCTGGGGCGGCCCGAGAGGCGCCGCTGGCGGGCGCTTCGGCGTCCCGCGGCCGGTGGGCGGAAGCGGACTCGAGGCGGAGATGCCGGATCCCACGCCGATCGGGCGGATCGCGATCGCGGTCGTCGGGGTGCTCATCGTGCTCGGCCTCGCAGGCTCGGCCGCGAACGCCTGGGAGACCTTCCTGCTGTGGCGCAACCAGGTGCCGTTCGCGCCGGCCGGGGCGCCGGCGGTCACCGATCCCGTGTTCGGTCGCGACATCGGCTTCTTCCTGTTCGATCTCCCGTTCCTGCGGCTCGTCCAGTCGATCGCCAACGGCCTCGTGCTCGGAAGCCTGATCCTCGCCGGCGCCCGCTACCTCCTCGCTGCCGCACGCGATGGGCTGGAGCTGGCAACCCCGATCCGGCTCCATCTGGCCATCCTCGCCGGTCTGTTCCTCATCTCGATCGCGGCCGGCTACCAGCTCGACAAGTTCGAGCTGTCGTACGCGCAGCACGGCGTCGCGGCCGGCGTCAGCTATGCGGACCAGGCCGCCCGCTTCCTCGCGCTCGACGTGCTGACCGCGATCGCCGCGATCGCGGCGGCGTTCCTCGTCGGGGGCGCCGCGACGGGACTGGCCTGGCCGCTCGCAGGGGCCGTCGTCGTCTGGCTCGGCGCGTCGATCGTCCTCGGCGGGCTGTACCCGGAGGCGATCCAGCGCTTCGTCGTCTCACCGAACCCGTTCTCCAACGAGCAGCCCTACATCTCGAACAACATCGCGATGACGCGACTCGCCTACGGGCTGGACACCTGGGCGACGCGAGACTTCTCGGGCGAGGCGCCGCTCACGGCGGACAAGATCGCCGGCGAATCGGCGACGTTCCAGAACGCTCGCCTGTGGGACTACCGCCCCCTGGCCGACACGCTGTCGCAGCTCCAGAAGGTCCGCCAGTACTACGACTTCGTGGACGTCGACACGGACCGCTACCAGATCGGCGGAACCGAGCGCCAGGTCATGCTGTCGGCGCGCGAGCTCGCCAGCGATCAGATCCCGAACGCCGCGAACTGGCTGAACGAGCGGATCATCTACACCCACGGGATCGGGCTGGCGATGGTGCCGGTCAACGAGGTCGTCGGCCAGGGCCAGCCTCGGCTGTTCATCTACAACCTGCCGCCGGTCTCGGCGGCCGGCGCGCCGGCCGTCAGCGAGCCACGCATCTACTTCGGCGAGCGACCCACCGACTACGTCATCACGGGCGCCCGGCAGGCCGAGTTCGACTACCCGGCCGGCTTCTCGTCGCCGATCCCGCCGACCGTGGGTGGGACCGCCCCGCCCGCTGGGAGCGGCGCCCCGACGCCGGGGCCGACGGCGGCGCCGAGCGGCACGACACCGCCGGGCTCGTCGGATCAGGCGGTCGAGACGCGCTGGACGGGCACGACCGGGATCCACCTCGACTCCACGCTCGGCCGACTCCTGTTCGCCTTCCGGTTCCGCGACCTCAACCTGCTCATCAGCGACCAGATCACGAACCAGAGCCAGCTGCTCCTCCACCGCTCGCTGTCCGATCGGCTCGAACGGATCGCACCGTTTCTCAAGTTCGACAAGGATCCGTACCTGGTCGTCGGCGGAGACGGCCGGCTTGTCTGGATCCAGGACGCGTACACGACGAGCGACCGCTTCCCGCACGCGCAGCCGTACGACCAGTCGAAGCTTCCGGAGCAGAGCGGGCTCGCCGGCGAGGACTTCAACTACATCCGGAACAGCGTGAAGATCACCGTCGATGCGTACGACGGGACCACGACGTTCTATGAGGCCGACCCGACGGACCCCATCCTCCGCGCCTACGAGGGCGTCTTTCCGGGTCTCTTCCACCCGCTCGCCGAGATGCCGGCCGACCTGCAGGCGCACCTGCGGACGCCCGAGGAGCTGTTCGACGTCCAGACGAACGAGTACGGCCAGTACCACGTCACGAACCCGCTCGCGTTCTTCCAGCGCGAGGATGTCTGGACGGTCCCGACGGCGGCGACGAGCGCGCAGGTGCTTCCGCCGGAGCCCTACTACGTCGTCATGCGGATGCCCGACGAGCAGCAGGCCGAGTTCCTCCTGCTCCAGCCGATGATTCCCGCCAGCCGCCCGAACATGATCGCCTGGGTGGCCGCGCGAAACGACGGTGACGTCCGCGGGCAGGTCCGCGTCTACCACTTCCCGGCAGACACGACGATCTTCGGACCCGCGCAGGTCGAGGCGCTGATCGACCAGGACCCGGTCATCAGCTCGCAGGTCAGCCTGTGGAACCAGGCAGGCTCGAAGGTCGTGCGCGGGAACCTCATCGTCATCCCCGTCCGCGATTCGCTCCTCTACCTCCAGCCCGTCTACCTGCAGTCGACCGGCAGCTCGTTCCCGGCCTTCCAACGCATCGTCGTCGCGTCGCCGCAGAAGGTCGTCTGGGCGCCGACGCTCTCCGAAGCGCTCAACCTCCTGCTCGCCGGCGGCCCGTCGCCGTCGCCCGGGCCGTCGGGCTCTCCTGGCCCGTCCGGCGCGCCGACTCCCTCGCCCTCGGCCGGCGCGACGGCGACACCGGCTCCGTCGGCCGGTCCGCTGCCGACGGACGTCCGCGGGCTCATCGACTACGCGAACGCCCACTTCGACGCGGCGCAGGCCGCGCTCCGCGCGGGCGACTTCGCACGCTACGGGCAGGAGATCGAGCTCGTCCGACAGGCCCTCGCCCAGCTGTCCCTGCTGAGCGGAGGTTCGGCATCGCCGGACCCGAGCGTCACGCCATCGTCGGGGCCGTGACCCGGGCCGAGCGGAGGCTCGACCCGTTCACGATCGCGCTCGCGCGGGCGGACCTCTGGCCGGTCGCGCTTGCGGGCTTCCTCGTCCGGGGTGGCGTCGTCCTCTTCATCCTGCCGATCGTCGTCGTCCCGTCGCCGCTGGACGTCGCGAACCTGTTCGGGCCGATCGTGACCGCCGCCGCGCTGGGCGGCCCGAACCCGGCACTCGTCCAGCTCGCCATCGTCGCGGTCGTCGTGGCGGTCGTCGTCATCGTCACCGCCTTCCTGCTCGGCGCGCTCGCCGACGTCGCGGTCACGACCGCGACGGCCGACGCCCTCGGGCGACCGGCGCCGCCCGAGCGACGGGGCGTGACGATTCGAGCGTTCGCGGTGCGTCTGCTGGCGCTCGTGCCGTTCGCGCTCGTGCTGGGGGGCAGCATCCCGGCGATCGTCGATGCGGTCTACCGCGAGCTCATCTCCCCGACGGATCTCGTCACGCCGCTCGTCGTCCGCGTCGTGCTGGACGTCCCGGCGCTCATCGGCGCCGTCATCGTGACGTGGCTCCTGGGCGAGGCGATCGGGGGGCTCGCGACGCGGCTTGTGGTCCGCGACGGACGAAGCGTCCGGGGAGCCCTCGCCGGTGCGCTCGCGCTCGCCGCACGCCGTCCGATCGCCACGCTCGTCGCGTTCGCGGTCGGCGACCTCGTCCTCGTCGCGCTCGTCGCGCCGGCGCTTGCGGCGAGCGGGCTCGTGTGGCGGGCGGTCGCGTTCGACCTGCGGCTCGCAAGCGACCCGCTGCCGGTGCTCCTCGCCACGCTTGCGCTCGTCGCGCTCTGGCTCGGAGGGCTCGTGCTGGCGGCGTTCGCCGCCACGCTGCGTGCGCTCCTCTGGACCGGCGCCGCGAACGCTCGCTGACGGCACGGTACGTTCGGGGGAGGTGCGGAGTGGTCCCGCCGGGGGGTGTCGGGCCGGCCGCGGCGTCTGCGACGCTCCCGCCGTCGGTTGTGTCACTGGAGGAACGGTTGGCCGCGAGGACCGTCACGTGCCCGGAATGCGGGACCCAGGTGCCGTACGGGCGGCTGTCCTGCGCCGCCTGTGGATCGCTGCTTGCGTCGGTCGCGGGCATCGGCCGGCGATGGCCCGTCGCGGCTGCGACGGTGAGCTCGAGCGCCGCCGCCGGCCGCCTCCCGGCCGTTGCGCCGGACGGCACGGCCGCGCCTGACGACCCTGGGGCGCAGGACGCTATCGTCGCGCCCGACGACGGGACGGCGCCCGACGACGGGCCCGCGCCGGATGGCACCCCGACGCCCGACGACGGGACCGCGCCCGACGACGAAGCCGCGCCCGACGACGGCCCACCCGTCGCGCGAGCCGTTCCGGCGTCGATCGACGAGCTTGTCCCGCGCGTCACTGTCCGTCAGCCGGCACTCCGCAACCGCGCCGGCGTCGTTCCCGACGCCCCCGCATTCGGCCCGTCCGCGCGGCCGTCCGTCGAGCGCGCGGCCGAGCCGTCCCGGGCCGACGCGGCAACGCTCGCCTCCCCGATGCCGGACATCTCGCCTTCCGGCCCCGTTGCCGGCGCGTACCTTCCGCCGTCGGCGGCATTCGCCGTTCCTACGACGGCCGCAGGTCGTTCGGTCGCCCGTTCGACTGAGGCGTCGGCGTCGGGCGGAGCCGTCGCGGCGGTCGCGCTGACGCCCGGGCGCGCCGGATGGATCGCCGATCTGCCGTTCGAGGCTCCCGACGACCTCGCCGGCTGGCTCGCGGCGTCGGCGGCCGCGGCGGTCGCGGTCGGGTTCGTCCTGCCGTGGGGCGACAACGGCGTCATCGGTGGCGGCCTCGACGCCGGCTACTTCTCGCGCTGGGGGCTGGCGAACGCGGCCAACGTCATCCCGATCGCGGCAGCCGTCGCGGTGCTCTGGTTCGAGCTGTCCGCGACCTCGCGCCGGAACCGGCTCGGCACAGGCCTCGCCGGCCTCCTGCTCGGGGGGCCGCTGACCGGTGTCGCCTTCACCTACGCCACAAGCCCGTTCGGTCTCGGAGTGGGCGGCGTTGTCGTCGTCCTCGCCTCGATCGTGCTCGTTGGCGTTGGCCTGTTCGCGCTCGTTCGCCGTCACGTCGAAGCGGCGCCGGGCGTCTAGCCCCACCGTGGGGGTTACACTCCCGCCAGCCCGGGCGGGAAGGTTGCCGGACGGCACGGGCAGACCGTAGGGAGGCTCCTGGACCCTCGATGCCGAAAGAGCTCCAGCCCGTCACCGACGCGATCGGCTCGTTCTTCTCGAGCCCGATCGTCCAGATCGGCTTCCGGGCGATTGCCATCTACATCGTCATCGTCTGGCTCGCGGCGGCGTACTGGGCGTTCCGCGACCTCCAGTCGCGGACGGACAATCCGATCGCTCCGTACCTGGGTGCCGCGTTCGTCATCGTCTTCACGCCGTTCCTCTTCCCCTTCGCCGTCCTCGTCTACCGCCTCATCCGGCCGCAGGAGCGGATCGGCGAGACATATGAGCGGACGCTGGCCGAGGAGGCGCTGCTCAACGAGGTCGAGGCGGTTGCCCACTGTCCCACCTGCGCGCGTCGCGTCGAGGGTGAGTGGATCATCTGCCCGACGTGCCGGACGCGGCTCCACCGCGTCTGCCCGAACTGCTCACGTCTGGTCGGCCTCGACTGGTCGCTGTGCGCGTGGTGCGGTCGGGAGTTCGAGCGTCGTGACGTCGTTGCCGCAGCCTCCTCCGGGATGATCGAGCCCCTTCCCGACGGCTGGGCCGAGCGTGACCGCGCCTCGGTCCGCGCGCGTCGCATCGCGCGCGGCCCATCGACCATCGCGTCGGCGGTTGCGACGGAGCCGCTGGCGGAAGGTTGACCTCCGCCGGTCCGCCCAGCGATCGGCCCGAACCGCCGGACGTCCCGCCCGAGGATCCGTCCGCCACCGACGGGGACGGCCTGCCCGCCGCCGCTTCGCGCGACACCGAACGCCCGCTCAGCCCGGTCGACACGCGCCCGGGCCTCGGCACGTTCACGATCGAGGGGCGGGCGGCCCCGGGGCTGTTCGTCGGCGGCTGGATCGCGACTCTCGTCGGGTTCGCGATCATCATCCCCTGGTTCGCGAGCGGCGGGACCGTCCCGCTGCCGCTCCTGATCGTCGGCCTCGTCCTGGTTTCCCTGGGCCTCGTGGGTGGTGCGGGCTCGCAGGCGATCGAGCGCCGGGCGCGTGCCGCGACATACGCCGGTCCGTCGCCGTTCCTCCTGTTCGTCGCCGTCATCCCGATCTCGATCCTGCTCGACGTGGCGGCCCTCGTCGTCCTCGGGGCGTTCGGGCTGAAGGGCGACTCCCCGGCGATCGCGGTCGTGAGCACGCTCATCCTCCTCGCGATCTACCTCGGCCTGATCCGGCTCGCGGTCGTGGGGACCGGCGCGCTCTCGTGGCGCGAGGTCGGGCTGCGGCTCCCCGAGCAGCAGCCGGCCTCCGCGATCGCGATGGGCGTCCTCATCGCGGTCCCCCTCGTCTACGTGACCGCGCTCCTGCTCCAGCTCCTGCTCACCTTCCTGCCCGCGCCGCCGAGCCCGCTGCCGGAGGCGACGGACCGGATGGGCCTGCTCCTCAACCTCGTCGCCGCCGCGCTCATCGCGCCCGTCGGCGAGGAGCTCTTCTTCCGGGGCTTCGCGACGACGGCCTGGCTTCGGTCGATGGGGCCGCGCGCCGCGATCCTGCGCGGTGGCCTGTTCTTCGCCTTCGCTCACGTCCTGACGCTGTCGGGCTCCTCGTTCGAGCAGGCGACCGGGCAGGCCGTCGTCGCGTTCGCCGTTCGGCTGCCGGTCGCGTTCGCGCTCGGCTGGCTGTTCGTTCGAACCCGCTCGATCTATCCGACGATCGCACTCCACGCGACCTTCAACGGCCTGCCGCTGCTGCTGCTCCTGCTCCACGGCTGACGCAATCGGGCGATGTGCCGAGGTTGACCGGCGGGAGAGAGCCGGTAGAGGGGCGCCGCGTACGTTGTCCTCGTTCCCGGCATCCGGACGGCGGAGGAATCGGCGGGCTTCGTCGTCCGGGTCCGGGGACGCCTCACCCCGAGTCTGTCAGAGCGTCGACTGCCGCGGAGGTTCGATGTCCGAGCCGGTTTCCATCGGTGCAGTCCGCGGCCGGCGGATTCGCGAGCTGCCCGCCGACGAGCGGCCGCGCGAGCGGCTCGCTCTCCGCGGCGCTGCCGGCCTCTCCGCCGCGGAGCTGATCGGGCTGGTGTGGGGGTCCGGGGCGTCCGGGCGAAGCTCCGTCGACATCGCCAGCGAAGCCCTCGGCCGGTTCGATGGGCTCACCGCGCTCGCCCGCGCGACCGACGTCGAGCTGGCCGCCGTTCCGGGGATCGGACCCGCCCGCGCGGCACAGCTGACCGCATCGTTCGAGCTCGGGCGTCGTTTGCTCGCGGACTGGCCGAGCGGGAGCTGGTCCATCCGCTCGCCGCGCGACGTCGCAGATCGGCTGATCCTCCAGATGGGCCGCCTCGAGCGCGAGGAGCTGCGGGTCATCCTGCTCAACTCGAAGAACCGGGTCCTGCGCGTGACGACCGCGTACGTCGGGAACGTCAGCGCCTCGCTCGTTCGGGTCGGCGAGCTCTTCCGGGACGCCGTCCGGACCGACGCCGCCGGGATCATCCTCGTCCACAACCACCCGAGCGGCGACCCGACGCCATCGCCGGACGACCTCCACCTCACGGCCGAGGCCCTCGCCGCCGGCCGGCTCCTCGACATCGACCTGCTCGACCACCTGGTCATCGGCCACGACGCGTACGTCTCCCTCCGCGACCGGGGAGTCTCCTTCGACCGTCCGGGCGGGCCGCGAGCCGCCTGAGCTGAGCTCCTTGGACCGGCCGGTGCGATCTGATCGCGCCGGAGATGCGGCTGGCGCCCCCGCGAACGAGGGCTGTGCCCGGCAGGTCATGATTCCGACGGGATCGAGTCAGTTCTTACCCTCGCGAGCAACGGGACGAGCATCAAGTCAGCCGCGAGGCGTCGGTTTTGTCCCCGGCAGGCGACGACCGGACGCACCTGTGCCGGATTCGTGCCCTGGCAGGCAACGCTCCAAGGGAGGGTCAACAGCAGGCGTGGCCGGTCGTTCGCAGCCGGCAGGAACGGGATTCGGCCCGAACGGGGTGGTCGGTTGCCGCGGGGCGGTCGGTATACTGACCGCCGCGTCCCCGAGACGACGAGGCGCCACCGGCGCGCGAGCCCTCCGCCACCTCCTGCGGCCGTCTTCGGCGCGACACCACCCAGAGGACCTGCCCGCCCGCCATGCTCGACGCTCTGCTCGGCCTCTTCTCGCGTGACATCGGCATCGACCTCGGAACCGCGAACACGCTCGTCCACGTGCGCGACCGCGGGATCGTCATCAGCGAGCCGAGCGTCGTCGCGATCGACGCGAAGACGAAGAAGGTCCTCGCGATCGGGGCCGAGGCAAAGCGGATGGTCGGCCGGACGCCGGCATCGATCATCGCCGTTCGGCCGCTCCGCGACGGGGTCATCAGCGACTTCGACGTGACCGAGCAGATGATCAAGTACTTCGTGAACAAGGTCCACGACCGGATCGGCCTGATCCCGAAGCCGCGGATGCTGCTCGGCATCCCGTCCGGCGTGACCGAGGTGGAGAAGCGAGCCGTGCGGGACGCCGCGTTCAACTCCGGCGCCCGCTGGGCACGCCTCGTCGAGGAGCCGATGGCGGCGGCGATCGGCGCCGGGCTGCCGGTCGCCGAGCCGTCCGGCAGCCTCATCGTCGACATCGGCGGCGGCACGACCGAGGTCGCCGTCATCAGCCTCGGCGGGATCGTCGTCAGCCGGAGCATCCGGATCGGCGGCGACGAGATGGACCAGGACATCGTCGGCTTCGCCCGCCGTGAGTACAACCTGTTCCTGGGCGAGCGGACCGCCGAGGACATCAAGATCGCGATCGGCTCCGCGTACCCGGGCGAATGGGACGTCCAGCGCGTGACGCTGCGTGGACGCGATCTGCTGACGGGGCTGCCACGCAGCGTCGAGGTCGGTGCCGACCAGATCCGCGAGGCGATCGAGCCGTCGGTCGTCCAGATCGTCGACACGATCAAGGACACGATCGAGGAGACGCCGCCCGAGCTCGTCGCCGACATCATGGATCAGGGCATCGTCCTCGCCGGCGGTGGCGCACTCCTCGCCGGGCTCGACCGACGGGTCGCCGAGGCGACCCAGATGCCCGTCCACATCGCGGACGATCCACTGACCTGTGTCGCGCGCGGCACCGGCGTCGTCCTGCAGGAGATGTCGAACCCGCAGATGGCGCGCGTCCTCGTCGCCGAGACCTACTCGCGGCCGCCCCGCTGACCCTCGGGCGGAATCCTCGCGACGCTGACGTCGGCCGTCGGAGCGCGGGTACTGAACCAACGGGGAGGGTGCCGGCTCGCACCGGGCGGCTACTCTGATCCTCGGATGACCTCCGCACTGCTCACCTCTCGGACAGCCCGTCGGCGCGGCATCGCGTATGTCCTGCTGCTCGCACTCAGCCTCATCCTGCTCGCGTTCTCCAACACGCCGCCGGTCGTCGAGCTCCAGCACGGGCTGGCGTTCGCCTTCCAGCCGCTCGAACGGGCGGTCTCGTCGGTCGCCGGCGGCGCTTCGTCGATGGTCACGACGCTGACCGAGATCCAGCGGCTCCGCAGCGACAACGAGCGGCTCTCGGCGCAGAACGTCGAGCTCCGCAACGAGAATGCCCGCCTCGGGGCGATGAAGGTCGAGAACGACGAGCTCAACGCGCTGCTCCAGCTTCGCAACGGGCTCGACTACACGACCGTCGCCGCGCAGGTCGTGGCCCGTGATTCGAGCGAGCTGCGCCGGGTGATCACGCTCGATCGCGGCAGCGACGATGGCGTCGCGGCCGGCGACAGCGTCATCGCTGCGGGCGGTGCGCTGGCCGGCCGGGTCGAGGATGTCGGCCCCACGTTCGCGCACGTCCTCCTCGTCAACGACACGAGCTCGACGGTCGTTGGCCAGCTCGCGACGAGCCGGGCGACCGGCGAGGTCGTGGGCCAGCTCGGCGGCGTCCTCGTCATGCGCAACATCGACGCGACCCAGACCGTGGACCTCGGCGACGAGGTCGTGACGGCCGGCATCGAGCTTGCTGGCGGGATCCGGTCGCCATTCCCGAAGGGCCTCGTCCTGGGCCAGGTCATCGATCTCCGGCGCGATGCGAACGACGTCGTTCAGACTGCGTACCTCGACGCGGCGGCGGACCTGGACCGACTCGAGTACGTCTTCGTCATCACGAACTACGACGGCGGCCTGCCGCCGCCGGACCAGCAGCCGACCGTCTGCGGCGGCGGTCCGGACGACACGCTGCCCGAGGGCGAAACCCCCTGCTACACGCCCGGCCCGAGCGGCTCGCCCGCGCCGGCGTCGTCCGCGTCGCCGTCGCGCAAGCCGTGACGTCGGGCAGGCTCGGCGCCGGGACCTGCCGCGGGAGTACCAGCGGCATCGTCGGTACGAACGGTGGTTCCGGAGTGGCCGAATCGCTCTGCTACGCTCCGGCCCGATGAAGGGCGTCGTCCTCGCCGGCGGGACCGCGACGCGGCTCTTCCCGCTCACGATCGTGACGAACAAGCATCTCCTGCCGATCTACGACCGGCCGATGATCTACTACCCGATCGAGACGCTGGCGGGCATGGGCATTCGCGAGGTCATGGTCATCGTCGGCGGCAAGAGCGTCGGGGACGTCGTCGAGCTCCTGGCCGATGGATCGCACTTCGGGATCGACCTGACGTACCGCTACCAGCGCGGCGCGCTCGGCATCGCCCACGCCATCGGCCTCGTCCGCAACTTCGTCGGCGACGACTCATTCTGCGTCGTCCTCGGCGACAACATCCTTCGCGGACCCGCGCTCCAGCCGGTCGTGACCGAGTTCGAATCCGGGCCGTGGGGAGCAGGCACGCTCCTCTACCGGGTGCCCGACCCGGAGCGGTTCGGCGTCGCCGAGCTCGATGCCGACGGTCGCGTGGTCGGGTTCGAGGAGAAGCCTGTCGCACCGAAGAGCGACCTCATCCCGATCGGCGTGTACTTCCTCCGGCCGGACGCCTTTGACGTCATCGACCGCCTCGCGCCGTCGGGGCGCGGCGAGTTCGAGATCACCGACGTGCTCAACCACTACATCCCCGACCGACGGCTGTTCACGCGCGTCTACGACGGCCACTGGACGGACGCCGGAACCGTCCCGTCGCTTCTCCGCGCGGCCGCGCTCGCCGCCGACGACGATGCGGACGGAAGCCTCACACCGCCGCCGCAGCGCCCGGACGACACGCGTGCCCAGCCGAGCGGGGCGACCAGGGCGTGAGCGGGACGGGGGTCATGCCGGCCGGCGGCCGTCTCCTGGTCACGGGCGGTGCCGGGTTCATCGGCAGCGCGTTCGTCCGCGGCATCCTCGCGCGGCGTGACGGCACCCGCATCACGGTCCTCGACAAGCTCACCTATGCCGGCAATGAATCGAACCTCGAGGACGTTCGCGCCGACGCCGAGCAGGCCGCCCGACTCATCTTCGTTCGCGGTGACATCGCCGACCGTTCGGTGGTCGAGCCGCTCGTCGCCGAGGCCGACTCGGTCGTCAACTTCGCCGCCGAATCCCACGTCGATCGGTCGATCCTCGATCCGGAGGCGTTCCTGCGCACCGGCGTCCTCGGCGTGCATGTCCTGCTCGAGGCATGCCGTCAGAAGCTCGAGCGTGCCCGCGCGGGCGACCGCGCGACGGCGCCCCGCTTCGTCCAGGTCTCGACCGACGAGGTCTACGGTTCGGTCGAGGCCGGGGAGTCGCGCGAGACGGACGCGCTCGCCCCGCGCTCGCCGTACAGCGCGGCGAAGGCTGCCGGCGAGATCCTCGCTCGAAGCTACTTCGTGACCTATGGGCTTGACGTCGTCGTCACCCGCGGTTCGAACACGTACGGCCCGTACCAGCATCCCGAGAAGCTCATTCCGCTGTTCGTGACGAACGCGCTCGAGGACCGGCCGCTGCCGCTCTACGGGGATGGCCTCCAGCGACGAGATTGGCTGTACGTGTCCGACCATGCCGGCGCCGTCGAGTGGGTCATGCTCCACGGATCGTCCGGCGAGGTCTACAACGTGCCCGGCGAGGCCGAGCTGACGAACCGGGAGGTCGTGCGCCGCCTGCTCGAGGCGCTCGGCAAGCCCTGGTCGCTCGTCCGCCAGGTCGACGACCGGCCGGGCCACGATCGCCGCTACGCGCTCGACGGTTCGAAGCTCGCGGCGCTCGGCTGGCGCAACCGGACGTCCTTCGACGACGGGCTCGCCCGAACGGTCGCCTGGTTCGCCGATCACGAGGCGTGGTGGCGGAGCGCGAAGTCGGCCGACTGGGACGCCTACTACGAGCGCCAGTACGGGCGCCGGCTCGCCGGTTCGGTCGCGGCGATGCCCGAGATCGGCTGACGCGATGCGGGTCGCCGTCACCGGCGCCGGCGGTCGGCTGGGGCGCGCCCTGGTCGAGGCGCTCGGCGACGCGCCGTTTGCGCCGGCCGGCCCGATCGCCTGGCGACGTCCGGACTTCGAGCTCGACGAGCTGACGCCCGAATCGCTCGGCCGCCTGCTCGACCGGGACCGGCCCGAGGTCGTCGTCCACGCGGCGGCCTGGACCGACGTCGACGGCTGCGCGCGAGAGCCCGACCTGGCGATGCGTCGCAACGGCGAGGCGACGGGCCTGCTCGCCGATGCCTGCGCCGCCCGCGGCGTCGACCTCGTCGCAATCTCGACGAACGAGGTCTTCGACGGCCGGCGGAACGACGGCCGCGGCTACCGCGCGGACGACGAGCCGAACCCGATCAACGCGTACGGGGCGTCGAAGCTCGCCGGCGAGCGGGCCGCGGCGGCGGCGTTCGAACGCGTGACCGGGTCGCCGCTCGGGGCCTACGTCCCCACCGGCCGACCGGTGTCCGGCGTCCAGCTTGCGATCGTTCGGACGGCGTGGCTGTACGGGCCGCCGGGCAACGACTTCCCGGCGAAGATCCTCGCCGCGGCCGAGAGGGCAGCGGCGGCCGGCGAGCCGCTGGCGCTCGTCGCGGACGAGATCGGATCGCCCACCTTCACGCTGGATCTCGCCGAGGCGATCGTCGAGCTGATCGGCTCCGGCGAGCATCGCGGGATCCATCATCTCGTCGACTCGGGCATCGCGTCGCGCGCAGACTGGGGTCGTGCCGTCCTCGCGATCGCGGGGATCGACGTTCCGACGCGCGACGTCCCGGCTGCGACGTGGCCGCGGGCGTCGACTCCGCCCGCCTGGGCGGTCCTCGAACCGACGCCGCTCCCCGGCGGCGAGCCGCTCCGGCCGTGGCAGGCGGCGCTCGCGGACTACGTCCCGTCGCTCGTCCGCCGGCTCTCGGCCGCCGCCGACCCGACCCGATGAACGAGCACGTCGGCGCCGACGCGCTCCTCGAGGGGGTCCGCTGGGGCCGGCTCACCCGGCACGTCGACGAGCGTGGCTCGTTCACCGAGCTGTGGCGGGCGAGCTGGTTCCGTGACGGCGGCTTCGCCCAGGCGAACCGGTCGATCTCCGCGACAGGCGTGCTGCGCGGGCTCCACTTCCATCGCCGCCAGCTCGACTACTGGATCGTGTCGTCCGGTCGTGCCTTCGTCGCGCTCGTCGACGTTCGACCGATGCTGACGGGGGCGGATCGCCCGCTCGTCGAGACCCGCGAGCTCGCGGCCGACGAGAGCGTGGTCATCCCGATCGGGATCGCCCACGGGTTCCTGGCGCTCGAACCGCTCGAGCTCGTGTACGTCGTGACGAACGAATACGACAGCTCCGACGAGCTCGGCTTCGCCTGGGACGATCCAACCGCCGCGGTCGCGTGGCCGGCGGTCGGATCGACGCCCGGCGGCCGGCCGATCCTGTCGCAGCGCGACCGTTCGAACCCCTCGCTCCGGGAGCTCGTCGCCAGCCTGGGCCCGGCATCCTGATCCGCCTCGTCGTTGCGGCACCGCAACGACACTCGCCGGCGCGCGATCCGGCGCGAACCGCACCACACCGTCCCTCTCCCGCTCCGACCGCACCGCCCGCCATACCGAGGGGCTAGGCCGGACGGAACGAGTTTGCGATTGGCGGCGCAGCCCGGAGGAACGACGCTCGTCGTCCACGCATCCTCGCCCGACGAGCGCCGGTCCAGCGTTCGCCGCCCCGGTGCGTGAGGCATTCGGAGCCTCGCCTTGCACGTTCGCGCCACAGCATTCGCCGGGAGCCTCGCCCTCGCCCTCGTCGGCTGGGCGCTTCCGGTCTCGCCGGCCGTGCCGACCGCCGCTGCGGCGGGCGGGCCGAAGGTCGTCCTGATCGTCGGTGCGACGGAGGGGACGACGGCGACGTACATCAAGTACGCCGATGCCGAGGCCGCGGTCGCGCTCAAGTACACCTCGAACGTCGTCAAGGTCTACAGCCCGAACGCGACGTGGGCCGCCGTGAAGAAGGCCGTCGAGGGCGCCTCGGTCGTCATCTACCACGGTCATGGGAACGGCTGGCCCAGCCCGTACACCTACCAGGCGGACTACCGGACGAAGGACGGATTCGGGCTGAACGATTCGACGCTGAGCAACAACAAGCACGTCTACTACGGTGAGCCCTTCCTCGCCGGCGACGACGGGTACGACTCGGTGGGGATCACGACGATGGCACCGAACGCGATCGTCCTGCTCGGCAACCTCTGCTACGCCTCGGGCGACTCCGAGCCGGGGGATCCCGAACCGAGCCTCACCGTCGCGAAGCAGCGGGCCGACAACTACGCCGCCGGCTTCCTGCGCGCCGGGGCGAGCGCGGTCATCGCCGACGGGCACATGGGCCTCGGCTACTACCTCGACGCGCTGTTCACGAAGCACGAGACCGTCGAGCAGCTCTGGCGCGCCGCGCCCGACTTCCACAACCACGTGATCTCGTACGCGTCGACGCGAAGGCCCGGGGCGAACGCCCGGCTCGACCCCGAGGTCAAGACGTCAACGTCCACGACCGGCTTCTATCGCTCGGCCGTCGGCGACCTCGCCACGACGACCGACGACATCCTCGGCACAACGTCGACCTTCGTGCCCGTCCCGAACACGACGTTCACCGCGCTGGCGCCGGTCCGCCTGCTCGACACGCGCGACGGGACCGGGCTGTCGGGCACGTTCGCGAACGGCAAGCCGCGGACGGTCCAGATCGCCGGCCGTGGCGGGGTCCCGTCCGACGCGGTCGCGGTCGCGCTCAACGTCACGGTGCCCGGCGCGGCCGCGGGCGGCTACGTCACCCTCAGCCCGACGGCCGACGCGACGCCGGCGACCTCGACGCTCAACTTCCCGGCCGGCGACGTCCGCGCGAACGGGGCGATCGTCCCGCTCGCGGCCGACGGGACGCTGTCGGGCGTCTACGCCGGCGGCTCGGGCTCGATCGACCTCCTCATCGACGTCACCGGCTACTACCGCTAGCCCGACCCGGGACCCGCCCGCCGCCGAGTACCGAGCGGCCGCACACGCGTGTACCGCCCCCGATGGGACCAAGGTCGGATTGTTCGGCCGCCGGCCGCGCCGCACGATCGAGGCGATCCGAACGGGAGGCGCGCCGCCGCGGACGGCTCGTCCGCCACTGCTCACGTCGTCCGCCTCCATTCCGCGCTCGAGGGCTCGTCGTGACCGTCACCACCGAAGGCCGCCTCCGCGGCACGCGCGCTCGATCGATTTTCCGCCGCGTGACCACCGTCGCGTTCGGTGCTCTGATCGCGAGCGAGGCGGTTCTCGGCGCCGGCGCGTTCGCGATCGGCCGCCGACCGGCCGTGCCGGCCACGCCGCCGATTGCGTCGCCGGCGAGCTCGGCTGTCGAGACACGGGGTGCGACATCCGGAGTTGACGCGGACGCGGCCCTCGGCGACCCGTCGCTCGACCTCGGGACGCTCGCCAGCAGCGACACCCCCGTCGCGCTCGCACCCGACGGCCCGATCCAGCCGACGGTCCAGTACGAGGACGCGCTCGCCCACGAGAACGACCGCATCGCCTTCGAGCCGGGCGGCCGGGTCAGCGTCCCGTTCCGGCCTCGCCCCGACGACGCCTGGCCGGTCGCCGGTCGGCGACCCGTCGCGCTCCCTGCCGGGCGCGCCACCGGTCGCGAGATGGCCGCCAGCGCGCAGGGCACTGCATGGGCGCCCGGTCGCCAGCCGATCCCCGTCGCGACGCCTCCCGCCGACGAAGGAGGCAGCGGCCCCGATTCACCGGTCGACGCCGAACCCGCGTCGGCGGTGGTCCCCTCGACCGCGACGCCGGCCGATCCGGCGGTCGCTGCGGGCCTTCGTCGCCAGGTGTTCGGCTTCCTGCCGTACTGGGAGGTCGGCAGCAGCACGACCGTCCTCAACTACAGCCTCCTCTCGACGATCGCCTACTTCAGCGTCGGCGCGGACAAGTCTGGCAACCTCAAGAAGAAGAACGCTGACGGGACGACGACGACCGGCTGGGGCGGCTGGACGAGCTCGAACATGACGAAGGTCATCAACGCCGCGCACAGTGCCGGGACGCGCGTGGTCCTGACCCTGTCCGTCTTCGCCTGGACGACGGACCAGGCGGCGGTCCAGAAGTCGATCCTCGGCAGTGCGACGAACCGCCTTCGCCTCGCGCAGCAGGCCGCCGCGGCCGTCCGTGACCGCGGCGCCGATGGGATCAACCTCGACTTCGAGCCGATCGCGTCCGGCTACGGCGACGAGTTCACGACCTTCGTCCGAACCGTCCGCAGCGAGCTGAACAAGGTCCGATCGGGCTACCAGCTGACGTTCGACACGACAGGCTTCATCGGCAACTACCAGGTCGCGGCGGCGACGGCTTCCGGGGGCGCGGACGCGATCTTCATCATGGGCTACGACTTCCGGACCGCAGGCTCGTCGCCGGTCGGTTCGATCGCTCCGCTCGCCGGGTCGGCCTACGACATCAACGACTCCGTCAAGGCGTTCCTCGCCCAGGTTCCCGCCTCGAAGGTCATCCTGGGCGTCCCGTACTACGGGCGCGCCTGGTCGACCACGTCGTCGCTGCTCAATGCGAAGAACCAGTCCGGGACGAAGTACGGCAGCTCGGTGAGCGTGACGTACGACAACGCCATGGACCTGCTCGCCCAGGAGGGCCGCCACTACGACCCGGTCGAGCAGGTCGCCTGGACGGCCTACAAGAAGTCGAACTGCACGGCGACGTATGGCTGCGTGACGACCTGGCGCGAGCTCTACGTCGACGACGCCCAGGCGCTGCGGGCGAAGTACGACCTCGTCAACCGCTACGCGCTGCGCGGCGTCGGGATGTGGGCGCTCGGCTACGACGGGACGCGACCCGAGCTGTACGACGCGCTCAACGACAAGTTCCTGCACGACACGACGCTTCCCGAGGCCGGGGTCACGATGCTGCCGTCGTCCGCGCCGGACGAGGGCATCGTCGTGAAGTGGACCGGGAAGGACGACGCCGGGATCGCGGCGTACGACGTCCAGGTCTCGGTCGACGGCGGCGCGTGGGCGGCGTGGCGGACGGGCACGACCGCGACGAGTGACGTCTGGATCGGCCACGACGGGCACCGCTACGCGTTCCGGGCGCGGGCCCGGGACACGAGCGGCAACTGGTCCTCCTGGAACGTCTCGCAGACCGGTGCCGCCCCCGCGCTCGCCCGCGGAAGCTTCGGGACGGTGCGGGTCGATGGCCTGAGCGTTCGGGCGGCCCCCGACACCTCCGCCGCGACGCTCGGTACCGCGAGCACCAACGACGTCCTCGCGATCACCGGCGGCCCCGTCAGCGCCGACGGGTACACGTGGTACGAGGTCAGCGGGCCGATCGCGAGCTGGGGCACCACCGGCTACGTCCGCGTCGGCGCGTGGGTCGCGGCGAAGAGCGCGACCGACTCGTTCGTCGTGCCGCGGCTCGCCCCGAATGCGACGACGGTCGACGCCGGGATCTCCGGCTACGGTCTCGCTGCCGGAGCGGCGGATCTCGGTCTCGCGGGCACCGGCAACCGCGTCTTTTCGCCGAACGGCGACGGCCGCCATGACACGCTGCGCCTGGCGTGGACGAACGCGCTCGCGTTCGACTCGCTCAGCCTGCGCGTCTTCCGGTCGACCGGATCGCTGGCTGGAACCGTCGCCCTGACGAGCCACCAGGGCGCCGGAGCCCAGACCTACGCCTGGAACGGCCGGGTCGGCGGCGGCGTCCTCGCCGACGGCACGTACGTCCTCCAGCTGGTCGGCCTCAAGAGCGGCCGGAGCTACGCCGCGCCGTCGGGCATGCCGGTGACCGCCGACCAGCTCGTGCGCTTCGGCGTCCGGATCGACAGCGACGCCGACGCGACCTTCACGCCCCTCGGGCCCGTCCGCTTCCTCGACTCGCGGACCGGGCTCCGGCTGTCGGGCGCGCTGGCCAACCGCTCGCCGCGAACGGTCCAGCTCGGCGGCGCGGCCGGCATCCCGACCGACGCCGTGGCCGCGACGCTCAACGTGACCGTCGTCGGTGCGACGAGCGCGGGCTACCTCGCCGTCACGACCGCCGCGACCTCGAAGCCCGCGACCTCGACGCTCAACGTCCCGCGCGGCGACATCCGGGCGAACGGCGTGACCGTGCCGATCGGTGCCGGCGGCAAGATCTCGCTCGTCTGGGTCGGCGCGAGCGGCTCGCACGCCCACGTCATCGTCGACGTGACGGGCTGGACTCGCTGACCGCAGGCGCTCGCCGAACAGGGGCCTCGGCCCCGCTCGGCCGGCCGATACACTCGCCGGGATGATCGACGACCCGGGCGACGCTCAGCCGACGCGCCCGGACGACGGCCTCGTCAGCCCGTTCCGTGGAAAAGGCACGTGGATCGTGCTCCCGACGTACAACGAGGCCGAGAATCTCGGTCCGATCGCCGCGGCGATCCTCGCCGCGGTGCCGGAGGCCACACTGCTCGTCGTCGACGACGCGTCGCCGGACGGCACTGGCCGGATTGCCGACGAGCTCGCGACGGTCGACGCTCGAATCCGCGTCCGGCACCGTGGGGCGAAGCAGGGGCTGGGGCGCGCCTATCTCGACGGGTTCGCCGTCGCCGTCGACGGTGGCGCCGAGATCATCTGCCAGATGGACGCCGACTGGTCGCACGACCCTGCGGCCCTGGCGGCGATCGCCGGTCCGGTCGCCGGCGGCGAGGCCGACCTCGTGATCGGGTCTCGCTACACGCCGGGCGGTCGGGTCACCGACTGGGGGATCGGCCGCCGGCTGATCAGCCGTGGCGGGAGCCGGTTCGCCCAGGTCGTCCTGGGTCTTCGCCCGCGTGACCTGACCGGCGGATTCAAGGCCTGGCGCGCGGCGACGCTGCGGGCGATCCCGTTCGGCGGCGTCCACGCCGGTGGCTACGTGTTCCAGATCGAGATGACGTACCGCGCGAGCCGGGCCGGCGCGCGGATTCGGGAGGTCCCGATCACCTTCCGCGACCGCCGGATCGGTCAGTCGAAGATGAGCCGCCGGATCGTCGTCGAGGCCCTCGTCGTCGTCGTCGCCCTTCGCCTCGACGAGCTCCGGTCGGCCGTTCGCCGTCGAGTTCGTGGCGCCTGACCTCGGCGTTCGCGTCGTCGTCGACGTCCGGCCGCTCCAGGAGCCGGACCAGGCGCCCGTGACGGCGGCCTATCTCGGGCGACTGCTCCGCGCGTTCGTCGCCTCGCCCGTCGCCGGCGAATCGTTCGTCCTCGTCCTCCGGCCGGACCTTCCCGACCCGGACGCGCAGATCGCGGGCCTGCCCGTCGCAGGCCGCCGCCTCATCCCGCCGACGCGGTTCCTCAAGACAGCGGCCCAGACGGTCGATCCGTTCCTCATTCGCGGCGCGACGATCGGGACGGGCTGGCTCGCGAGGCGGAGCGGGGCGGCCGGTCGCATCTATCACGCCGCCGGCACGATCCCGCCTCTCGGTTCTCGCGCGCCGGTCGTCGCGACTCTGCTCGACCTTGCGGCCTGGGAGCTGCCGGCGGCGTTCCAGCGGACGCCGAGTGCCCGGTTCGGAGCCCGTCTCCGCGCCCAGCTGCTGCGGGAGTCGACCGTCGTGATGTGTGGGACGCACGCGGTCGCGAGCCGGGCCGCGCGTCGGCTCCGCGTCCCGCCCGAGCGCCTCCGGGTCGTGCCGCTCGCGGCGCGCGATGCGTTCGTGCCCGCGGCCGGCATCGGCGCAGGCGCCCGGGCCGAACGCGTACGCCTCGGCCTGCCGGATCGCTACCTCGTCTACCCGGCGCGCCACGACGCGCGCCACGATCTGCCGACGCTGCTCGCGGCGCTCGGGTCGCTCGCCGGCCGGAGTCGCCCGGCACGGCTCGATCCGGGCGGCGGATGGCCGCCACGGATCCTCGTCGTCGACGCGTCGCCGGACGACCGCGCGGCGCTCGCGCGGGCGTCGCTCCGGAGCGGGCTCGGCGACGTCTTCGCCTACGCGCCGTCGCTGCCGGCCGACCGCCTGGCCACGCTCGTCGCCGGTGCGCGGGCGGCGCTCGCGCCACGGGTCAGCGAGGCGGCCGGCCTCGCCGTCATCGAGGCGCTCGCCTGCGGGGTGCCGGTCGTCGCCTCGGCGGTCGGTGCGCTGCCGGAGATCGTCGGGACTGCGGGCGTCCTCGTGCCGCCGCGTGCGCCGGACCGGCTGGCGGCCGCCCTCGAGGCGATCTGGTCCGACGACGAGTTCCACGCGACCGTCGCCGGTGACTCGCTGAGGCGAGCGCGGGGTCCTCGGCGGAGCTGGGCCGACGTCGCCGCGGCGACGCGCGCGGTCTACGCCGAGGCCGTCGCGCCCGGCTGACGCCCGACGGCCGCTCGAACGGCTGTCGTCACCGAAGCCCGGGGACGTTCGACGGTCGCCCCGCGGGTGCCGCTCGTCCGGTCGTGAAGCGCAGGTCGCCCGCCGACGGCACGACCTGGACGAATGTCTGACCGGCGGTCAGCCGGATCGGTCGTCCGGCGGCGTCGAACAGGAGCGTCGGTGCCGTGATCGACGCCTTGCGCCACGTCGCCCGCACGGTGACGCCGTTCGTCGAGACCCACGCCCGGCCCGAGCCGACGAAGTCCGCCTCCAGGCGCTTCTTGTCGGGATGCCCGTCGTTGAGCGGGCCGAAGTGCATGACGATCGAGATGACGTTCTTCGGTGCGACGCGCTGACCGGTTGCGGCATCGACCTGGACCTTCTCGCCCGTCACCGAGCGGCGATACGTGTTCGAGATCCGGTCGTAGGCGTAGTGGATGTGGTTCGCGGCATAGCTCACGTCGATGCTGCCGCCCACGGGCCGGCTCGCGACGGGCGCGTCGGGTCCGAACGTCCAGGCCGGCGTGAGGGGCGCATCCTTCGCCCCGACGAGCTTCGAGAGGCTCCGCAAATGCACCGCGTCGGAGTACTCGTTGTGCGGTGGGTTGCGTGTCGTGATCCGGAACAGGTAGCGGCCTTCGTAGCGGTAGCCGTCCGCGTTGTAGACGAGCTGACCGTGACCCTTCGAGGCGAGCGTCGCAAGCGCCTGCGGCGACCCGCCGACATGGACGTAGACCGCCCGCCACTCCGCAGCCCAGGCGATGTAGTAGAGCCGCGAGCTGCGGATCGGCCCGACCGACTTCGGGACCTTCTCGTTGAAGATCATCATGTAGCGCGGGATCCCGCCTTCGGCCGGCGCCTGCCAGACGATCGAGGCTGCCGAGAAGCCCGATTGCGGTCGGGCAGGACCGAGGTCGTCGACCATGACCGCGATGGGGTGCTGTGCCGCCGCCGCCGCGCTCGTCGGCAGGCCGTCGAGCGGTCCCGGCACGAGGGACGGCCCGACCGTCGGCGTCGGCGAGGGCGAGGTGGCGGGCGGCGCGGACGGCGTGATCGACGCGATCGCGCCGCTCGGGCTGGCCGTCGGTGAGGTTCCCAGGGTCGGCGATCCCGCCGCCACGACCGACGGTGCGGGACTCTCGTTCCGCGACGTCACGGCCGCTGGCCGCCACTGGAAGGCGACCAGCAGGACGAGCGCGGCGGCGACGAGGCCCGCGGCCAGCCCGACGCCGAGGCGGCGTCCGCTCATTGAATTCCGTCCCTCAACGCGTCGAACGGAGACACGCGCTCGCGTCACCGCAGGTGGGAGTCATGCCCTCTCCGATGGCTGGCCGGTGGATCGTGTGACGCCGATCGCCGGGCGGCGGGAGGATACACCGGGCCGTCCGGCGACCGGATCGGGGTAGCCTGAACGGCCACGGTCGGCGACGACCGGCGAGCAGTGAGGGAGCCACCATGGCCGACGAGCAGCACGATCTCGCAGGCGCGGAAGCCGAGGCGCGGTCCGAAGCGGAACGGGCGGTCGTCGCGCCGGCTTCGAAGCACGAGCCTCGCGCGACGAACGTCGAGCACTCGAGCGGGTCGGTCGAGCGGGTCGAGGGCGGATCCGTCTCGATCAACCGCGGTGGGGCAGGCCGCGTCGACGCCGACGACGTCAGCGTGTCGCTCGGCGGCATCGGAGCCGCCCGGAGCGAGCGCCTGTTCGTGGAGCTCGGCGGGGTTGGCGCGGCGATGGCCGGCGAGGTGAGCGTCAGACAGGGCTACCTCGGCCCCACGCTCGCACGCAATGTCCGGCTGGACCAGGCATTCTCGCGGCTGGTCGTCGCCGGGAACGCCTCGTTCGGGCCGCGCAGTGGCGCCCTGGTCGTGCTTGCCGCACGCACGGACGGTCCCGTCCGGACGCTGGTCGACTGGCGCGGGGCCCTCGCGCTGGGCGCGGCGTTCGGCCTCGTGGCCGGGTTGATCCGCGGCCGGGCCGGCCGGCGCTGACCTGCGCGCCCGCAGGGGCGCGGGAGGCGATGCGATAAGATCGCGCGGTCCCGTCGGCCGGCACGACGTATCCCGTCCGCGCCCGCCGGCCGTCGACGTTGACGGCGCCGCACTGCCGTCGGTCCCGTCGAACTTCCTGGAGCCAGGCCACCCCGTATGACGTTCAGAGGCAAACCGGCCACGCGGCCGGCCTCACGCCGGTCGCGCACGCTCGACAGCACCAGCCGCCGGACACTCCTCACGAACATCTTCTTCACCTTCGCGGTCGCCGTCGGCGTGCTCATCCTCGCCGGCGCCGCGGCCGCGAGCTGGTACGGCGACCACTTCGGCGAGGTGGCGAACGTCGACGGGACCTCGATCACCCGCGACCAGTACCGCGACCGCTATCGGATCGAGCAGTTCCGCTTCGACGCGGAGGAAGGCCGGATCCGGGACGACTTCAGCGCCGGCCGCGTGACCGCCGACCAGCGCGATCAGCGCCTTGCCGTCATCGAGCAGGATCGCAACGACATCTCGACCGCCGTGCTCGACGACCTCATCGACGCGACGCTCCAGGCGAAGCTCGCGAGCCAGCAGGGGCTGACGATCAGCGACGCCGACGTTCAGGCGGCGCTCACGAAGGAGGCGACGCGGCCCGAGGAGCGTCACGTCTGGATGATCTCGGTGACGCCCGCGATCGATCCGAACAAGACCGAGGCGACCGACGCGCAGAAGGCCGCGGCGAAGGCAAAGATCGACAAGGCCCTCGCCGATCTCAAGGCCGGCAAGAAGTGGGAGGACATCGCGAAATCGACCTCCGACGATTCGTCGGCGAGCGGCGGCGGCGATCTCGGTTGGTTCACGGCGGACGATTCCCAGCTCGAGACGGGCTTCGCGAGCGCGGTCTTCGCTGCAGCGCCGAACACGCCGACCGACGTCGTGGAGGGGATCGACGGGGTCTACCGGATCGGACGCGTGACCGACGTCCTTGCCGCGCAGGTCGACGACCAGTACCAGCAGTCGTTCCAGAACCGCGGAATCAGCCTGTCGACGTACCAGACCGCCGTGCGTGCCGACGCGACGAAGGACGCGCTCCGCCAAAAGCTCATCGCCGAGGTCGTCGAGAACCCGTCGCCGCAGCGGCAGGTCCAGGAGATCCACATCTCGGTCAGCCAGGGAACCGGCGACGAGGTCAAGGTCAGCCACATCCTCTATGCCCCGAACGACCTGACGGACAGCCAGGCGATCGGCGCGCTGAAGGCGGACGACCCGGCCTGGACCAAGGCGAAGGACGAGGCACAGGCGGCGTACGAGAAGCTCGCCGCGCTGGCCGGCAAACCGTCCGAGCTCGAGGCGAAGTTCGCCGAGATCGCGAACGCCGAGACCGACGACCCGAGCGGCAAGGGCGCCGGCGGCGAGCTGCCGTACTTCACCGCGGACCAGCTCGACCGTGCGTTCTCCGACGCCATCTTCAAGAACGGGCTCAAGAAGGACGACCTGATCGCGCCCGTGAAGAGCCAGTTCGGCTGGCACGTGATCCTGTTCCAGGATCGGCGACCGCCGGCCGAATCGCGGGCCCAGAACGCAGCCCTCGACGCGAGTCGCGCGAACGCCGACTTCGCCGCGCTCGTCCGGCAGTACTCGGACGGGCCGAAGCACGACACCGACGGGAGCCTCGGCTGGGTTGCGCGTCACCAGCTCGATCAGAAGCTCGAGGACGCGATCTTCGCGACCCAGGTGCCCGGCGTGAGCACGCTCCTCGACGTGCCCGACGACGGCTGGTACCTGTTCAAGATCTCCGCCGAGCAGACCCGCCTTCCCGATCCGACCCAGGCGGCAACGCTCCGCCGAACGGTGTTCGACAACTGGTACGCGACCCAGAAGGCGAAGGCGACGATCAAGAACGAGCTCGACGCAACCGCGCCGACGTCCTGACGCGCGGACGACGGATCATGATCGACGAGCTCGTCCGCGAGGCGCGGCGCCGCTGGTCCCTTGACCCGGCCGGTGGCTTCGCGATCGTGTCGGCCGAACGGCTCGTCGCGACCGCGATCGACCCGACCCGGGTCCTCGTCATCGCGCCGTCCGCGGAGCTCGCTGGCCAGACGTTGGCGGAGGACTCGCCGCCGCTCCCCGGGCGGGCCGGACCCGCCGGCCGTGACCCGGTCGCGCTGCTTCGGAGGCTGTACCCCGCGGATCATCCCGTCGGACGGTTCGGCGCCGGCGACGGGCTGACGGTCGAACAGCTCTCGGCGGAGGATCTCGCTCGCCCGCTGTTCCTGGGCCCCATCCCCGCGGAGGATGCCCTGGCGAGCCCGTGGGGCATGCCCGCGATCTCCGAGCGGCTTCGGCGCCCCGACGGCTGCCCGTGGGACCGTGAGCAGACGCACCTCTCGCTCCGCAACCACCTCCTCGAGGAGGCATACGAGGTCTACGACGCGATCTCCGACCCGGCCACGCCGGCCCTCGCCGACGAGCTCGGCGATCTCTGGCTCCAGGTCGTCCTCCACGCGCAGCTCGCCGCAGAGGAAGGCGTCTTCGATCTTGCCGACGTCCAGGCCGCGATCGCCTCGAAGATCGTCCGCCGGCATCCCCACGTCTTCGGCGAGGTCGAGGCGCGGACGGCATCCGACGTGAACCGCCAGTGGGAGCGGATCAAGGCGGCCGAACGCGCCGCGATTGCCGACGGCCAGGATGTGGCCGGGCGGAGCGCCCTCGACGGGATCAGTCGGTCGCTGCCGGCGCTCGCCGCGAGCCAGGAGATGCAGGAGCGGGCATCGAACATCGGCTACGACTGGCCGTCGATCGAGGGTGTGCTCGCGAAGGTCGAGGAGGAGGTCGGCGAGCTGCGCGCCGCGTCGAATCCCGCCGAGCGCGCCGAGGAGCTGGGCGACCTGCTGTTCGTGCTCGTCAACGTCGCCCGCCGGCTGGGGCTCGAGGCCGAAGGGTCGCTCCGAGCCGCCAACGACAAGTTCCGGCGCCGGTTCGGCGTCGTCGAGCGCCTCGCCGCCGAGCGCGAGGTAGCCCTCCGCGACCTGTCGTTCGAGCAGCTGGACGAGCTGTGGGACCGTGCCAAGCAGGAGACCGCGATGACCGAGACGCTTCGATGACCATCGGCAACCGCCCCGCCGTCGTCCGTTCGGACGGCCGCGCGCCAACCGCGCTCCGGCCCGTCTCGATGCGTCTCGGCGTACAGAAGTGGGCGGAGGGCTCGTGCGTCATCCGGATGGGCGACACCGAGGTTCTCTGCGCCGCGACGATCGAGGACCGCGTCCCGCCGCACCTGCGCGGCAAGGGGACTGGCTGGGTGACCGCCGAGTACTCGATGCTGCCGCGCGCGACGGCCGAGCGCTCGCAGCGCGAGTCGGCCAAGGGGCGGATCGGCGGCCGGACCCACGAGATCCAGCGGCTGATCGGTCGATCGCTGCGCGGCGTCGTGGACCTGGGCCGGCTCGGCGAGCGGACGGTCACGGTCGATTGCGATGTCCTCCAGGCCGACGGCGGCACCCGCACCGCCTCGATCACCGGCGGCTACGTCGCGCTCGGCGCCGCGCTCATCACGTACGGGATGGAGCGGCTGCTCGTCGGCAAGGTCGCCGCGGTGAGCGTGGGGATCGTCGGCGGCATCCGGATGCTCGACCTCGACTACTCGGAGGACTCGCACGCCGAGGTCGACCTCAACGTCGTCGGCACCGATGCCGGCACGTACGTCGAGCTGCAGGGCACGGCCGAGGGCAAGCCGTTCGCCCGCTCCGACATCGACGCGCTGCTCGATCTCGCGAACAGCGGCCTCGAGCGCCTGTTCGCCGCGCAGGCGGAAATCCTCGCAACCGTCCGTCGGTAGTCGGTTGGGCTCAACGATCCCTCAGAGGGATCACGTTCGACGCCGGGAGGTCGGTTCGATCCCTCACGTTGATCGAGGCGACATCGGCGAGCCCTTCGTGGTGTCGGATCGATCCTTCCCCGGGATCGTTCCGACGGGAGACGTCGCGGATTGATCCCGCCCGGGGATCGGCCACGTCCCGACCTGCGACCGGCGCGGCCGCGCCTCGTCGTCGCAACCCGGTCCGAGCACAAGCTGCGCGAGCTTCGCCAGCTCCTCGCGCTCGATCACGCCGAGCTCGTCTCGCTCGGCGATGCCGGTGTCCCCGAGGGGATCGAACCGGTCGAGGACGGCGAGACGTTCGCGGCGAACGCCCGTCTCAAGGCTCGCTTCTATGGGCGGGCCACGGGGTTGCCGACGCTGGCCGATGATTCGGGCATCGAGGTCGACGCGCTCCACGGGCGACCCGGGGTCCGAACCCGTCGCTACGCGGGCGAGCACGCGACCGACGACGACAACAACCGCAAGCTCCTCTCGGAGCTCAGTGGCCTGCCGCCCGCACGGCGGACGGCGCGGTACGTCTGCGTCCTGGCGCTCGCCCTGCCGGAGCGCGCGAGCCCGCGGGGCGGGATCGGGATCGTCGCCGAGACGCGCGGGACGTGTCGCGGACGGATCGCTGCGGCCCCGAAGGGCGCCAACGGCTTCGGCTACGACCCGATCTTCGAGCCCGAATCGGAGCCGCCCGGCGGTCGAACGTTCGGCCAATGGACGCCCCAAGCGAAGAACGCGATCTCTCACCGCGCGAAGGCGGCACGCCGGATGTCGGCCCGGTTGGCGGCGCTCGGCTTCTGACGCTCGCGCCGCCGGACATGGCGACGCCGGGCGGTCCATCAGCCTGCCAGTCACCGCCCGGCGTCATCGTCTGGACGACCGGAGGGCGCCGGTTGTGGCGCCGAGCGCGTTTCCGGTTCGACCGTCGCCGATGCCGGTCGCGGACGCTTCTAGCAGTCGCCCCGGAAGTGCCCGATTTCGAAGCTGGCTCGCACGCTGCCGTCTCGGCCGATCGTGAAATGCTCGACGAGCCGGAACGACGCGTCGACCAGGAGCGAGCCGTCGGGGGCAAAGAGCGTGAGCGTATCGAGGTGAGCGTTCGTGAAGACGGTCGCTCCGCGCCCCGTGTTGAAGGACTGGTGCTCGACGAGCGTTCCGGTGCCCGACGAACCATCCACGAACTCGAACGTCAACACGAAGTTCGACGCTGTCTGGAGATGGAATCCCTGCGCTGTCTCGACAACCGTGCCAGTCACGACGCCGACCCCGGCGACCGTGCCGGCGAGGCCGGTGCAGTCGTCGACGAT